>CAZRQV010000003.1:147332-218062 GCA_964602445.1 uncultured Lachnoclostridium sp.
TTAACAGAGATGGTCAGAACGGAGAAAGAAAACCGTTTAACAGAGATGGTCAGAACAGAGACAGAAAAACATTTAATAAAGATGGTCAGAACAATGACAGACGTCCATTTAACAAAGACAATGACAGAAACGACAGCAGACAGGGTGGAAACCGCAGACAGAGCGGCGGCCGTGATATGGGCGTACAGGAAAAGACATTAGAAAAGAACAGAAGTGAAAACAGACACAATCAGAATCAGCAGGCAAGATCTAACAAGAAAGTTGTAGATAAGTTCGAAGAAAAAGAAGCAAAAATGAACAAAGCCGGTAAATTCCAGAAACCGGTAAAAGCTGTTCAGGAAGTGAAAAAGGATGATAATGAACCAAAAACAATCCAGATTCCTGAAAAAATCTCCGTACAGGATCTTGCAGAAAAGATGAAAATGCAGCCATCTGTGATCATCAAGAAAATGTTCCTTGCAGGAAAGATCATGACCATCAATACTGAGCTTGATTTTGAACAGGCCGGAGAAATCGCAATGGAATACAACTTCGAACCGGAAGCAGAAGTAGTAGAAGATGTAATCGAAAAATTCTTAGAAGACGTAGAAGATGCAGAAGATACACTGGTTTCAAGACCACCGGTAGTCTGCGTTATGGGTCACGTTGACCATGGTAAAACTTCCTTACTGGATGCCATCCGTCATACGAACGTAACAGACAGAGAAGCAGGCGGTATTACACAGCATATCGGTGCTTACACTGTAAATATCAACGGACAGAAACTGACATTCTTAGATACACCGGGTCACGAAGCATTTACATCAATGCGTATGCGTGGTGCAAATTCTACAGATATTGCAATCCTTGTAGTAGCAGCAGATGACGGTGTTATGCCGCAGACCATCGAAGCAATCAGTCATGCAAAAGCAGCAGGCGTTGAAGTGATCGTTGCAATCAACAAAATGGATAAAGAAGCAGCAAATCCGGATCGTGTTATGAAAGAACTTGCAGAACATGAACTGATTCCGGAAGACTGGGGCGGATCTACCATCTGTGTGCCGGTTTCTGCAAAGAAACGTGAAGGAATCGAAAATCTTCTGGAAATGGTACTTTTAACTGCAGAAATGATGGAATTAAAAGCAAATCCAAAGAGAAGAGCTCGTGGTCTTGTAATCGAAGCAGAGCTGGATAAAGGAAAAGGACCGGTTGCAACTGTTCTTGTACAGAAAGGTACTCTTCGTGTAGGAGATGCGATCACTGCAGGATGCGCTCATGGTAAAGTTCGTGCGATGATCGATGATAAGGGACGCCGTGTCAAAGAAGCAGGACCATCGACTCCGGTAGAAATCCTTGGTTTCTCAGATGTACCTGCAGCAGGCGATATCGTAATCTCACCAGAATCAGAAAAAGAAGCAAGATCTATGGCAGAAGCATTCATTGCCCGCGGAAGAGAAAAGATGATCGAAGATACAAAACTGACCATGTCTTTAGACGATTTGTATTCACAGATTCAGTCAGGAAACTTAAAAGAACTGAAACTGATCATCAAAGCAGACGTTCAGGGTTCTGTAGAAGCCGTAAAACAGAGCTTAATGAAGCTGTCTAACGAAGAAGTAGCAGTTCGTGTGATCCACGGCGGTGTTGGTGCAATCAATGAATCTGACGTTATGCTGGCAAGTGCTTCCGGAGCAATTATTATCGGATTTAACGTAAGACCGGATGTTACAGCAAAGGCAAACGCAGAACGTGATAAAGTAGAAGTAAAACTTTACCGTGTCATCTATGATGCGATCGCAGATGTGGAACGTGCGATGAAAGGTATGCTGGATCCGGTTTATGAAGAAAAAGTGATCGGTCATGCAGAAATCCGTCAGATCTTCAAAGCATCCGGCGTTGGTAATATTGCAGGTTCTTATGTACTTGACGGTACCTTCCAGAGAGGCTGTACAGTCAGAATCACTCGTGAAGGAAAACAGATCTTCGAAGGTCCTCTGGCTTCTCTGAAACGTTTCAAAGATGACGTAAAAGAAGTAAAAGCAGGATATGAATGCGGTCTTGTATTTGAAAAATTCAATGAAATTCAGGAACTGGACATCGTAGAAGCTTATATCATGGTGGAAGTTCCACGATAGGAGTAAATAGATGAGAAAAAACAGTATTAAAAATACACGGATCAATATGGAAGTTCAGCGTGAACTTTCCAATATTATCCGTGGAGAGATCAAAGATCCGAGAATCAGCCCAATGACCACTGTTGTTGCAGTAGAAGTTGCACCGGATCTGAAAACTGCAAAGGCATATATCAGTGTTCTGGGAGATGAAGAAGCTCAGAAAAATACGCTGGCAGGTTTAAGAAGCGCAGAAGGCTATATCAGAAGAGAACTTGCAAGAAGCGTTAATTTGAGAAATACACCGGAAATCAAATTTGTCGTAGATCAGTCCATTGAATATGGTGTGGCAATGTCAAAGATGATTGACGATGTGCGGGCAAATGACGGCGATACCAATGCCGGTGAAGCCGATGATTAATCTGAATCAAGAACTGCAGGGAGTAAAAACAGTTGCCATCTTAGGTCATATCCGACCGGATGGCGACTGCATTGGTTCCTGTCTGGCATTATATAATTATATAGAGACTTATTATCCGGAAATTTCGGCTAAAGTTTATTTACAGGACTTTATGCCGGAATTTCTGATGTTAAAAAATGCAGATCAAATCGTGCATGACTGGGAAGAAGCGGTGGATTATGACCTTTGTGTTTCCTTAGACAGTGCAGATCGGGAACGTCACGGTGCATATATCGGATATTTCGATCGTGCGAAGAGAACCATTGGAATCGATCATCATGTCAGCAATCAGGGTTTTGCAGACAATCATCTGATCGTCAGTGATGCCAGTGCGACGGCGGAGATTGTATATGATCTGATCGGAAAAGAACGTCTGACGAAAGATATCGCATCCTGCTTATATTTAGGAATGGCTCATGATACGGGAATTTTCCAGTATTCTAATACCTCTGCCAAGACATTGCGTGCAGCAGCAGATCTTTTGGAAACCGGAATCGAAGCAAGCCGGATCATTGATGAGACGTTTTATCAGAAATCTTATGCCCAGAATCGAATCCTTGGAAAAACATTAATGGAAAGTGTTCTTTTGGCAGATGGAAAGATCGTAGCAGGTGTTGTTACGAGAGAAGATCTGGCTGTCTTTGGTGTAACACCGAAGGAACTGGATGGAATTGTCAGCCAGCTGCGTTATACAAGAGGGGCGGAAGTGGCAGTCTTTCTTTATGAACTGTCCGATGGCAGCGTATCAGAAGAAACTGCAGAACAGAGACGATTTAAAGTCAGTCTGCGTTCCAATGGTGCGGTCAATGTAAGTGAAATTGCAGGAATGTTCGGCGGCGGCGGTCATGTGAAAGCAGCAGGCTGTGAGCTGACCGGAACGGTGTCACAGATTTTAGAAAAGCTGGAAGTACAGATCAAAGCACAGCTGTAGGAGAAATGATCGTGAAAAGCGGAATTATCAACGTATATAAAGAAAAAGGATTTACCTCGTTTGATGTAGTGGCCAAACTTCGCGGAATCTTACGAACGAAAAAGATCGGTCATACCGGAACACTGGATCCGGATGCAGAAGGTGTACTGCCCGTCTGCATCGGAAAAGCGACCAAAGTATGTGATCTTCTGACAGATAAAGATAAGATTTATGAAGCAGTATTGCTTCTGGGAACAGAGACGGATACACAGGATACTTCAGGACAGGTATTAAAAGAATTACCGGTTACTGCGGATGAAGAAACGGTGAAAAAAGCGATTCTTTCTTTTGTAGGAACCTATGCACAGGTTCCGCCGATGTACTCAGCACTGAAAGTTAACGGCAAAAAGCTTTATGAGCTTGCCAGAGAAGGAAAAACGGTAGAACGGAAGGCAAGAACGGTACAGATCTTTTCGATTGAGATTCTGGAAGTCAATCTTCCGGAAGTACGTATGAGCGTCCATTGTTCAAAAGGAACCTATATTAGAACCCTTTGTCATGATATTGGGCAAATGCTGGGCTGCGGAGGCTGTATGAAACAGCTTCTTCGTACAAAAGTCGGGATTTTTGAATTAAAGGATTCCTTAAAACTTTCAGAGATTGACCAGTTGGCAAAAGAAGGATTGGCAGAAGAAAAGATTATTTCTGTAGATGAACTGTTTGAAAATGATCCGAAAGTGCAGACAGATCCGGCATTTGATGTAGTTGTACACAACGGAAATCGCATTGAAGCACGGATGTTGGAACAGAAACTTCCGGAAACCGCGGAAAGGCTTCGGGTTTATGATTCAGAAGGCGTATTTATCGGAATTTATGAATATTCCGCAGAACGCAGAGATTTTAAACCTGTAAAAATGTTTTATGAAAATAATTGAGAATACACTGGACTTCTGGATTTCAGAAGACAGTGCAGTAACCCTTGGAAAATTTGACGGTGTCCACAGAGGACATCAGAAATTGCTGGAAAGAATCAAGACCAGACAAAGGGAAGGTCTGAAAAGTGTTGTATTTACCTTTGGACAGATGCCCGGAAATGTATTTCAGGGGAAAAAAGAGCATACGATCCTAACCAAACAGGAGCGGGAACAGCTGCTGGAAGAAAAAGGAATTGACTATATGATCGAATGTCCCTTTGTACCTCAGATCATTCAGATGCCGCCAGAAAAATTCATAGAAGAGATTCTGATAGGGCAGCTGCATGCAAAATATATCGCAGTAGGACCGGATTTTCGTTATGGACATCAGAGGAAAGGCGATATCCTGCTGCTGCAGAAGCTGGCTCCGGTTTACGGCTATGAAGTAGAAGTGCTGGAAAAAGAATGTCTGGACGAAAAAGAGATCAGCAGTACGTATATCAGAGAAATGCTGAAGAGCGGGAAGATGGAAACGGTCAAAAAACTGTTAGGATTTCCTTATTATGTATCCGGAAGTGTGGTATATGGACATCAGATCGGCAGAACTTTGGGGATTCCTACGCTGAATCTTCTGGCAGAGGAGGAAAAAATCCTTCCGCCGAACGGAGTGTATCTGACGAGGACGAGTTTTGACGGAAAGAAAATTTACGGCATCACCAATGTAGGGGTAAAGCCAACCATCAGCGGAAAAGAACGCAAAGGGATTGAGACCCATTTGTTTGATTTTAACGGAAATCTATATGATCGGGAAGTCCGTGTGGAGTTCTTTGCATTTGAAAGACCGGAACAGAAGTTTGAAACATTGGATCGACTAAAAGAACAGTTGGAAAAGGATCTTCTGTGGGGAAGAGAATATTTGGCTCAGAATGTGTCTGAATGTAAAATGTATGTTAAGAACGTCGAAAGTGCTTGTAAGTAATCGGAAAATGTTGTAAAATGCATGTAAAGCGTATGTTAATTGGTAGATTAGCGTACGCTTTTATCATGCAAAGAGAAAAAAGGAGAAAACACGATGGACATAATTATGATGGCCGTAAAACTTCTTGGCGGACTTGCCATGTTCCTTTACGGTATGGAGATCATGGGCGATGGCTTAAAGCAGGGCTCAGGAACAGCTTTAAAAAATGTTCTCGGAAAATTGACACATAATGTAGTATTAGGAGTTCTGACAGGTGCCCTTGTAACGGCAGTGATCCAGAGTTCCACCGCAACGATCGTATTAACGGTCGGTCTGATCGGTGCAGGCATTTTAAACCTGCGTCAGGCAGTCAGTATTGTTATGGGTGCCAATATCGGTACCACAGTAACAGCACAGCTGCTTCGTCTGATGGATATTGAATCTTCAGGCGGTTCCCTGTTAATGTTCTTTAAACCGGAGTTTCTTGCACCGGTAGCATTGATCATTGGTATTATCCTGATCATGTTTGTAAAAAAAGAATCAGCAAAAAATATCGGTCTGATCGCCATGGGATTTGGTATCCTGTTTATGGGTCTGATTTCTATGACAGATGCTGTAGATCCGTTATCACAGTCACAGGCGTTTAAAGATATTTTATCCCGTTTCAGTGAGATGCCACTGTTGGGTATCATCACAGGACTTGTACTGACAGTTATCGTACAGAGTTCTTCCGCAATGGTCGGTATCCTGCAGGCATTATCCTCTACCGGAGCAATGACCTTTGAACTGGTTTATCCGATCATCATGGGAATTAACTTAGGTACCTGTGTAACGACTGCAATGGTCTGTTCCATCGGTTCTTCAAAAGATGCAAAACGTACCGGAGTGGTACACATCGTATTTAACAGTATCGGAACGGTTATATTTATGATCGTTATGAGTGTGATCCGTGCTATGGGTGGATTCTCAGGACTTTGGGAAAGCGTTGTTGACAGCGGTGTGATCGCTGATTTCCAGACGATCTTTAACCTTGCAACTGCAGTTCTGCTTCTTCCATTTACGAACTTCCTTGTATGGATCGCATGCAAAGTAGTAAAAGATGATGAAGTAGATGTGACTGTTTATCCGGAACTGGCAGGTCTGGACAAAAAGCTGATGGGAGTACCGGCAGTAGCCCTTGGCGGTGTAGCAAAGGTCGCTTCCAGCATGGCAGAAACAGCAAAAGAAAACTTAGCACTGAGCTTAGAACAGTTTGTGAAATACGATGAAAAACGTGCAGAAAAGATTCAGGAAAACGAAAATCGTCTGGACGTATTTACCGACAGAGCTGATAACTATATGATCGAATTATCCGGTTATATTGAAGCTGACAGCGACAACCGTCTGCGAAGCGTGCTGATGCGCTGTATCCGTGACGTAGAACGGATCGGTGATTATGCAGTAAACTTTGATGAAATGGCAAAGAAAGCAAGTGATCAGGAACTGCTCTTCTCCAATACTGCAAAAAAAGAACTGGCAATCATTACCGATGCCATTCAGGAAATCCTTCGTCTGACTGTGGAAGCCATTGGCTCTGATAATGAATATCTGGTTCGCAGAATTGAACCATTGGAAGAAGTTATTGATGACATGGTACTGCTCTTAAAAGAACGTCATACAGATCGTCTCTGTTCCGGAGCATGTGCGATCAATACCGGTCTGATTTTTATGGATATGCTGACTTACTTTGAACGGACTGCAGATCAGTGTTCAAACATTGCAATGCTGCTTCTGGCAAAAGATGATGAAGAGATTATGAAAAATCATCATGCATATCTGCAGAAACTTCACGCATCTGCAGATCAGTCTTACATTGCAGAACAGATGAACCGCAGAGAACAGTACTTAGAACCATTAAAGAAAATTAAATAATCATAAAGATAGGAAGCAAAGCCGCTGATCGAAAATCAGCGGCTTTTTGTGTAGGAAAAAGAAAAAAAGAGCCTGTCTGTGTCATAAGAAAAAATCCCTTTGAAAAGGCTTTTTCATGGATTGTTCTTGACAAAATACAAAATGTCGTTATAATTAGTTAATGGAATGTAACAATTTTGTAACAAAAACAATGGAAAAATGTAAAAGTTGTGAAGGGATATTTATGAATCTTACAGTGATTAAAAATACAGTCCTGGTACTTGCGTGTGCAGGAATTTTAACCGTACCGTCCATGAAAGCGAATGCGACAGAACTTTCTCAGGTAGTCAGTGCAGGTGTGGCAACAGCCATGGAACAGGTAGAAGATGAAGTGGTACTGGCAAGTGCAGTGGCACCGTCTGTGGTAGAAGGATATACCGTTCTCGGAATCGTAGATGCAGAAAGCGGCTATATTAATATTCGCAGCGAGGCAAATACAGAATCAGAGATCGTAGGAAAGATAGAAACCAATGCCGTTTGTGAAGTCGTATCGACAGAAGCAGACTGGTTTGAGATTCAGTCAGGGGATGTGACTGGTTATATCAGCGGAGAATATCTTCTGACAGGAATTACTGCCAATGAAAAAGCTGCTTCCCTGATGGAAAGCGGAGCAGAATTTGAAACAGCATTGACGATGACAGAGTATCGTTACGGAAAAGGAGTCACAGATGTGCAGATGGCAGTCTGTGAATATGCTCGTCAGTTCGTGGGAAACCCATATAAATGGGGCGGCGCAAGCCTGACCAAAGGTGCAGACTGTTCCGGATTTACCATGTCAGTGTTTGCAAATTATGGAATTTCACTTCCGCATTCATCGAAAGCACAGGCAAACTGCGGAACCAGAGTAGATCTTTCGGAAGTACAGCCGGGAGACCTGATCTTTTACGGCGGAAAGAACATTCATCATGTAGCTATGTATATCGGAAATGGACAGGTTGTGCATGCACAGAGTGCAAAAACAGGAATTGTGATCTCAAGCATGTATTACAATACACCGACCAAAGCAGTAAGAGTGCTGTAAGTTGGATTTTATTCAAAAAATTAAATAGATAATATTAAGTTTGTAAAACCATATAATTTGTTAGAATTATATGGTTTTTTTTGTGAATTATAGACGAAATGGATTGCAAATGATATAATATAATGATGCATCGTGGCAGAAAATAGATTGTCATAAATAAAATGATGCAAAATGTTGGGATAAATAATGAAAAAAATAGACATTCATAGTCATATTCTTTGGGGAATTGATGATGGAGCGAAAACAAAAGAGCAGTCTCTGCAAATGCTGAAAATTGCTGCAGAACATGAAATCGTACAGATTATAGCCACTCCGCATTACCATTATCGAAAAGGAAGATCAGATCCCCAAACGGTTTTAAAAGCAGTAGAAGAACTTCGTGTAGCTGCTGAAGAGGCACAAATTCCGGTTCAGCTGCATGCGGGAAATGAGTTGTATTATACACATGATCTTCTAGAAGAATTGAAAAAAGGAGATTGTCTTACGTTAGCAGGAACAGATTATGTATTGATAGAATTTTCTGTAGATACGGATCGTAAGAGAATGCAAAATGCAGTATATCAGTTTTTAAGTGCAGGATATAACCCGGTCATAGCACATGTGGAGAGATATGAAAATTTAGTAAATTCACCAGAGTCGTTGATGAATCTTGCAGATATGGGAGCTTATTTTCAAGTAAATACTGGAAGTTTATCGACATGCTTTGATTGGAAAAGAAAACAATTTGTGAAATCTATGCTTAGGGATGGAATGATACAGTTTCTTGCAACAGATGCCCATGATATCCAAAAAAGACCACCGCAGTTTGGAAAAGGTGACGATTGGTTCGTGAAAAAATGGGGAAATTCAGAAATCAGAAAGTTGTTTTATGAAAATGCACAGAAGTTGATTGATAACGAAATAATTTAGGAGAAAAGGGACAATGGAAAGAGAAAACAATTATAGAATTGAAGACGAGATAGAAATTGATTTAAAAGAGCTGATGTTTCATTTAGTAGGAAAGTGGAAAACAGTCTGTTTATCTGTTTTGTTTTGTGCATTACTTGGTTTGTGTGCAGCAATGTATTTGCAGACGGATACTTATGTATCTAAGACAAGTGTTTATGTAAACAGTCAGCAGAAAGAGGCAACCAATTACAGTAATCTTCAAACAGGAAACTTGATGACGAAAGATTATGAAGTACTTGTGAAGGGAAGAAGTGTACTGGAAACGGTAATTCATGATCTGCAGCTTAAAATCAGTTATAGAACATTAAAAAATATGGTGTCGGTAAGTGTTCCGGAAGATACAAGAATTGTAGAAATTACAGTTCAGAGTACAGACCCGTACTTATCAAAGGATATTGCGGATTCCGTTAGGGAAGTTTCCAGTCAGAAAATTGTGGGAATTATGGGTGTAGGCGAAGTGATCACTGTGGAAAAGGCGAATCTTCCGGAAACAGGCTCCGAATCGGACTTGATGCGAAACACGATTCTCGGCGGTATGCTGGGAGCAGTGCTTGCCTGCGGTATTTATACAGTGATGTTTGTTTTTAATGATACGATTTGTACACAAGAGGATGTGGAACGCTATCTTGGACTTGGTGTGCTGGGAACAATTCCTGTAGATTCTGTACTTAAAAAAGAGCGGAACAAAAGTCTGAAAGAAAAAAAGCGAGGGAATAAGCACTAGAGTGGAGGAAAAGAACGATGCAGATGATTACGATTGATCAGATAGATAAAATGGGTGTTCATAGAAGAGAAGCATATAAAACATTGCGTACCAATATTGAATTCACAGGTGAAGATGTAAAGGTCATTTCAATTACCAGCTGTATACCGAACGAAGGAAAAAGCAATGTGGCAATGAATCTTGCAGTAGCTTTTGCGGAAAATGGAAAAAAGGTACTTCTCGTAGATGCAGATATGCGTAAATCAACCATGGCAGGACGTTATAAGATTAAAAATGTAAAAAAGGGACTTTCGCATTATTTATCAGGACAGTGTGGTAAAGATGAAGCGATAAGTGAGACAAATATTCAGGGAATGCATATGATTTTGGCTGGACCGGTTCCACCAAATCCATCAGAACTTTTATCACAAGAAAAATTTGCAGCATTTTTAAAAGAAATGCGAACGATATATGATTATGTTATCATTGATTGTCCGCCTTTGGGAAGTGTTGTGGATGCTTTGATTCCGGGAAAACTCTCGGATGGAGTTGCTTTGGTAATAGCGGCAGAAAGTGTTAGTTATAAAATGGCTCAGAGAATCAAAAAGCAGTTGGAAACAGCAGAATGCAGAATTTTAGGAGTTGTACTGAACAAAGTAAATATCAAAGGCAGCATTTATTATAAAAATTATTACAGCGGATGCTATACAAGCGAGGAATGATTATGAAAGAATCGATAATAAATATGATACTTGCAGCAGGGTGTGTTGTGCTGGTAGCAGTAGCAGGATTTGGGATGTATCAAGAAGACAGAACAGCACCAGTGCTTAGCTGCACGGAGGAAAAGAAACTGGTCTATACCGAAGGAGAGTCCGAAGAAATCCTTTTGCAGGGAATCTATGCAGAAGATGCGTGTGATGGTGATGTTACAAATAGTGTCAGAATAGATGAAATTTATGTAACTGATGAAGATCATGCCGTGGTAGTTTACTGTGCAAAGGATCGTGCCAACAACATTGGAAAACTGAAACGAGAAATAGGATATCAGAAAGCAGAACAGCCGGAAGAAGATACCGCAGAGGACGAGAACCTTGCAAAACCGGAACTTCGTATGGTGCAGAATACAGTGACATTAAAAGTCGGAGCCGGATTTAATCTGATGAGATATGTAGAAAGTGCAATGGATACCGATGGAAGTGATCTGACCCGGAGTCTTCATGCACAAGGCGAGTATGATATGAGCTGCCCGGGAAGTTATCCGATTCAGATCTGGGCGCTGAATGAAAACGGAATAAAATCCAATATTGAAACATTTCTGTTGATTGTAGAAGAATAGAGAGGGAATAAAAAATGTTTAATCCTGATAATAATTACGAAAAATTTGAAAAAAAAATCTGGCTGTCTTCACCTACCATGTATCCAGATTCCATGGATTATGTAATGGAGGCGTATAAAACGAATTGGATGTCTACGGTAGGAGCCAATATTAATGAAGTAGAGAAACAGATCTGCGAAAAGGTGGGATGTAAGTATGCAGTTGCTCTTTCCGCAGGTACTGCTGCCCTGCATCTGGCAATGAAACTGGCAGGGGAAATGGTATATGGGAAACCAGCTCCGGGGACAGGTACGCTTTCACAGAAGCTTGTAGCAGCCAGTGATATGACTTTTGATGCTACGGTAAATCCAATCGTCTATGAAGGAGGTATTCCGGTATTCATTGATACAGAGTATGATACTTGGAATATGGATCCGGTGGCACTGGAGAAAGCATTTGAAATTTATCCGGAAATTAAGATCGTTGTAGTAGCACATCTGTATGGAATACCAGGAAAAATTGATGAAATTCGGGAAATCTGTGCTCGACACGGTGCAGTGATCGTCGAAGATGCTGCAGAATCTTTAGGAGCAACTTATAAAGGGGTTCAGACAGGGGTGTTTGGTACGTATAATGCGATTTCTTTCAATGGAAATAAGATCATTACCGGTTCGGCAGGCGGTATGCTGTTGACTGACAGCAAAGAAGCAGCAGATAAAGTTCGCAAATGGTCAACACAGTCCAGAGAACGTGCTGCATGGTATCAGCATGAGGAACTGGGGTATAACTATCGTATGAGCAATGTGATCGCAGGGGTTGTACGTAATCAGATTCCTCATTTGGAAGAGCATATTGCGCAAAAGAAAGCGATTTATATGCGTTACAAAGAAGGTCTGAAAGACCTTCCGATACAGATGAATCCTTATGATGAGAAGAACAGTGAACCGAATTTCTGGCTGAGTTGTCTGATCATTGAAAAAGAAGCTATGTGCAAGCAAGTCAGAGGTGAACAGGATTCTTTATTTATCGGTGAATCTGGAAAGAGCTGTCCGACGGAGATATTAGAAGCCATTGCAAGCATCAATGCAGAAGGCCGTCCAATCTGGAAACCGATGCATATGCAGCCAATTTATCGTATGAATCCGTTTGTTGTTCGTGATGGCAGCGGCAGAGCGAGAACCAATGCTTATATTGAAGGTGGCTGTGTAGATGTAGGTATGGATATTTTTGAAAGAGGCTTATGTTTGCCAAGTGATAATAAAATGACACCGGAAGAACAGGATCGAATTATCAAAATAATTCACAGATGTTTCGATTAGTAATCAAGAAACGAAAAAGCGGATGTTAGGGAGATACGAAAGTTGATGAGCGAATTAGTATGTGCATTTTTTATCGTTGCTGTAATTATAGTTTTAGGAGCAAAACAGAATGCAAAAAAGAATCAGTATGTAGCAACTGCAGTCGAAAAATTACCGATGCGTAAAAGGGGGATTTACGAAAAATATATAAAACGTATCGTGGACATCCTCTGTGCATTGGCAGCATTGATCTGTTTTAGTCCATTGTACATAGTGGTTGCAATTTTGGTAAAAGTGAAGTTAGGAAGTCCGGTGTTATTTACTCAGGATCGTCCGGGAATGGTAAATGAAGAAGGAAAAGAAACGATTTTTAAGATGTATAAATTCCGTACAATGACAGATGAACGGGATGAAAATGGAGAACTTCTTTCCGATGAAGTCAGGTTAACTTCTTTTGGAAAATGGCTGAGAAGTACTAGTCTTGACGAACTTCCGGAAGCACTGAATATTTTAAATGGAACTCTTTCTGTAGTTGGACCAAGACCGCAGTTGGTTAGAGACATGACCTTTATGACGAAGGAACAGAGAATGCGTCATACTGCAAAACCGGGATTGTCAGGATTGGCACAGGTAAATGGAAGAAATGCCATTAAATGGGAAGATAAACTGGAATGGGATTTGAAATATATCGAAAAAGTCACATTTTTAGAAGATTTGCAGATTATTTTAAAAACAGTTAAAACTGCATTTGTTAAGCAGGAAGGGATTACAGATGGTGAAAATGCGACATCATATGATTATGGTGATTGGTTGTTAAAAAATGGAAAAGTTAGTGAAGAAGAGTATTTAAAAAAACAAGGAGAAGCGAAGCGATTATTAAAGGATTAAGAATCTGTTTATAAAAGATTAGTATACCTTTTTATATTATGGAAGAGTTATGTCGGAATGAGGCGGTACATGGATGATTATTTATATAAAATTAATTTTGCCGATGTTCAAAATATGTAGTTGAACGGCAGCGATCATATTGATTTGAAGGTATTTATACTATCAATAAGAGAAATTGAGAAGGTTGTTTTTATAAGATGTGGCTCAGTCCATAAAAGTAAAATTAGTAAGTGTTAGTATTTGCTCGTTGAGTAAAGAGTACAGAAGAGGGAGTGTAAAATGAACGATTTAGTTTCAATTATTATGCCATCTTTTAATACTGGGAAATATATTATGCAAACAATTGAGTCTGTGATGGCACAAACTTATAAAAATTGGGAATTGATTATTGTGGATGATTGTTCTGACGATAATACAGATGAGGTTGTAAAAACTTGTCTTTCAGATGCTAGAATTCATTATTATAAAACTGGAAAAAATAGTGGAGCAGCAGTTTCCAGAAATACAGCATTGAGAATGGCAAAAGGGAAATGGATTGCTTTTTTGGACAGTGATGATTTGTGGATGTCGGAGAAGCTAGAAAAGCAGATCTCATTTATGAAAATAAATAGCTACTTTTTCTCTTATACAAATTATGAAGAAATCGATGTTGATGGAAAATGGACTGGCGTGAGAGTGACGGGACCTCGAAAAGTGACAAAAACAGGAATGTATAATTATTGTTGGCCGGGATGTTTGACGGTTATGTATGATGCGGATCAGATTGGTTTAATTCAGATAGAAGATATAAAAAAGAACAATGATTATGCTATGTGGCTGAAAGTGTGTCAAAAAGCGGATTGTTATCTGTTAGATGAATGTCTTGCACAATATCGCAAAGGGAGAAAAGGCAGTGTCAGCACTCATAGTATAAAAACGATGATCGGCTGGCATTATAAACTGTTTAGAGAAGCAGAAAAATTGAGCGTAATACATAGTCTGGTAAATACCGGAAGAAATTTAGTTTTTGGATTTTATAAAAAATTTAAATATGTAGAGAGAAAAAAAAATGAAAATTCAAGTGCTGGTAGCAGCGATGAATCAGGAAGATCATTCGCTGATTGAAAAAATGAATATTAAAACAGATGCGATTGTTGGAAACCAGTGCAGTTTTAATTCGGTAGAAAAATTTAATATCGGTGATCAATACATTCAATATTTGAGCTTTGCCGAAAAAGGTGTTGGTCTTAACAGAAACAATGCATTAATGAGAGCAGATGCAGATGTTTGCCTTTTTGCGGATGATGATATGGTTTATGAAGACAATTATGTTGAAGTGATTGAAAATGCATTTCGGGATAATCCGGATGCGGATGTACTTGTTTTTAATCTTAGGGAAAAGGTTGTTACACGTAAACTGATCAAAAAGAAATCTAAAGTCGGATATTTGAATTATCTTAGATACGGAACAGCGAGAGTTGCGGTGCGGCTTTCCAGTGTAAAAAAACATGGTATTTATTTTAATCAGTGTTTTGGAGGCGGGACGGAGCATTGTCATGGAGAGGATAATATATTCTTAAATGCTTGCTTAAAAAATAAATTAAAAATCGTTGCTGTACCAGAATACATAGGAACTTTAACAGAGGAGCGGGTATCCAGTTGGAATAACGGATATGACGAAAAATATATTAGAGATCAAGGCATTCTTTTTCGAACATTGTCAAGAAGATGGTGGTGGCTTCTGTGTTTACAGGATGCTTTGAGACGACATAAATCGTATAATATGGGCTTTTGTAAAGCATTCATGTTAATGTTTCAAGAAATACAGTGAAAGGATATGAAATAAAAAATGAAGTGTTCTATTCTTACAATTCATCATATACACAATTTTGGATCTGTTTTTCAGGCATATGCTCTTGCTCGTTTTCTCGAGATGAATGGATATGAAACAGAGATTATTGATTATAGACCGGCATATTATGATTTGGGAAGAAATAAGTTGAAGACTGTTGTGGGACGAGCATTGAATTTTGTTCAATATTCAAAAAGAAAGAAAAAATTTGAAACGTTTATTTCTGAACATGAAAGTTTGACGGATAAGCAATTTAGCAGTATTGCAGAGCTGAAAGAGTATTACCGAGATAGTAACCATATTTTTATTGCAGGTGGTGATCAACTTTGGAATAATTATCATCCTTGTGGCAATGATGATGCTTATAAATTAGTTTTTACTGACAGTATTAAAAAACTTGCTTATGGTACCAGCATGGGGAGAGATAATTTTTCTGAGAAAGAACTTGAAAAAATTGCAGTATTAATAGAAAATTTTCAGAAAATCATGCTTAGAGAACAGAGTACAGTATCTTTACTTCAAAGATATGTAACAGTTTCAGTGAAACATGTGATTGATCCTGTTGGATTGTTAGAAAAAAAAGAATTTGAAACTATTGCGGTAAAACCTCAAATTAGTGAGCCATATGCGGTAATGTATCTTGCAGATTCAGGTGAACTTCTTAATCAAGCAATCAATGTTCTTTCAAAAAAAATGGGATTGAAAATTGTACATATTTGTGGATTTAAGAAGAAATGTGATTGTGACTATTTTATTAAGGATGCAGGTCCAGAAGAAATACTTGGATATATACTCCATGCAGAGTTTGTGCTTTCAGCATCTTTTCATGCAACAATGTTTTCGTTGATGTTTCAGAAACAATTTGCAACACTTCTTCCGGGTGAGCAAACGAATGCGAGAATTAATGATTTACTAGAGTATGTAGGACTTGAAAATAGAGTGATACATGGTTATGAAGAATTAGTTCAGCTAGAAACTAAGATTGATTATTTTTCCGTAAATCAAGTGCTTGAAAATTTTAGAGAAGAATCCGGAGCTGCGTTGTTAAGAGCACTCTCTGAGATGGAGGAAAGTTAGTTATGGATATTATCTATTTGTCGAGCAGTTGCTCAGATGAAAAATTTAATGAACTGAGAGAAAAAGGAATTACTCGTAAACTCCCTCAGGCACAAAAATACCATTGTCTTTTGATGGAAGGAATTGCTCAGAATCTGGACGGTTCTCTTTTTGCGATTTCTGCTTTTCCGGTGAATCGACAGTGGACAAAAAAAGTGTTCTTTAAAGGAGAAAAAGAAACAATCAATAAAATTCAATATATATATGATGCTTTTATTAATTTTCCGGTTTTACGTCAGTGGACAAGAATTGTTCAGGCAAAGAAAAATATTAAGAAAATTTACCGAACAAAAAAGGACTGTGTTATTATATGTGACATTTTAAATCAGTCGCTTGCTAATGCAGCCAGAACGAGCGGGAAAAAGTATGGTATACCGGTAGTAGGTATTGTGACAGATGTACCAGGATATACATCTGGTGCACGACAAAAAAACTATTCAATTATAAGGCGTAAAATTAATGAATTTGCAGAAAAGAATGCTGCAAGAAATCTGGGAAAATATGATGCATATCTTTTTCTGACAGATGCAATGAATTCCGTAGTTAATAAAAAAGGTAAACCTTATATTGTTTTAGAAGGTCATTGTGATAGTAAAATGGAGCAAAGACAGAATCAATTATCAGATAAAATTCAACCTAAGATTGCAATGTATGCAGGTGGGATTCACAAAGAATTTGGGATTGAAAGACTTGTGAAAGCATTTGTACGAGGAAATTTTAGTGATTGGGAACTGCATATTTATGGGGATGGAAATTATCAGCAAGATTTGAATGAACTTGTTAGGAAAATCCCAAATGTTAAATATTATGGTGTTCAGCCTAATTCGGTAATTGTAGAGAATCAGCTAAAAGCAACTTTACTTTTAAATCCTCGCCTAACAGATGCTGAATATGTGAAATATTCTTTTCCATCAAAAACAATGGAATGTATGGCTTCTGGAACTCCGCTATGTACAACAAGGCTTCCGGGAATGACGCAGGATTATTATCCATACGTTTATTTTTTTGATGATGAGTCAGAAGAAGGAATGTTAATAACATTGCAGGATATCCTTAGAAGAAGTGAACAAACCCATCATGAATTTGGCAGTAAGGCGAAAGAGTTCGTTATGACAGAAAAAACGAATTTAAAACAGGCAAAAAAATTGTTGGATTTTATCATGACAATTTGAAAGTGTAACGTATGGATGGAAAAATGAAAAATACAATTGAACAAATTGATAAAAAACAATGTACAGGATGTGGATTATGTGCAGAGAAATGTCCCAAAGGCTGTATATTGATGGGTGAGGATGAAGAAGGTTTTCGATTTCCTAAAATTGATTTTACAAAATGTGTAGGATGCGGATTGTGTATACGTTCTTGCCCAACAACTTCTGCAGCAGATTTATTGTACAATAAATGTGAGCGGAATTATTATTGTGGAATTATTAAAAATAAAGAAATATTGTTAAAAAGTTCTTCTGGCGGTGTATTTGGCGTTTTGGCTGAATACATAATTAGCATTGGGGGTTATGTGTGCGGTTGTATATATTCGGATGAACTTGAAGCAATTCACATACTTAGCAATCAAATGCAAGATATAGAAAAAATGTACGGTTCTAAATATGTGCAGAGCAGGGCAGAGCAGTGTTTTTCAGAAATTCAGAGGCGTCTAATGGCAGAAAATATTGTGATGTTTACCGGGACTGCTTGTCAGATTGCAGCATTGCGATTATATCTTGATAAAGATTATTCGAATCTTTATTGTGTAGAAATATTGTGTCATGGTGTTCCGTCTCCGGGGTTGTTTTTTAAATACAAACAATATTTGGAAGAAAGACTAAGAGGTACAATAAAAGATATTCGTTTTCGAGATAAGCGTAGGGACGGATGGGGATCCGAGCATCGGACTTGTATTATTTATGAGAAAAATGGAAAATTATGTGAAAAACGTCCAATTCTTCCCGCATATTTTAGTGCATTTTTTTATGGGATAAACCTTCGAGAATCGTGTTATCAATGTAGATTTGCAACATCTGAAAGAGTTGCAGATTTGACAATAGGAGATTTTTGGGGTTCTTGGAATAAGTATAAAAAAAGATTTCATGAAGGTATCTCTGTTGTTGGAGTGAACAATCAAAAGGGATATGAGCTTTCAGAAAATATATCGGATAGATTTGATTTTTATGAATTTTTGTCAGAAAACGAAGCGATGGCATCAAATAATAATTTTATGCATTCTGTAAAACGGCCATCGGAAAGAAATCATTTTTATGACGGTATTCTTAGCAAAGGGTATAAGGGGCTATGGAAAAAGTCTTATTTTTCTAAATCTTATCGAAAAAAAACTTTGGCATCAATATACGGAGCATTTGTTCCGGAAAAAATAAGATTGTGGTTCCACTCGTAAATATCAAATGTTTACCATAAGCTGTCAGTAAAGAACATAGAGGTTGGAAAGGTGGGAGTGAATCTTATTTTGAAAGTTAAAAAAAAGAAAATGGATGGGAAATTTACAATAAAAAGACAATATATGTTTAATTTTCTGATTTTATGGATTTGGGCACAGGGAATTTTGCTGCAATATATTCGTGCAGTAATCATGCGCTTTCCTCTGATTGGTGGATACCCGGATGTTGTTTTGACAGTTGTTTTTGCTGTAATAGTCCTTTTAGCATTTCCTTATTTTCGGATTTATAGGGGAGATATTCTACTAATAGTTTCCATTGTGGCTGTTTTTGTGATTGAATGGCTTTTTTATAAAGATGGGAAAGTGTATTTAGACGGATATATAGTAAGTTTCGTTGTGAAAATTTTACCGCTGTATTTTGTGGGAGTGAGTTTGGGCAAAGCAGAAGATAGAGAACATATTATTTACCAGATGTATCTTGTATCGATGCTTACATTAGTTGCTGCGATTGGATATAGAATGGTATTTGAAACGCCGATGAGTGATGCGGTATCAAAATATGTGGGGGATATGGATCATGCTTATAAGGTGTTGCCTCATTGTTGCTTGATTGCATATTATGCAGTGAAAAGGACAAATATATTGAATCTGGTATGTGTTGCAATCGGCTGTTTTTATTTGTTGACACTGGGAACCCGTGGTGCGGCATTGCTATATCTTGTTTTAATCGCTCTGCTGGTGATCATGGGGAAAAATTCGAAAGGTACAGCAGTAAGAACAATGATACTTTCAGGAGCAGCAGGTGGATTTCTGGTAAGTCCGTGGTACAATGCTGCGATTTTGTGGATGTATGAAAAAGCACAGGAATTTGGATTGAGTGTTCGCATTTTTGATAAATTGCTTGAAGGAGAAGTGGCAATCTCAGGCGGACGAGATATCATTAGGGAGACACTGATATATGCGATAAAAGAAAATCCTTTTTTTGGATATGGGGTGTGTTCAGATAGAGTATTGGCCGGAAACTACGCGCATAATATAGCTTTGGAATTATGGGTAGAATTTGGAGTGTTTTTTGGAACAGCGATTCTGATCGCAGTGATCATTATTCTGTTTCGAGGATATAAAGCGACAAAAGAAGAAGGAAAAAAAGGACTGATATTAGTACTGATATTTTCGTCATTTTTTAAATTATTTCTGTCAGGTTCGTATTTAGATGAAAAATTATTGTTGTTTTTGTTGGGATTGTGCGTATGCGGCATTCGACAGGAAAAAAGAGAGAGAGTACGTTTTTCTTCCCCAATACCAAAAACTGTGTTGTAGAAGTAGGTGATAACATGAAAATTGCACAAATAAATATGATTCCTTATGGAAGTACAGGAAAAATAATGTTCCAAATTGCGGAAACATCCAAAAAAGAGGGGCATGAAGCAAAAACATTTTCAACTATTCCATTTGATAAGAATCAAAAAGGCGTAACAAATCTGCCGGACAATCATTTTGTTTTTGGATCATTTCATGAAAATAAGATACACTATTATCTCGGTTCATTATTAGGGAAAAATGGTTGTTTTTCCCGGGGTGGAACAAAACAGCTGATCAATATGCTGGAAGAGTTTCAGCCAGATGTGATCCATCTGCATAATCTCCACAAGTTTTGTATTAATTTGCCAATGCTGTTTCAGTACATAAAAAAAAGTAATGTTTCAGTGGTATGGACATTACATGACTGTTGGTCATTTACCGGACAATGCCCGCATTTTACAATGGTAAAGTGTGATAAGTGGAAAAATGGTTGTCATCATTGCCCGCAAATCAATGCTTATCCAAAAAGCAGAATTGACAATTCCAGACGGATGTATGATCTCAAAAAACAATGGTTTACCAGTGTGAAAAACATGACGATCGTAACACCGTCCCAATGGTTGTCACGGTTAGTAAAACAGTCGTTCTTGAAAGAATATCCAGTTAAAGTTATCAATAACGGAATTGATTTAGAGATATTTCGGCCTACGTCAAGTGATTTTCGGGAGCGTTATGGTATTGCAAAGGAAAAATATATTCTTTTAGGTGTTTCTTTCGGCTGGGGAGTGAGAAAAGGATTAGATGTATTTTCAAAATTAGCAGAACGGTTGGATGAACATTATCAGATTGTTCTTGTTGGTACAGATGACAGAACAGATGTCATGCTGCCTCAAAATGTGATATCGATCCAAAAAACACAAAACCAGAAAGAACTGGCAGAGATTTATACGGCAGCAGATTTATTTTTAAACCCGACTCGTGAAGAAAATTATCCGACAGTGAATATGGAATCGCTCGCTTGTGGTACTCCTGTATTGACATTCCGAACCGGCGGCAGTCCGGAGATCATTGATAAAACTTGCGGAAGTGTAGTGGATTGTGATGATATGGATGAAATGGAACGTGAAATACAGCGTATTTGCACAGAACATCCCTATTCGGAAGAAGCATGTATAAAAAAAGCGAAAAGTTTCAATAAAAAGGAAAAATTTGAGGAGTATGTGAAAGTCTATGAAAATTGTACACATAGCACCGAGAGCGCCTTATAACGATTATTGGGGGTATCAGGATAATCTGCTTCCTAAATATCAAAAAAAGTTAGGACATGATGTGACTGTGATTGTCACGAACATGATGCATAAGGATGGAAAGATCGTTGAAACGGATTGTGACGATTATGTATTGAATGATGGTGTGCGGGTTATTCGTGTGAAAGTAAAGCAGTATCCGCATATTGTATTGACCAATATGAATTCCAGATTGCCTGTGTTTGAATATCTTAAGGAGATTCAGCCAGACTTTATTTTTTATCATAGTCTGCATGGCACAACTATTTTTGATGTGATTCGATATAAGAATAAGATTAATCCACATTGTGTAATCGTTCAGGATAATCATATAGATTATAACATTTGTAATGATCCGGGAGGAATGAAAGGAAAATTTCTTCGTGCTTTCCAAAGATTTGTCAACCGCAAATCAATTCCCTATGTTAGCCGGGTCTATGGTGTAACCCCGTGGAGAAAGACCTATGCAGAGGATTATTATCGCATCCCAAGTGATAAAACAGATGTATTAATTATGGGTGCGGATGATGAAAAAATTGATTTTGTACATCGAAATACGATTCGCCGAAATCTCAGAGAAAAATATGGGATTGAGGAGTCTGATTTTTTGATCGTTACAGGTGGAAAAATTGATCAGCGTAAAAAAATCCATGTATTGATGGAGGCTGTTTCTCGTATAAAAGGAGCAAAACTGCTGATATTTGGAAGTATAAATGAAGATGTTCGGGAGGAGTTTCATAAGCTGTTGTCTGAAAATCAGAACATAATCTATATCGGATGGATTGAGTCTGATGCTGTCTATCAATATTTCTTTGCAGCGGATTTGGTATTTTTTCCGGGTCAGCACTCAGTACTTTGGGAACAGGCATGTGCATCAAAGGTACCTTGTGTATTTGAACAATGGGAAGGTATGGAACACGTAAACAATGGTGGAAACAGTGAATTCGTAACACCTGTTACTACAGAGGTGATTGAAACAAAGATCAGAGAGTTAATGTTTACAGAAAAATACAGAAATATGAAAATGGTTGCCAATTCTGAAGCAACGGACATCTACCTCTATAGTAAAATTGCAGAAAAATCGTTGGAATGTGCGGTAACATTATGAAGTTAAAAAAAATATTCAAAAATAAAGAAATTAATAATGCAAGCTGGTTGATCGGTGGGAGAATCATTCAGATGTTTTTGTCACTGTTTGTAGGGATTTTAACAGCTCGTTATCTTGGTCCCGGAAATTATGGATTGATTAACTACGGAGGAGCTTATGTTTCCTTTTTTACAGCGTTATGCAATCTTGGATTAAATTCTGTGATCATTAAAGAATTTGTTGACCACCCGGATGAGCAGGGAGAAGCAATCGGTTCGGCGTTAATTATGCGGCTGATTTCCAGTATTTTGTCTGTAATATTGACGATTTCTATTGTATCTATCATTGATAGAGATGAACCGCTTACGATCGTAGTGGTGGCATTATGCAGTTTAGGCGCAGTATTTCATATATTCGAGACATTTAATTATTGGTTTCAGAGCATCTATAAATCGAAAATAACATCATTGGCAACACTTTGTGCATATGTTGCAACATCGGTATATAAGATTGTACTGCTGATTCTCGGAAAAGATGTACGCTGGTTTGCTTTTGCAACGTCGGTGGATTATATTGTTATAGCCATATTTTTGTGGATTGCATATAAAAAATATGGTGGAGAAAAACTAAAATTTTCTCTGCATAAATCGAAAGCTCTTCTTAGTGTTAGTTACAATTATATTTTGTCAACTATTATGGTTGCTGTTTATGGACAAACTGATAAACTGATGTTGAAACAGCTATTAAATGAAAGTGAAGTTGGATATTATGCGACGGCGACAACTATATGCAAGATGTGGACATTTGTTTTGCAGGCAATTATAGATTCGATTTATCCGTCGATTCTTAGACTTAAAAATGAAAATAAGGATGCATATGAACGAAAAAACCGACAGTTGTATGCAATCGTTTTTTATGTTTCATGTTTTGTTTCTATTGGATTTCTTGTTTTAGGTAATTTGGTTGTGAAAATACTATATGGAGAGGCGTATTTATCAGCAGTTCTTGTTTTGAAAGTAGTGACGTGGTATACGGCATTTTCTTATTTAGGTGTAGCACGAAATGCTTGGATCGTATCTGAGGGAAAACAAAAATATTTAAAATATATGTATGGTTGTGCCGCGGTTATGAATGTACTCATTAATGCTGTTTTAATTCCTGTCATGGGAGCAGTGGGAGCGGCCGTAGCTTCTCTTATAACACAAATTTTTACAAGCATTATTTTGCCATTATTTATCAAAGAAATGCGTCCAAATGCAAAAATGATGTTAGAAGCTATATTGCTGAAAAAAATCAAGTGATATTAATTGTTTGTAAATATAGAAAATAGAATGAATATAAGATGAAAGATGTATGGATGAAAAATTAGTTAAATTGCTATTTGCATTGCTCCGCTCTGCAATTCAGAATGTTCCATTAAAAGAAATGGAAAAATCGTTATATAACGATGACTTGCTCCAGCCTTTGTTTACCATGGCAAAAAAGCATGAGGTTATTCATTTAGCAGCATTGGGAATGGTCAATAATAATTTGGGCGGAATCTACACTCAAGGAATTCAGAAAGAAATATTTCGGACACAGTATCGGTATACAAAACTGAAATATGAAACAGAACGATTATATGAAATATTGGAACAAGAAAAGATACCATTCGTTCCGTTGAAAGGTTCTGTGATTCGAAATTATTATCCTGAGCCATGGATGCGATCAAGTTGTGATATTGATGTTCTCGTAAGGGAAAAAGAAGTTGATAAAATAGCACAGATGTTAGGTGAAAAAATGCAATATCAGTATGAAAAAAAGAATTATCATGATATTTCATTAAAATCTGCATCGAATATTCAGTTGGAACTTCATTTTAGCATCCAAGAAAATATGGAAATGATGGATGCAGTCCTTTCGGAATGTTGGGAGCATACCAGTCAGCAGACTAGTTTCCGTTATCAATTCAGCAATGAATTTTTTATGTTTCATCAGATTACTCATGCCGCATATCATTTTTTGCATGGCGGCTGCGGAATTCGACCAATTTTGGATTTATGGATTCTCGAACAAAAAATTCAGTATGACCATCAAAAATATGAAGCACTTTTAAAAAGAGCAGGTCTGATTGAATTTGAGAAAGAAATCAGGAAACTGTCAGAAATATGGTTTGGAAACGCAGAATATACAGAAATCGCACATCAAATGGAAAATTATATTTTGCAGGGGGGAATTTTTGGTTCGCAGAATAATTCTGCAAACGTAAGATCAGCATCAGGCGTTTGTAAAATTCGGGCATTTTCAGAACTGATATTTTTAAAACGCAAAGATCTTGAAAAAATTTATCCGATCCTGAAAAAATATCCGGTCTTATATCCGGTCATGCAGGTAAGACGCTGGTTTAAAATATTGGATAAAGAAAAACGAAAAAAAATCGAAGACTTCAGCCGGGTTCAAAATAGTGTTTTGCAGGAAGAGGTAAATACGACAAAGGAGATGTTAGAGCAGTTGGATTTGTTGTTCTTTAAATAAAAGGATGACATATCCTGAGACAACGTTGAAGAAATGGTTTTTAGAGTCAGTAAAAATATGAAAAAAACTGAAAAAAGTTATTTACAACCCACCCAGAACATGATAATATGACAAGGTGTGAAAATTAGCCGATATTCAGGACTTGGACACTCCGACCGGTTCTTAGTATCAGGCGTTTATGAAAAGAAAAGGAGGAAATCAAGATGATTTCAAAAGAAAAGAAACAGGCTATCATGGCTGAATATGCTACATGCGCAAACGACACAGGTTCACCAGAAGTTCAGGTTGCTGTATTAACAGCTAGAATTCAGGAACTTACACAGCACATGAAAGAAAACCCAAAGGATTATCATTCAAACAGAGGTCTTCTTAAAATGGTTGGTCAGAGACGTGGTTTATTAGCATACTTAAAGAAAAAAGATATCAACAGATATCGTTCTTTAATCGAACGTTTAGGACTCAGAAAATAATAAAAATAAGGGCGGAATTTTCCGCCCTATTTTTTACGTGAGTATTCAGACAGAAGGAACTTCCCGAGACAACTGAAAAGCCGAAAAAGGTTTTCGTTTTTTCAGTGGTTTCGGAATCTTCTGTTGATTATGAAGAGTGAAAAGCTGCAAAAGGCAGCGCAGGGTAACGATTAAGAAGAGAAATATTTCAGAAAAGGAGATTAAGACATGTACAAAAGTTTTAGTATGGAACTTGCCGGAAGAACTCTGACTGTAGATGTAAACAGAGTTGGTAAACAGGCAAATGGCTGTGCATTTATGCACTATGGCGATACAGTTGTACTCTGTACAGCAACTGCATCTGAAAAACCAAGAGACGGCATCGATTTCTTCCCTCTCAGTGTTGAATACGAAGAAAAATTATATGCAGTAGGTAAAATTCCGGGAGGATTTAACAAACGTGAAGGAAAAGCATCTGAAAATGCAATCCTGACTTCCCGTGTAATCGACAGACCGATGCGTCCTTTATTCCCGAAGGATTACAGAAATGACGTAACATTAAACAATATGGTTATGTCCGTAGATCCTGCATGCCGTCCGGAATTAGTAGCTATGATCGGTTCTGCTATCGCTACCAGCATTTCAGACATCCCATTCTGCGGACCATGTGCAACAACACAGGTAGGTATGATCGATGGAGAACTCATCATCAACCCATCTCAGGAACAGTGGAAAAAAGGTGATCTGAATCTGACAGTTGCTTCTACAGCAGAAAAAGTAATCATGATCGAAGCCGGAGCAAATGAAATTCCGGAAGAAAAAATGATCGAAGCGATCTACAAAGCACATGAAGTAAACCAGACAATCATCGAATTTATCAACAAAATGGTTGCTGAAGTCGGCAAACCAAAACATGAATATACAAGCTGTGCAATTCCGGAAGAATTATTTGCAGCAATGAAAGAAATCGTAACTCCAGAAGAAATGGAAGTTGCAGTCTTTACAGATGAAAAACAGGTTCGTGAAGAAAACATCCGTCAGATTACAGCAAAATTAGAAGAAGCATTTGCTGAAAAAGAAGAATGGTTAGAAGTTCTTGGCGAAGCGATCTATCAGTATCAGAAAAAGACAGTTCGTAAGATGATCTTAAAAGATCACAAACGTCCGGATGGCCGTGAAATCACACAGATCCGTCCGCTGTCTGCAGAAGTTGATATCATTCCTCGTGTACACGGTTCTGCAATGTTCACTCGTGGACAGACACAGATTTGTAACGTAACAACACTTGCACCATTATCAGAAAGCCAGAAAATTGATGGTCTGGATGAAAATGAAGTAAGCAAGAGATATATGCATCACTACAACTTCCCAGCATATTCTGTAGGGGAAACAAAACCTTCCAGAGGACCGGGACGTCGTGAAATCGGACATGGTGCGCTGGCTGAAAAAGCATTGGTACCGGTTCTTCCTTCTGAAGAAGAATTCCCATATGCAATCAGAACCGTATCTGAAACATTTGAATCTAACGGTTCTACTTCTATGGCATCTACTTGTGCATCCTGTATGTCTTTAATGGCTGCTGGTGTACCAATCAAAAAAATGGTAGCTGGTATTTCCTGTGGTCTGGTAACTGGTGATACAGATGATGATTATGTATTATTAACAGATATCCAGGGTCTGGAAGACTTCTTCGGAGATATGGACTTTAAGGTAACAGGTACAACAGAAGGTATCACAGCAATCCAGATGGATATCAAGATCCATGGTTTAACAAGACCGATCGTAGAAGGTGCGATTGCAAGATGTCGTGAAGCAAGACTGTTCATTATGGATACTTGTATGAAACCGGCAATTGCAGAACCAAGAAAATCTGTTGGAGAACTTGCACCGAAGATCATTCAGATTCAGATTGATCCTCAGAAGATCGGTGATGTAGTTGGTCAGAGAGGTAAGACAATCAATGCGATCATCGAACAGACTGGTGTGAAGATTGATATTACAGATGAAGGTGCTGTATCTGTTTGCGGCGTTGATCAGGAAAACATGGACAAAGCAGTAGAAATGATCAAAACAATCGCAACTGATTTCGAAGAAGGCATGATCTTCCGAGGAAAAGTAGTAAGCATTAAAGAATTTGGTGCATTTATCGAATTTGCACCGGGTAAAGAAGGTATGGTTCACATTTCTAAGATTTCAAAAGAAAGAATCAACCGTGTAGAAGACGTTCTGACACTTGGCGACATGGTAACAGTTGTATGCCTTGGAAAAGACAAGATGGGCAGAATCAGCTTCTCTATGAAAGATGTAAAAGCAGAATAATGAATCTTCAAAAGGCTTTAACCGCTGTGGTTAGAGCCTTTGATATAACGTAGGAACTTTTCGGTCGCTGAAAAATCAGACGGCCGAAGTGAAATGGACAGGAATCATTTATGGAGGTAACATGAAAGGAATTGAGCCGCATCACGGACAGATGTCTGACAGTTTCCGTGCTGCTATCTTCATTATTTTGTCAGGCGGTTTTCAGGATGCATATACTTACTGCTGCCGCGGTGGAGTATTTGCAAATGCACAGACAGGAAATATCGTATTGCTGAGTACTGCATTGTTTCGAAGAGAATGGGCAGTGGTATTAAAATATCTGGTCCCGATTCTGGCGTTTATGATTGGTACATTGACAGCAGAAATGATACATATTAAATTGAAAAACTATGAAAAGCTACATTGGAGACAGATCATTCTTCTGATCGAGATTGCGTTGCTTTTTGTGGTAGGATTTATTCCAAATGCGCTGGATCCTCTTGCAAATGCACTGGTATCTTTTGTATGTGCGCTGCAGGTACAGACGTTTCATAAAGTTCACGGATATGCTTATGCAAGTACCATGTGTATCGGTAATATGCGTTCCGGAGTGGAAGCGTTATGTAATTATCTTACGACAGGAAATAAAAAGGTGCTGGATAAGTCCCAGACTTATTTCTGGGTCATCTTTGTATTTGCCATCGGTGCAGGCATGGGCAGCATTTTGACAGAAAGTATCGGCTGTCGGGCAATCTGGATCTGCTGTGTTTCTCTGGCAATCTGTTTTGCTATGTTGTTTATTCCGGAAAATACGGACTCGTAACGAAAGTTACGGGTCTTTTTTTTTACCCTGATTCATATATTTCACAAAGAGGTGAGGACAAGATGCTGAAAGAGCAGATTTTATTTTTGTTTTGTGGAAAGATCAGACAAAGTCTGGAAAATACTTCGTTGGATTTTCGGAAATTTCAGGAAATCCGTTTGCGGATTGGAAAGCCGGTTATTTTGATCGGAGAGCAGAGAGAGTTTTATCTGCGGGAACAGGGCGGTTTGACAGAACGATGGGAGGAAGGACTATGTGCAGAAGGAAAAGATCTGCGTCAAGTGGTGGAAACTGCCTGTGGCTATTCCGGATATGCCTATGAAGAGGAGATTCGGAGAGGGTATCTGACTATTTTCGGCGGTCACAGGATCGGAATCGTGGGAAGAGCTGTGTTGAATGAGAATGGTGTTCAGACGTTAAAACAGATTTCTGCACTGAACCTTCGAATTGCCCATCCGATCATGGGCTGTGCGGAGCTGTGGTCCCGTTTCTTTTATCAGGAGAAAAAACCGTGTCATGTATTACTGATCTCTTCACCCGGGGGCGGAAAAACAACGCTTTTAAGGGATGCGGTGCGGATGTTTTCTAATGGAATCGGGGAAATGCCGCCGGTGACGGTGGGGGTCGTAGATGAACGGTCAGAGATTGCAGGAACGTATCGGGGAGATGCCAGTTTTGATCTGGGAATTCGGACTGATGTACTGGATGGATGTCCGAAAAGGATTGGAATGGAAATGATGCTTCGCTCGATGTCTCCGAAGGTGCTGGCAGTGGATGAAATCGGAACGGAGGATGTTCCGGCCATTGAACATGCACTGCGCTGCGGCAGTAAGGTGTTGGCCACACTGCATGGAGACTGTTTGGAGGATTTTTTAGAAAAGCCGGGATTTACGGAACTGGTCAGGGAGCAGGTGTTTGAACGGTATTTTTTGCTGAAACAGGGAAATGTGCCGGGAAAAGTCACCGGGGTCTATGGTCAGAAATTTGAATCTTTGTGGAAGGAGGAACTATGTATATCAAAGTCATAGGAGTTTTGTTTTTTATGTCTTCGACAGCAGCGATCGGTTTTTTGAAGGCAGAGGAGCTGGCAGAACGGGTAAAGCTGCTGCAGGAGCTGAAACGAATGATGATCCTTCTGCAGGGGGAATTCCGGTTTCACAGATCGGAGCTGGCAGAAGCCTTTGAAAATGTGTCCGAGAGGGTGGAAGCACCGTTTTCTTTATTTTTAAAGAGAACAGCGGAAGATTTGCGTCAGCACTCTCAAGGCAGTTTGGAAGAAATCTGGCAGGGAAATGTAAAGACTCTTTTGAAAAAAGCCGGGTTTGCAGGGGAGGATGTCCAGCTTCTGGAACTTTTAGGCAGCAGTTTTGGCTATCTGGATCTGACCATGCAGACAGAAACTCTGAATCTTGGAATCTGCCGTACGGAAGATGCGATCCTGCAGGCGAAAGAGCAGTTGGAGCAGAAGGGAAAGTTGTACAAAACTATGGGGATTACGGTAGGGGCACTTTTGACCCTGCTGATCATTTGAGGTCAGAGTGATGAGTGTTGGGATTATGTTTAAAATAGCAGCCGTAGGGATTTTGGTGTCAGTGTTATGCCAGCTTTTGAAAAACAGCGGGAGAGATGATCTGGGGCATCTGGTAAGTATGTCGGGTCTTTTGGTCGTTCTCTTTTGGGTCATGCCTTATGTGCTGGAATTTTTTGAAACAATGCAGAGACTGTTTGAGTTTTAGCGGAGGGGAAAGATGATCAGAATTGCAGCGATCGGTGTTGCGGCAGCAGTTTTGGCCGCTTGGATGAAGACGATAAAGGCAGAATTTTCTCTATGGATCATTTTTGTGGCAGGAATCTTTTTAGGACTGGCAGTTTTGGTAAAGCTGGATGCGGTGATTGAGGAACTTCGTTTTCTGCAGAGTTATTTTTCGGAATATGCCGCATATATCAAACTTTTGGTCAAGATCATCGGCATTACTTATCTTTCAGAATTCTCTTCGGATCTTTGCAAAGATGCGGGTGCCAATACGCTGGCATCTCAAATGGAACTGTTTGGAAAACTGAGCATTCTGGTGCTTTGTATGCCAGTGATGACAGCACTTTTAGAGACTGTGGACTATTATCTGGGAGGCTGAAATGGGAACACAACTGGAGTATGGGGAGATTGATGCGGTTTTACAGCAGATCACAGGAAAAAGAATCGGGTTTGCACAGATGGTAGAAGAACTGACGGTTAACGGCCAACGGATTTCTGTGGGCAATGGACTGGAAGTTTTAGGAAATGTATTGATCGAGCAATTTAAAAGTCACAGCAGAACCGTCGGATATCTGATTCTGCTGATCCTTTCTGCGGCAGTGATTTCGACCATAGCCAAAGCATTTCGCAATCGTCAGATTTCAGCGGTAGGTTTCTATATGATCTATCTGCTGCTTTTTATGATCATGATGCGGTCGTTTGGTGTTTGTTACGAACTGGCGGAAACGGTGATTGCGAATCTGATTGATTTTATGAAGGTTCTGATGCCGGCGTATCTGATGGCTGCAGCATTGACTTCTTACAGTGCAAGTGCGGTCGTTTATTATGAAGGATTTCTCGTAATGATCTATTATCTGCAGAAATTGGTCATGTTTGCAGTGCTTCCGGGAATCCGCTGTTACGTTTTGCTGGCAATGGCGGGAAATCTGGGGGAAGTGGATTTCTTTTCCAGAGGAAGAAAAGGGCTGAAAAAGGGAATTTTGCTTCTGCTTAAGGGAATGATCGGAGTTACGGCAGGACTTCAGGTGATTCAGGGAATGCTGACGCCTGCGGTGGATCAGCTGAAACATACGGTAATCAGTAAAAGTGTTTCCAGTCTTGGGGAGTTGGGGAACATTGCGCAGAATCTGACGGATGTGATGTTAGGTTCGGGAGTGCTCTTAAAAAACGGGATTGGTGCGGCAGCCGCAGTGATCATCGTCATGATCTGCTTGATTCCGGTGGTGGAGGTAGGCGGTTATGTAGTGTTTTATCAGGTATTGGCAGCAGCGGCAGAGCCGGTTTCTGATGAGAAACTGACCGGTGCCATCGGAGATATGGCAGACGGCATCGGACTTTTGGCGAAACTTCTTTTGACAGTAGGTGCAATGTTTTTGCTGACCATTGCAATGGTATGTGTGACAACAGGAGGGATTCGATGAGTCAATGGTTGAAAAGTCTGGTAGGGTATCTGCTGATCGTCAGCATTACGCTCCAGATGCTTCCGGATAAGAAATACGAACAGTATGTAAAGCTGTTTACCGGTTTTCTTCTCATTATTCTGGTGCTTCGTCCGGTGCTGAAGATCGGTTCTGCATCAACATTTTTGGAGACAAAGATTTTAGCATTTGTGGAGGAGCAGGAGCGGTTAGAACAGGAGATTGGAAGAGAATCTAAAGAATTTCAGGCACAAAGCAGTCAGATGGAACTGCAGAAAACAGAACAGATTGAGATTGCGCCGATAGAACAGGTGGAGGTGATCTTAAATGATCGGTAAAATCAAAGCATTAAAAAAAGAACAGCTGTTGATCGGCATTTTATTTGGAATCCTTCTTCTGGTGATCGTTCTGCCGGTGCCGGAAGCAGAGCAGTCAGCGGAACCGAAGCCGGAACATAGGGAAGAGCGTTTGCCCCAGACAGATTCTTTGGAAAGTCAGCTAAAAGAGGTGCTGCAGAAGATTTCAGGCGTGGGACAGGTGGAAGTTTTGATCACATATCAGGATTGGGGAAAAGTGATCGTAGAGAAAGATGCTTCTGTGTCGGAAGAACTGGTACAGGAAACGGACAGCAGCGGCGGCACCAGAACAACAACCACCAGCCGGCAGGAGCAGCAGACAGTTTATGGCAGCGGGGAAATCCCCTACGTGATTCAGGAATTGCTGCCTTCTGTAGAAGGGGTGCTGGTCGTAGCGCAGGGGGCAGGGAATAGTTCTGTGAAAAATCAAATTCAGGAAACGATCGAAGCATTATTTGGACTGGAGGCTCATAAGATTAGTATAATGAAAATGGAGGTTTCAAAGTGAAAACGAGTTTTAAGAAAAATCAGTTGATCATTACCGCCCTGGCAGTGATGATCGCAGTTGCCGGTTATCTGAAATATTCCGATACGATGATCGATTCCGAGCAGCTGACAGCGGTCAGCAGTTCCGGGCAGGATGTGATCGCACAGGAAGAACTGGAAAATGATATTTCTGCGGAGGATATTTATGCTTCCACAGGGCTGACCGAGGAGGCTTTGGAGGATCCGACGGCAGAACAGGCGGAAGTCAATGACACCGAACCGGGAGAAGCTGTGCTGACCGGAGCAGAGACAGCGGTGTATTCTTTTGCATCGGAGGCAAAATTAAGCCGTGATCAGACCCGTTCTAAAAATACGGAATCTTTATTGGAAATTATTAACAGTGAAGTGGTATCAGAAAGTCAGAAACAGGCAGCGGTAGACCAGATGCTGGAACTGACCGATATTTCTGAACGGGAAACCGGAGCAGAAACTTTGCTGGCGGCAAAAGGGTTTGAGGATGTAGTTGTAAGCATTTCGGATTCGAAGGTGGATGTGGTGATCAATCAGTCGGAGATCAGTGATGCCCAGAGAGCGCAGATTGAAGATGTGGTTACCAGAAAAACAGGAATTCCGCCGGAAAATATCGTAATCACACCGATCACAGTTTCAGAATAAAAGGATAGAAAAAAAGCACTTCATAAAAATGGAGTGCTTTCTTTCTGAATACTTTTAGGATAAATGAAATTGTGAATAAAACGCTTAATTAAATTAAACAAATTTATTGTGAAGCGGGAGCAACAGATCTGTTAGGTTAGGCTATTCCGTTGCTCCCGGAGGAAGAACTTTGTCTTGCTTATGTGGTTATTATATAGTAAAATGACGATTAAGTAAAATTCATTATTTTCATCATATACATGAAAAATATTCAACTAAAGGAGCGGGGCAAATGACACTTTTAACATACGAAATTTTTGATGCAGTCGTGCAGGAAAGGAGCTTTCAGAAGGCATCGGTAAGATTGAATATGACACCGTCTGCAGTCAGTCATGCCATTTCTTCCATGGAAAAAGAAGTAGGTTTTTCACTGTTCATTCGGGGCAAACAGGAAACAGTACTGACGACCCATGGACAGCTGCTGCTGCCTTATGTCCGCACTGTCTTGCAGAGTGAGGCGACATTGCAGGAAACCATTGCAGAATTTCAGGGACTGGAAAAAGGTACGGTAAAGCTGGGGGTATTTAACAGTGTATGCAGTACCTGGATTCCGGATATTGTAAAAATCTTTCAGGAAAATTATCCGAGCATCAGAATCGAGATTTATCAGGGAACTTATCAGGATCTGGTGGAATGGCTGAAGAACGGAACCATCGATCTGAGCATTATGTCCAGAGAAGAAGCAGAGGGGTTTGAATATGAAATGCTGTGTCGGGACAGACTGTTATGTGTAGTACCCCATGGATTTGAAACCCAGTATCCGGATCATATTACTTTTGAGGAAATGCGCAATCAGCGGTTTGTAACCCAGTGGTCCAGCTGTGATGCGGATGTACAGTGGGTGTTAAAGAAGCATGGAATCGAACCGTCCACATACTGTCACGTTATCGATGATATGTCTACCATTGCGATGGTGGAAGCAGGAATGGGAATCTGCATTCTGCCGGAGCTCTTGATGGGCAAAGGGGAAAAGGTAGACTGGTACCCGATGGAAGAGGAATGTTATCGTGAAGTTGGAGTTATTGCCAACAGTTTCCGTGCTTTGTCTCCGGCGGTCGGGAAAATGGTGGAAGTGATCAAAAATTACGTTTCAGAAGGAGAAAATTAAAGCATCATTATTTACATTTTTTTGTACATGGAATATACTGAAAGAAGATGTGTAAAAGGACGGGAAAACATGAAAAAAAGAGTATTATGTTTAATGTTGGCTGCTGCATTGGTATTTGGCAGCGGTGGGGATGTGTTTGCAACTTCAATCAGTAAAGTGCAGAAAGAGCAGACCGAGACAAAAAATAAATTAAATGAAATCAATAAAAGCATCAGTGCGATTGAATCCAAAAAAGCACAGGTTCGTACAGAACTGTCGAATCTGAATTCCGAGCTGGTAGATACGATGCTGACCTTAGAGGTTTTGGAAGCGGATCTGGAAAGAAAACAGGAAGAAATCGCAGAAGCACAGGCGGAATACGAACGCTGTAAAAAGCAGGAAGAAGAACAATACGGTGCGATGAAGCAGCGAATCAAATATATGTATGAAACCAGTGATTCTGATTATGTAAAATTGCTGCTGGAAGCAAAAAGTATTACCGATCTGGTAAACAGAGCAGACTTTGTTCGTCAGGTGTCTGATTACGATGATGAAAAACTGACAGAATATCAGGAAACAAAGGATCAGGTCGCAGAGGCGAAAGCAGTTTTAGAGGAAGAAGAAGCGGAACTGGAAGAAGTGCAGGAAGCACAGCAACAGTATAAGGCTGAATTAGACAGTAAGATTGCAGCTGCAAAGGCAAAGCAGGCAGGATTTGAAACGGAACTTGCCAATGCCCAGAAAAAAGCCAAAGAATATCAAAAGACGATCAAAGAGCAGACAGCTGCCATTCAGAAACTTCAAAAGGATGAAGAAGAAAAGAAGAAGAAAGAACAGGCGACTGCCAGTACAACAACTTCTTCAGGAAGTACGGCATCTGTCAGCGGAAGCGGTTCAGGAGCATCTATTGCAAGTTATGCACTGCAGTTTGTGGGAAATCCATATGTTCCGGGCGGTACAAGCCTGACCAACGGAGCAGATTGTTCCGGATTTACCCAGTCGGTGTACAAGCATTTTGGAATTTCAATTCCGAGAACTTCCGGTGCGCAGGCAGCAGGGGGGAAAAATGTTTCTTTGAGTGAGGTTCAGGCGGGTGACATTATTTATTACGGCGGTCACGTTGCAATCTATATTGGTGGCGGACAGATTGTCCATGCCAGCACACAGAAAACAGGAATCAAAGTCAGTTCCTATTTGTACAGAACACCGATCACTGTAAGAAGATATTGGTAATAAAAAATAAAGGAGGATTTATTAATGACGATCACAAAGGACATTCAGTATGTTGGAGTTAATGATCATCAGGTAGACTTATTTGAGGGTCAGTACGTAGTGCCAAATGGTATGGCATACAATTCGTATGTTATCATGGACGAGAAGATTGCCATTATGGATACCATAGACAAGAATTTTACACACCAGTGGCTGGATAATATCCAGAAGGTACTGGAAGACAGAAAACCGGATTATCTGGTGATCCAGCATATGGAACCGGATCATTCCGCGAATATTGCAAACTTTTTAAATGCTTATCCGGAAGCAGTCGTAGTTTCTTCCGCAAAAGCATTTGTAATGATGAAAAATTTCTTCGGAACAGATTATGAAGACCGCAGAATCGTAGTGGCAGAAGGAGATACCTTAAATTTGGGAAATCATGTGCTGAACTTTGTAGCAGCTCCGATGGTTCACTGGCCGGAAGTTATCGTTACTTATGATTCTTATGATAAAGTTCTTTTTGCAGCAGATGGTTTTGGTAAATTTGGTGCTCTGGATGTAGAAGAAGACTGGGCATGTGAAGCGCGCCGTTATTATATCGGAATCGTTGGAAAATATGGTCCGCAGGTGCAGACATTGCTGAAAAAAGCAGCAGATCTGGATATTCAGATCATTTGTCCGCTGCATGGACCGGTGCTGAAAGAAAATCTGGGATATTATATTAACTTATACGATACCTGGTCTTCCTATGAAGTGGAAAGCGAAGGAATCGTGATTGCATATACAACTGTTTATGGAAATACAAGAGCTGCAGTAGAACTGATGGCGCAGAAATTAAGAGAAAAAGGCTGTCCGAAGGTTGTGGTACATGATCTTGCCCGCTGTGATATGGCAGAAGCGGTAGAAGATGCATTCCGTTACGGAAAACTGGTACTTGCTACGACAACTTACAACGCAGATATTTTCCCATTTATGAAAGAGTTTATCCACCATCTGACAGAAAGAAATTATCAGAAACGTATCATCGGTCTGATGGAAAATGGTACATGGGCACCGCTGGCAGCAAAAGTAATGCGCAAAATGTTTGAAGGCAGCAAAAATCTGACATTTATGGATACTACCGTAAAAATCATGTCTGCATTAAACGATGAAAGCAAAGCACAGATTGATGCATTATCTGATGAACTTTGCCAGGATTATTTACAGCGTCAGGAAACCACTGCAAACAAAAATGACCTTACCGCTTTATTTAATATCGGTTACGGATTGTATGTGGTAACATCAAACGATGGAAAGAAAGATAACGGTCTGATCGTAAATACGGTTTCTCAGGTAACGAATACACCAAACCGCATTGCAGTAACGATCAACAAACAGAACTATTCTCATCATGTGATCAAACAGACTGGAATCATGAATGTAAACTGTCTGGATAACACGGCACCATTCTCTGTATTCCAGAGATTTGGATTCCAGAGCGGACGTACTGTGGACAAATTTGAAGGAATGGAACCATTAAGATCTGATAATGGACTGGCATTCCTGCCAAGATACATTAATTCCTTTATGTCATTGAAAGTGGAAAGCTATGTGGATCTGGATACACACGGCATGTTTATTTGTTCTGTAACAGAAGCGAGAGTGCTTTCTTCGAATGAAACCATGACTTATAACTTCTATCAGAATCAGGTAAAACCAAAACCGGAAACAGAAGGAAAAAAAGGCTTTGTATGTAAAGTATGCGGATGGGTATACGAAGGCGAGACACTGCCGGATGATATCGTTTGCCCGCTTTGCAAACACGGTGCAGCAGATTTTGAACCGATCTCATAGAAAATACAATGAAAAACTTAGCAAATGCTTAAGTGAATAAGAAAGCAGTTTCAAATAGGGTGTAATCTCTGAAAAGGGGTTACACCTGTTTTTTTGTAATCTCAACGTTGCAAAAAACTTTTGCTCATGTGGAGAAAGAGGGATAAGGGAACACTTGAATTTGCAAAAGAATGTTTGAAAACAAAAAGAAAAGGCTTTGACCATTAAGGTCAAAGCCAAAGGTATTGATGAACATTACTGTACGATATTATCTAATGGAAGTCCATGTTCAAATGCATACGCATTTTCCAGTGTAGTGATCGCAATAGACTGAAGTGCTTCTCTGGTGAAGAATGCCTGATGAGAAGTGATCATTACATTTGGGAAGGATAAAAGACGAGGTACGGTTTCATTAGCAATGATATCAGAAGAATAATCTTCAAATACCAGATCGTCTTCATTTTCGTAAACGTCAAGACCAACTGCTGCGAATTTCTTTGCACGAAGCGCATCGATCAGATCTTCTGTGTTGATCAGACCGCCGCGGGAAGTGTTGACCAGAGTTACGGTATCTTTCATTTTTGCAATGCTGTCTTTGTTGATCATATGGTAAGTTTCCGGGAACAGCGGGCAGTGCAGAGAGATTAAGTCTGATTTTTCCAGCAGTTCATCCAAGGAAACATAAGTAACAAAATCTTTTAATGCAGGATTTTCGTATTTATCATATGCAATGACTCTCATACCAAATCCACGGCAGATATTTGCAAATGCAGCACCGATCTTACCGGTTCCGACAACACCTGCGACACCGTTGAAGAAGTTACGTCCCAGAAGTCCGCTTAAGGTAAAGTCGTTGTTACGAACTTTTCCGTAAGCTCTGTGGATACGGCGGTTGGTTGTCAGTGCCAGTGCCATCGCATGTTCAGCAACAGCTTCCGGAGAGTATCCCGGAACACGCAGAACTGTCATACCGAATTCTTTTGCAGCTGCAAGATCTACGTTGTTAAATCCGGCACAGCGAAGAAGGATCAGTTTGATTCCAAGGTCGTGAAGAACTGTTAAAACAGGACGGCTGAAATCGGAATTTACGAAACCGCAGACTGCGTCATGATCTTTTGCAAGAACTGCAGTATCTTCATTAATATTTGCTTCAATAAAGTGTATGTCGATTCCGTAAGAACCTTCTCCGTTATCTTCGGTCAGTGCACCGAACCAGATTTTGTCATAATCTTTTGTACCAAAAAATGCAATTTTCAATGTATGATTCCTCCTTTTTCCAAAAGTGAAATTTAATAGTTAGTTTTCTCAAATATAGCAGAAATTTAATGGAGGTGCAATCATTGATTTATCCTTTTTCAAAAATCCTTTTTCAAAAATTTGATTAAAAAATCATTTACGAAAAGAGAAGCTTTTTCGCAATCAGTATTTTAATTTACGCCGTAGGATGAAGACTGTCACGCCCGGCAGGTTCCTTCCTCCTCAGCTAATCACAACCAGCTCCTAAATTCGTCAGCAAAGGCTTCCTCATTAATGAGCTGCTAGTGCTGGATCTTCGGACTCATCCACTTAACGCCGTGCTTTGGACAGTGCTTCATCATAACGGCTGTGATTTGTAAAAATTCAGTTGCGAAAAAGCATGGATTTTGGAAAAAGGTAGAATTTGTGTTATAGTGAAGGAAGAGGTGATGAAAATATGCGAAAAATGGATTTTCGAATGGAACGTCCGGGACTTGTAAAACCGGGAGATCAAGTAGCATTAAAAGAAGATGTGGCAAATACTATGGCAGGGATCATGTATTATTATACGATCCGTGAAGCGGTTGCCATGTCCAATAATACGAAACAGCGTCTGAAATGTCTGGAAGGAACCGTCACAGAAGTTTTAGAAGATGAAGGCGTATTTACGGTCTGGGTTGAAATTCCGGAATAAAATGGAAATATGCACAGAAAACAGGGGAGAATTTCCCTGTTTTCTGTGATGGGACAAATTTCCAGTGGCTGTGTATTAGATAAAATACAAGATGTTGCGTTTTCCGTGTTGATTTTTACCAGATAGTCGGGTTATTATGACAAATAGAGAGGCAAAAATCAAGATAAGGAGAATTATAATACATGGGAAGAATGTATCCAGGTTGGGAAGGCTTTGAAAAAGCTACATGGACCAACGAAATCAATGTAAGAAGTTTTATCAGACACAACTATACTCCATATGATGGAGATGACAGCTTCCTTGCTGGACCTACACAGGACACACTGGATCTTTGGGATCAGGTAATGGATCTGACCAGACAGGAAAGAGAAGCCGGCGGAGTGCTTGACATGGACACTAAGATAATCTCCACGATTACTTCTCACGGACCAGGTTATTTAAACAAAGAAAAAGAAAAAATCGTAGGTTTCCAGACAGACAAGCCGTTCAAACGTGCACTGATGCCATACGGCGGAATCAGAATGGCAGAAAAAGCTTGTGCTGACAATGGATATAAAGTAGATCCGGAAATCAGCGAATTTTTCACAGTTCATAGAAAAACACATAATGCAGGTGTATTTGATGTATATACACCGGAAATGAGAGCATGTCGCTCCAGCCATATCATTACGGGACTTCCGGATGCTTATGGACGCGGACGTATCATCGGTGACTACAGACGTGTGGCACTGTATGGTGTAGACCGTCTCATCGAAGATAAAGAAGAACAGAAAAGAACAACACGTTCTGCAATGTATTCTGCGGTAATCCGTGACCGTGAAGAATTATCAGAACAGATTCGTGCGTTACATCAGTTAAAAGAAATGGCAGCAAGCTATGGCTATGACATTTCATTACCGGCAACCAATACACAGGAAGCAATCCAGTGGCTGTATTTTGGTTATCTGGCAGCAGTGAAAGAACAGAATGGTGCAGCAATGTCCTTAGGACGTACTTCTACTTTCATTGACATTTATGCAGAAAGAGACTTAAAGAACGGCGTATTTACAGAAGAAGAAATTCAGGAAATGGTAGACCATTTCATTATGAAGCTTCGTCTTGTAAAATTTGCCCGTACACCGGAATACAACGCATTATTCTCTGGTGACCCACAGTGGGTAACAGAATCCATCGGTGGTGTAGGTGTAGATGGACGTCACATGGTTACAAAGATGTCTTACCGTTATCTGCACACACTTTCCAACCTTGGAGCAGCGCCGGAACCAAACCTGACTGTTCTCTGGTCAGTACATTTACCGGAAAACTTTAAACGTTTCTGTGCAAAGACTTCTATTGAATCATCTTCTGTACAGTACGAAAACGATGACCTTATGAGATTTACCCACGGTGATGACTATGCCATCGCATGTTGTGTATCTTCCATGAGAGTTGGTAAAGAAATGCAGTTCTTCGGCGCAAGAGCAAACCTTGCAAAATGTTTACTCTATGCGATCAACGGCGGTGTGGATGAGGTTTCTAAAAAACAGGTAGGACCGAGGTTCATTCCGGTTACTTCAGAATATCTTGATTATGATGAAGTAATGGAAAAATACGATGCAATGATGGAATGGTTGGCAGGTGTTTATGTCAATACACTGAATATCATCCACTATATGCATGATAAATATTGTTACGAAAAGATCCAGATGGCTCTTCATGATAAAAACGTTACACGATGGTTTGCTACAGGAATTGCAGGTCTTTCTGTAGTAGCAGACTCCCTGTCAGCGATCAAATATGCAAAAGTAAAAGCAATCCGTGATGAAGACGGCATTGTTACTGATTATGAAGTGGAAGGAGATTTCCCGAAATTCGGTAATGATGATGACCGTGTTGATGAGATCGCAAGAGAGATCGTTCATACCTTCATGGAACACGTAAGAAAAAATCATACTTACAGAGGAGGAATCCCGACAACATCAATCCTTACGATCACATCAAATGTTGTTTATGGAAAAGCAACAGGTTCTACACCGGATGGACGTAAGAAAGGGGAAGCATTTGCTCCGGGAGCAAATCCAATGCACAGAAGAGATACTCATGGTGCAGTTGCATCATTGGCATCGGTTGCAAAATTACCGTTTATTGATGCACAGGATGGTATTTCCAATACATTCTCCATCATTCCAGGTGCTCTTGGAAAAGATGACCAGGTATTTGCAGGTGATCTCGAAGTTGATCTTGACTGCAGCAATGGTGCATGTGCGACACCAACATTGTTTGAAGGATTAGACGCAGAATCATAAGTACAGGAGGAAAAACGAATGGCAGCAACACAGAGTCAGATCGACAATCTGGTAGCTTTACTGGATGGATATGTAGAAAAAGGCGGACACCATTTAAACGTGAACGTATTTACAAAAGAAACTCTTTTGGATGCACAGGCACATCCGGAAAAATATCCACAGCTGACAGTTCGTGTCAGCGGATATGCAGTAAACTTTGTAAAACTGACAAAAGAACAGCAGGATGAAGTTATTTCCAGAACCTTCCACGATTCCATCTAGGAGGAACTATGAAAGGTTACATTCATTCGCAGGAAAGCTTCGGAACCGTAGACGGTCCGGGAATCCGCTATGTGGTATTTTTTCAGGGATGCCCGATGCGATGTCAGTATTGTCATAATCCGGATACGTGGGAAGTGAAAAAAGGCACGGAAGTAACCGCAGAGGAAATTATAAAAAATTACAATAAGAACCGCTCTTTTTATCAAAAGGGCGGTCTTACTGTAACCGGAGGAGAACCGCTGCTGCAGATCGATTTTCTTTTGGAGCTTTTTAAAGCTGCAAAAGAAGAGAAGATTCATACCTGCATCGATACCTCAGGAATTACTTACCGGCCGGAAAACAGTAATTATCTGAAAAAATTAGAGGAACTGATGAAATATACAGATCTGGTCATGCTGGATATCAAGCAGATCGATCCGGAAAAGCATAAAAAATTGACAGGACAGGAAAATCAGGGGATTTTAGCCTTTGCAAAATATCTGGAAGAGAAAAAAATTCCTTTATGGATCCGTCATGTAGTAGTTCCGGGGATTAGTGACGACAGAGAAGATCTGAAAAATCTGGGAAGATTTATCGGTTCTTTGAAAAATCTGAAAGCACTGGATGTGCTCCCGTATCATACGATGGGAGTAAACAAATACAAAGAACTGGGATTGGCCTATCCTCTGGAAGGTGTGGAAGCACTTCCGAAAGAAAAAGCGGCAGAAGCAAAAGCCGTGATCTTAGAAGGAATCCGTGAAGTACGCCAGCGGTAACGTGCTTTGTCAGAGCAGGTTTACAAGGCGTTTTTGCAGGAAAATTCTGAAAAACACCCCCTGGGAACCTATAACAGAAAACAGAATAGATCTCATGAAATAGTTGCATTTTTGCTGAAAGTGTGATAAATTTTTTCATGGTAAAGTTTAAAGTAAGCAACGATAAACCGTTGCTTCTTTTTATGTTAAGGCAACGAAAATGGCATTGGCTGCTTAGTTGCCGTTCTGTATGATTAAATGAGGAAACAATGAAAAAAAATAATATTGTATTGATTGGGATGCCGGGAGTCGGAAAGAGTACCATTGGCGTCATTCTTGCCAAGATCATCGGATATCATTTTCTGGATTCGGATCTGGTAATTCAGGAGCGGGAAGGACGGCTGCTTCATGAGATCATTTCCCAGGAGGGAACAGATGGATTTCTTCAGATTGAAAATGAAATCAATGCATCGCTGGATGTGAAACGCACGATCATAGCGACCGGAGGCAGTGTGGTCTACGGAAAAGAAGCCATGGAACATTTAAAAGAGATCGGTGAAGTGGTGTATTTGAAAGCCAGCTACGGAACTATCAGAAAAAGACTGGGCAATCTGGAAAAACGTGGCGTAGCGTTAAAAAAAGGACAGACCTTAAAGGATCTGTATGAGGAAAGAACCAAATTATATGAACAGTATGCAGATGTGATTGTCGATGAACACGGATTGGGAACAGAGGAAACCATCGGTGCGGTACTGCGGGAATTGAAACTGTTAAACGAGATATAAAAAAGAAAGTGAGGAAGTATGCTTCATACATTAGAACACGTTTTTGTCCATGCGATTGAGGACAACATTAAGATTATACCGTTTTTATTTGTAACTTACTGTATTATGGAATATATGGAACAGAAGATGGCTGAAAAATCAGAAGATGCAATCAAATATTCCGGTAAAACAGGACCGCTGTTCGGCGGTATGCTGGGAATTATTCCACAGTGCGGTTTTTCTGCAGCAGCAGCCAGTTTTTATTCCGGCGGTGTGATCACATTGGGTACCCTTCTGGCTATCTTTTTATCGACTTCCGATGAAATGCTTCCGATTCTGATCTCTGAGACTGTTCCGGTGATGAGCATCGTAAAAATCTTAGGCGTAAAAGCAATGATCGGTGTGATCGCAGGATTTTTTGTGGATTTTGGGCTGCATAAGATTGGAAAAGGTCATGTAGTACAGAAACATATCCATGATCTTTGTGAGCAGGAACATTGCCACTGCGAAGAAGAAGAGGCTTCCATCTGGAAATCAGCATTGGTACATACCGTAAAGGTATTTTTGTTTATTTTTGTAGTGTCCGTACTGCTGAACCTTGTACTGGAATGCGGCGGTGAATCCGCATTGGAATGGCTTGCAAATAACCATTCCGGACTGGCAGCGATCGTAACAGGTCTGGTCGGTCTTGTACCGAACTGTGCCGCTTCCGTGATCATTACCCAGCTGTATCTGAAACAGTTTGTCAGTGCAGGTGCTATGATGGCAGGTTTATTAGTGGGAGCCGGTGTTGGTGTTCTGGTACTTTTCAGAACCAACAGACCTTTGAAACAGAATATTAAAATCACAGGACTGCTCTACGTGATCGGTGTAGTAGCAGGTCTGATGATCGATCTGATAGGAATGACATTTTAAGAATGAATATTTTAACAGCAGAACATTTAAAAAAATCATTTACAGAAAAACTTTTATTTGATGATACTTCTTTTTATCTCCATGAGGGAGAAAAAGTGGGAATTTTAGGAATCAACGGAACCGGAAAATCCACCCTTTTGAAGATTCTTGCAGGAATGGAAGAGCCGGAAGAGGGAAAAGTGGTTCTTGCCAATCATGTTGTTATGCGTTATCTGCCGCAGCATCCGGTATTTAAAGAAGGACAGACGGTGTTGGAAGCAGTACTGGATGTGCATAAAGGGGATGAAACGCTGTACAATTTGGAAGCAGATGCCAAGACCATGATGACGAAACTTGGCATTACAGATTTTAACCAGCCGGTGGAACAGTTGTCCGGCGGACAAAAAAAGAGAGTGGCACTGGTTGCAGCCTTAGTCGCACCGGCAGACATTCTGATTCTGGACGAGCCGACCAACCATCTGGACAATGCCATGGCAGATTGGCTGGAAGAATTTTTGAAAAAATGGCGCGGTGCGCTGATCATGGTAACTCATGACCGTTATTTTCTGGACAGTGTGACCAACCGCATCGTGGAAATTGATAAAGGTAAGATTTACAGCTATGAGACTAACTATTCCGGATTCTTAAAGTTGAAATCAGAGCGGGAAGCCAGTGCATTGGCGACAGAACGAAAACGTCAGTCTATTCTCAGAGTAGAACTGGAGTGGATGATGCGCGGTGCCAGAGCGCGTTCTACGAAGCAGAAGGCACACATTCAGCGGTATGAAAATCTGAAAAATCAGGAAGCACCGAAATTCGATGCAAAGATTGAGATTTCTTCTGTATCCTCCCGTATGGGAAGAACGACCATTGAACTGGATTCTTTAAGTAAATCTTACGGAGATAAAGTACTGTTCCGGAATTTTACTTATTATTTTCTTAAGAATGACAGAATTGGGTTCCTTGGCCCAAACGGATGTGGTAAAACTACATTAATGAAAGTCATTGCCGGAATGATACCGCCGGATGAAGGAACGGTGACTGTTGGTCAGACCGTAAAGATTGGGTATTATACACAGGAGATCGCACAGGATCCGTCTGCAGGAATTGCTTATATGGATCCGAAAATGCGGGTGATCGATTATATCAAGCAGACGGCAGAATATGTGACGACAGAGGACGGAAAGGTTTCTGCGTCTAAGATGCTGGAACGGTTTTTATTTCCGCCGGAAGAACAGTATAACTTTATCGGAAAACTTTCCGGTGGGGAAAAGCGTCGTCTGAATCTTTTGAGAGTACTGATGGAAGCACCGAATGTGCTGATCTTAGATGAGCCGACCAACGATCTGGATGTAACTACATTGACCATTTTGGAGGATTATCTGGATCATTTTGATGGAATCGTGATCACAGTATCTCATGACCGTTATTTTCTGGATCGTATCGTAAAGAGAATCTTTGCGTTTGACGGAAAGGGGAATCTCCGTCAGCATGAAGGCGGATATACCGAATATGCCCAGAGAATTGCGGCGGAAGAGCCGGAGATCACAGAAAAAGCACCGGCCAAAAAAGGTGTCGATACCCGTGTGAAAGAGAAAAAACTGAAATTCACATATAAAGAACAGCGGGATTACGAGACGATCGAAGCAGAAATCGCAAGTCTGGAAGAAAAGATTGAAACTTTGGAAAATTCCATGGGAAACTATTCCAGTGATTTTGTGAAATTAAATGAGATCATGAAAGAAAAGGAAGAAGCGGAAGCACTTTTGGAAGAAAAGATGGATCGCTGGATGTATTTGGAAGAATTGAAAGCCAAAATCGACGGACAGAGTCCAACGTAAAATAACCGCAAAACAGAATTTAATAATAGATAGAAATAAAAGGAGCAAAAATGGCTAATATAAGACAAGAGATAGAAAAAAGAAGAACCTTTGCCATTATTTCCCATCCGGATGCCGGTAAAACAACGTTGACCGAAAAATTCTTATTATATGGAGGAGCGATCAACCTGGCAGGTTCCGTAAAAGGAAAGGCAACCGCAAGACATGCAGTTTCAGACTGGATGGAGATTGAAAAACAGAGAGGTATTTCCGTAACTTCTTCTGTACTGCAGTTTAATTATGATGATTACTGCATTAATATTCTGGATACACCGGGACATCAGGATTTCTCGGAAGATACGTACCGTACGTTAATGGCTGCGGATTCCGCAGTAATGGTAATCGACGGTTCCAAGGGTGTGGAAGCACAGACAAGAAAACTCTTCAAAGTTTGTGCCATGAGACATATTCCGATTTTTACTTTTATCAACAAAATGGACCGTGATGCCATGGATATTTTTGAACTGTTAGATGATATCGAGAAAGAACTTGGAATCGCTACCTGTCCGATCAACTGGCCGATCGGTTCCGGTAAAAATTTTAAAGGGGTTTATGACAGAGAACATCAGCAGGTACACGTATTCTCAGATACGGAAAAAGGAACCAAAGAAGGCGAAGATACGATTTTAAATATGGAAGAAGCAGCTTTTTATATTGGAGAAGAACTGTCAGCCCAGTTAAATGATGAAATCGAGCTTTTAGACGGTGCCAGCGCAGAATTTGATCAGGAACAGGTAGATCAGGGATTATTATCTCCGGTATTTTTCGGTTCTGCCCTGACAAACTTTGGTGTTGAGATTTTCTTGAAACATTTCCTTCAGATGACCTCATCTCCATTGCCAAGAAAAGCAGACATCGGTGTGATCAATCCGATGGAAGAAGATTTCTCTGCCTTTGTATTTAAGATTCAGGCAAATATGAATAAAGCGCATCGTGACCGAATTGCATTTATGAGAATCTGTTCCGGTAAATTCGATGCAGGAATGGAAGTTTACCATGTACAGGAAGGGAAAAAACAGCGTTTGTCCCAGCCGCAGCAGTTGATGGCACAGGATCGTAAGATCGTGGAAGAAGCCTATGCAGGAGACATCATCGGTGTCTTTGATCCGGGCATCTATTCGATTGGTGATACCCTTTGTATGCCGGGCAAAAAATTCCAGTATGAAGGAATTCCGACGTTCGCACCGGAACATTTTGCAAGAGTACGTCAGATTGATACGATGAAACGAAAACAGTTCGTAAAAGGAATCGAACAGATTGCACAGGAAGGTGCAATTCAGATTTTCCAGGAATTTAACACCGGTATGGAAGAAATCATTGTAGGTGTGGTAGGTGTGCTGCAGTTTGATGTATTAAAATTCCGTCTGGAAAATGAATACAATGTAGAAATCCGTCTGGAGCCGCTTCCATACGAGCATATCCGCTGGATTGAAAATGAAGAAATTGATGTAGCGAAGATCACAGGTACTTCTGATATGAAGAAGATCAAGGACATGAAAGGCAATCCGCTGCTGCTGTTTGTAAACAGCTGGAGTGTTGGAATGACACTGGATCGAAACGAAGGTCTGATCCTTTCAGAATTCGGCAGAAACTAAATAAAGTACTTTGCTTTTTGGCTTATAATTGGTATAATGTTACGTAGGAAACTTGTTAGACGATAACGGAGGTTTTGAATATGGGAAAAGAAGAAGTACGTAAAGGTCATACAATTTACGAAGATAAAGATGGAAATACAGTTCAGATTTCAGAAGATGTGATCGCTTCGATCGCAGCCATGAGTATGAAAGATATCAAAGGCGTGTGTGCAGTAGGCAGCGGCATGAAAAACAGTCTCATGGAAACTTTTGGCTGGGAAGATCTTGCCAAAGGTGTGAATGTGGAAGTATTGGAAGACGGAGTCATCGTTGATGTTGTGATTTCTGTAAATTTCGATAAAAAGATTATGGAAGTGTCCAAAGAAGTTCAGGAAAAGATCCAGACCACGATCAAAGATATGACAGACATGGATGTAATTGCAGTCAATGTTCGTGTAGCAGGAGTCAAAGAGGCACCGGAAGCATAGAATGCAGACTTGATTACTGGCACAGAGTGAGCAGTAGCATGGATCGAAATTAATCAGGGATGTCATTTTGACATCCCTTTATATTTACATGAGCAGCGAGAAAATGCATGCTTGCATGCAGATTTGGCGAGCACCGTGATAACTTGAGAAGCTGGAAAAGCGGGCTTCTCATCGTTTACTTACCGCGAATACAAAAAGGAGACAAACTATGAAACGCAGAGAACTGAGAGAACGCATTTTTGAAATTTTATTCCGTGTAGAATTTATCAGCGGAGACGATATGACAGAACAGATGGAACTGTTCTTTGAAGATCTGGCAGAAGCAACCCCGTCTGATATTGATTATATTAAAAATAAATACGAGGCAGTCTGTGAAAAGATCCCGATGATCGATATTATGATCGATGAAAAATCCACCGGCTGGAAAACAAGCCGTATGGGAAAAGTAGAACTGACTATTTTAAGACTTGCAGTTTACGAAATGTTATTTGATGAAGACGTTCCGGTAACAGTAGCGATCAACGAAGCAGTAGAAATCGCGAAGAAGTTTGGCGGAGACGATACACCGGCATTTGTTAACGGTGTACTTGCAAAAGTGGCATCTGTATAAGAAAACAGTGCCGGGAGAATGTGATGTTTGGTGCTGCAGAGAGCGGAAAAACACCGTGACGGCAGCATCTTAGGGAAAAGATATGAGGAAAAATGTTTACAGTGTAGGACAGGTCAATACGTATATTAAAAATATGTTTCAGCAGGATTATCTGCTGAACCGTTTGTATATCCGGGGAGAAGTGTCAAACTGTAAATATCATACCTCAGGACATATCTATTTCTCTTTAAAAGATGAGACGGGAACCATGGCATGTGTCATGTTTGCTTCTCAAAGGAGTGCGATGAAATTCCGTCTGGCAGATGGTCAGAATGTAGTCGTACTTGGAAGTATTAAGATTTATGAAAGAGACGGAAAATACCAGCTCTATGCCAATGAGATCATGCTGGACGGCATGGGAGAACTGTATGAACGGTTTCAGGCATTAAAGAATGAGCTGGAAGAAATGGGAATGTTCGCGCCGGAATACAAGCAGCCGATTCCGATGTACTGTAAGAAAGTCGGAGTGGTGACAGCACCTACAGGTGCGGCAGTGCGGGATATTATGAACATTTCCAGAAGAAGAAACCCTTATGTACAGCTGATCCTGTATCCGGCATTGGTGCAGGGAGAAAGAGCCGTACCGAGTATTGTGAAGGGAATCGAGACTTTGGATGCCATGGGGCTGGATGTGCTGATTGTAGGACGAGGCGGAGGTTCCATGGAAGATTTGTGGGCGTTTAATGAAGAGGAAGTGGCAAGAGCCATTTTTCACTGCCGGACTCCGATCATATCGGCGGTAGGTCATGAGACGGATACAACGATTGCAGATTTTGTGGCGGATATGCGTGCGCCGACCCCATCCGCAGCAGCGGAGCTGGCAGTGTTCAGTTTGCGGGAAGTGCTGGAAAAGGAAAAAAATTGTAAAATGCGTATGGAAAATGCGTTTTATGGTAAGCTTCAATACAAGAGAAAAGAATTGGAAGCGTATGAGCTGCGGTTAAAGACAGTAAGCCCTGAACAGCAGTTTTTAGAAAAAAGGAATCTGGCATCGGATCTGCAGGAACAGTTAGAATTATGTATGAAAAATAATCTGCGGGAGAAACGGTTTCGTCTGCAGATGTATATAGAAAAATTAAATGGATTATCACCATTAAAGAAACTGAATCAGGGATTTTCCTTTGTGGAAGATGCTTCGGGAACAGCAGTTACTTCCATCGCACAGGTAAATAATGGAGAAGAATTGAAGATTCATGTTACAGATGGTGAAATTCGGGCAAAAGTACAGGAAACGAAAGGAATCGTGAGAGTATGACACTGGAAAAGGCATTTGAAGAATTGGAAGAGATTATCGAAAAAATGAATGACAGGGAAGTGTCACTGGACGATTCTTTTTCGCTTTATACGGAAGGAACAAAATTATTAAAATATTGTAATGAGCAGCTGGATATGGTGGAAAAAAAGATGCTCGTATTAAGTGAGGAAGGTGATCTCCATGAATTTTAATGAACAGATGACTGCGAAAGTGGCAGAGATTGAAGAAATTCTCAAAAAATATATGCCGAAAGAAGAAGGCTTACAGAAGCTGATCATGGAAGCGATGAATTATTCTGTGACCGTTGGCGGAAAACGTCTGCGTCCGATGCTGATGCAGGAAACTTATCGTTTGTTTGGCGGAGAAGGAGATTCCATCGAGCCGTTTATGGCAGCACAGGAAATGATCCATACCTATTCTCTGGTACATGATGATCTTCCGGCTATGGATAATGATGAATATCGCCGTGGAAAGAAAACTACATGGGTTGTATATGGGGAAGATATGGCAGTGCTGGCAGGAGACGGACTGTTAAACTATGCTTATGAGACAGCAATGAAAGCATTTGAAACAGCAGATCCTCTGAAAGCAGCAAAATGTCTTCAGATTCTTGCAAAAAAGGCAGGAATTTATGGAATGATCGGCGGTCAGGTTGTGGACGTAATGTCAGAAGAGAAACAGATCGATCTGGAAACACTGCTCTTTATTCACCGTAATAAGACCAGTGCTTTGATCCAGAGTTCTATGATGATCGGTGCTGTGCTGGCAGGGGCGTCAGAAGAAGATGTTTCCAAGATTGAAAAGATTGGAGAAGAAATTGGTCTGGCATTCCAGATTCAGGACGACATTTTAGATGTGACAAGTTCTTTGGAAGTGCTTGGAAAACCGGTTCACAGTGATGAGAAAAATGAAAAAACAACGTATCTTACACTGAAAGGACTGGAACAGTCGAAAAAAGACGTCGAAGAAATTTCTTACAGAGCGATTCAGGGACTGCGCTCATTCGAGAGGGAGAATCCATTTTTAAATGAACTGGTGGAGATGTTAATACATAGAGAAAAGTAAGGTAACAGCTATGGTATTAGAAAAGATTAATGAAGTAAATGATATAAAAACGCTGAACCGGGAGGAACTGGAAATTCTGGCAAAGGAGATCAGAGAATTTTTGATCGAAAAGATCAGTATTTCAGGAGGACATCTTGCATCAAATCTGGGCGTTGTGGAATTAACGATGGCACTGCATCTGAGTTTTGATCTTCCGGCAGATAAGATCGTGTGGGATGTAGGGCATCAGGCTTATACTCATAAGATTCTGACAGGAAGAAAAACCGGATTTGATGAACTGCGTAAATACGGCGGCATGAGCGGATTTCCAAAGCGAAAAGAAAGCGATTGTGACAGCTTTGATACAGGGCACAGTTCTACATCGATTTCAGCAGCCATGGGTCTGGTAAATGCCAGAGACATTCTGGGAGAAAAGCATCATGTGGTAGCCGTGATTGGTGACGGTGCATTGACCGGCGGTATGGCGTATGAAGCACTGAACAATGCATCCCATTTGAAAAAGAATTTTATCATTGTATTAAATGATAATAAAATGTCAATTTCAGAAAATCTGGGCGGCATGTCAAAATATCTGAATTCCTTGAGAACTGCGGATTTCTATACCGGTTTGAAAAATGGTGTGGAAAATACATTGCTCCATATGGGAGGACAGAAGGTAGCAGAAGGGCTGAAACGTACAAAAGATGGAATCAAACAGTTATTTGTACCGGGAATGCTCTTTGAAAATATGGGCATTAAATATTTGGGACCGGTCGATGGACACGATCTTCAGGCAATGCTCAGAGTCTTTAATGAAGCCAAACGTGTGAAAGGCGCAGTGCTGGTGCATGTGCTGACGAAAAAAGGATGTGGTTATGAACCGGCAGAAAAGAATCCGTCGAAATTCCATGGTACAGATCCTTTTGTCATAGAAACCGGGCTTCCAAAGAAAAAGAAAGAAAAACCGAATTATACCGATATTTTTTCTGCCTCTCTTTGCAGGATCGCACAGAGAAATGAAAGAGTAGTAGCGATTACGGCTGCAATGCCGGACGGTACCGGATTGAAAAAATTTGCAAGTCTTTATCCACAGAAATTTTTTGATGTGGGAATTGCGGAAGAACATGCAGTGACATTTGCCGCAGGGCTTGCGGCGGGAGGAATGATACCGGTCGTTGCGGTATATTCTTCATTTTTACAGAGAGCCTACGATCAGATCATTCACGATGTCTGTATCCAGAACCTGCATGTAGTGTTTGCCATTGACAGAGCCGGATTGGTCGGAAGTGACGGAGAAACCCATCAGGGAATTTTTGATCTTTCTTTCCTGGCGAACATTCCGAATCTGTGTATCATGGCACCGAAAAATAAACAGGAATTGTATTCCATGCTGAAATTTGCAGTGAAATATAATGGACCGATTGCAATCCGTTATCCGAGAGGAGAAGCCTATGAAGGTCTGGACGGATTCCGTGCAGCAATCGTTTACGGAAAGGCAGAAATGCTTTATAGGGAACAGGATATTGCACTTATGGCAGTGGGCAGCATGGTAAAAGTTGCAGAAGAAGTCAGAAATCGTCTGAAAGAGCAGGGAAGAAACTGTACCCTGATCAATGCACGTTTTGTAAAAGAATTTGATAAAGAAATGATTCGTGAACTTTCAAAAGACCATAAGCTGTTAGTTACCATGGAAGAAAATGTAATGACCGGAGGATTCGGGGAGCGAGTGGTTGATTATGTGGCAAGCGAGCAGATTGATCTGATGGTGGAAAAAGCAGCATTGCCGGATATGTATGTGGAACATGGCAATGTAAACATTCTTTATAAAGAAACAGGAATCGATGCAGAATCTGTAGCGGCACGTATTTTGGAAATATCAAAAGATTGGTAAGAGGAACAGTAAACATATGAAAGAACGTTTGGATGTATTGCTGGTCGGCAGAGGACTGGCGCAGTCAAGAGAAAAAGCAAAAGCAATCATCATGTCCGGAAATGTATTTGTGGAAGGACAGAGAGAAGATAAAGCCGGAACCATGTTTCCGGATACCGTAAACATCGAAGTCAAAGGCTATGTGCAGAAATATGTCAGCCGCGGCGGTCTGAAGCTGGAAAAAGCCATGGATCATTTTGATGTAACATTACAGGATAAAGTATGTATGGATGTGGGTTCTTCCACAGGTGGATTTACAGACTGTATGCTGCAGAATGGAGCCTGTAAAGTATATGCAGTAGATGTAGGACACGGTCAGTTAGACTGGAAACTTCGAAACGATCCAAGAGTTGTTTGTATGGAACGCACGAATATCCGTTATGTAACACCGGAAGATCTGCAGGAACCGCCTGCCTTTGTATCCATCGATGTGGCATTTATTTCTCTGACGAAAGTTTTAGAACCTGTAAAAAATGTGATGACGGAAGACGGACAGGTCGTCTGTCTGATCAAACCGCAGTTTGAAGCAGGAAGAGAAAAAGTAGGAAAAAAAGGAGTAGTGCGCGATAAGAGTGTTCATCTGGAAGTGATCGAAATGGTGATCGCTTATGCACAGTCCATTGGATTTGGAATTAAAAATCTGGAATTTTCTCCGATCAAAGGGCCGGAAGGAAATATTGAATATCTGCTGCATTTACAGAATCACGATACCGGAATTGCAGAACATGTAAATCCGGAAGAAATCGTAGAAGAAGCACATAAAACACTGAGCTAGAGGCTGCGTATGGATATTTTTTATATCATTACCAATCATCAGAAAGATGAAAACATGGAAATGACAGGTCTGATCCGTGACTATTTGGAACGTCACGGAAAGACCTGCTACATACAAAAAGAAAAAAATACAGAATGCACGGAAAAGGATTACCGGTATACCAATGCTTCGATGATCCCGAAAGAAGTGGAGTGCGTTCTTGTACTGGGCGGTGACGGAACCCTGATCCAGGGAGCCAGAGATACAGTAGGAAGAAATCTGCCGATTCTGGGTTTTAATCTGGGAACTTTGGGGTTTTTGGCAGAAATCGAACGTGAAAATATGTATTTTGCATTAGATAAACTGATGAAGGATGAATTTTTTCTGGAATCAAGAATGATGCTGAAAGGAACGATGTATCACGAAGGAAAGCCTGTGTTCACGGAGCTGGCGCTCAATGATATTGTTTTAAATCGAAGCGGAGCGCTTCGTGTCATTGATTATGATATTTACGTAAATAATGATTTTTTATATACCTGTCCGGCAGATGGAATCATTCTTTCCACGCCAACAGGGTCTACAGGGTATAATCTGTCAGCAGGAGGACCGATTGTTAGTCCGAGTTCTTCTATGCTTCTTTTAACTCCGATCTGTCCCCACAGTCTGAATTCCAGAAGTATCGTTTTATCCGCAGCGGATAAGATCACGGTGTGCATTGGAACGGGAAGAAGAAACCGGCAGGAGGAAGCAGAAGCAACATTTGACGGTGCATTGTCCGTTCGTCTGATGACAGGAGATTACATCGAGATCACACAGGCAGTAGAAACGACCAATCTTGTGAAAATCAGTAAAAAAAGTTTCATAGAAACGATGAGAAAGAAAATGCAGTTTAATTAGAGGTGGCGTGCATCATGAAAGGAAAACGACAGGAAGCAATTCTGGAACTGGTAAAAAGGGAAGAAATCGAAACTCAGGAGGAATTGGCGGAAAAATTAAATAAAGCCGGATTTACCGTGACCCAGGCGACGATTTCAAGAGATATCCGGGAACTGAAGCTGACAAAGATCCAGCATGGAGCAAAACAGGTGTATGCAGTGCTGGCAGAGAATCATTATCCTGTAGGAAATAAATATATTGATATTTTAAAACACAGTTTTGTGTCGGTAGATATGGCACAAAATATTTTAGTGATCAAAACAGCAGTCGGAACAGCGATGGCAGCGGCAACTGCATTAGATTCCCTTCATTGGGAAGAAATCGTAGGATGTATCGCAGGAGATGACACGGTCATGTGTGCCATCCGTACGGTAGAAGATACGAAAAAACTGGTCAAACGACTGGAAGATATTTTAAAGTAAGGTGAACTATGCTCTTAAATTTACACATTAAAAATCTGGCACTGATCGAAGAGCTGGAAATAGATTTTACAGAAGGACTGAACATCATGACCGGAGAGACCGGTGCGGGAAAGTCGATTATCATTGGTTCTATAGAACTGGCTTTGGGCGGAAAGATCGATCGGGAATTTCTTAGAAAAGATACGAACGAATCCTTAGCAGAGCTGGTTTTTTCTGTTTCAGATCATCAGGCAGCAGAGATTGAAAAACTGGGAATAACGGTAGAAGACGGGGAAGTGATCCTGTCAAGAAAGATTACCGGAAACCGCTCTGTCAATAAGATCAATGGAGAAACGGTACCGGTATCTAAGCTGAGAGAAACAGCAGCACATTTGATCGACATTCACGGACAGCATGAGCATCAGTCTCTGCTTCAGAAAAAGAAGCAGCTGGAGATTCTGGACAAATTTGCAAAAGAGGATTTAGAACGTCCGAAGAAAGAACTGCGGGAAATCTATCAGGAATACTGCAGTTTGAAAAAAGAATTAGAAGAAAGTTCTTTGGACAGCGAAGCACGGGCAAGAGAGCTTTCCTTTTTGAATTTTGAGGTAGAAGAAATCGAGGAAGCTGCACTGATTCCGGGGGAAGACTCAGAATTAGAAGAAGAATATAAGAAAATGACCCATGGACGAAAGATCATGGAAGCAGTTTCTGAAGTGTCAAATCTTTGCGGATATGAAGCATACGATGGTGCCGGAGAAGCAGTGGGAAAAGCGTTTCGATCCTTGTGTACCGTCAATGCATATGATGAAAAGCTGAACAGTTTATGTGAACAGCTTGGCACGATCGACAGTCTGTTAAACGATTTTTCCAGAGATCTGTCAGAATATATCAATGAATTTGATTTTTCCGAAGAACGTTTGCAGCAGGTGGAAGAACGTCTGAATCTGATCAATAAATTAAAGATGAAACATGGAAAGACCATAGAAGCGATTTTGGCAGTGAAGGCAGAGAAAGAAGAGCGGATTGAAAAACTCCAGAATTATGATCTGTATGTGGAACAGTTGGAAAAATCGTTCCAAGAAAAGGCTGCTTTGGCAGAAAACTTGTGCGGGGAAATTTCCAAGATCAGAAAAAAAGCAGCAGAAGAATTATCTGAAAAGATTACAGAACATTTGGCAGAATTAAACTTTTTGGATGTCCGCTTCCAGATCCAGTTAAAACGTCTGGAAACCTTTGGTTCTAACGGATGCGATGAAGCAGAATATATGATTGCTGTCAATGTGGGAGAATCCTTGAAACCGTTGGCAAAAGTTGCTTCCGGAGGTGAATTGTCCCGTGTAATGCTGGCATTGAAAACGGTACTGGCAGATAAAGATGAAGTAGAAAGCATCATTTTTGATGAAATTGATACCGGAATCAGCGGCCGTACAGCGCAGAAAGTCTCAGAGAAAATGGCGTTGATCGGAAAAAGTCGTCAGGTAATCTGTATTACTCATTTGCCGCAGATTGCATCCATGGCAGATACGCATTTTATGATCGAAAAAAGCGTACAGGGTCAGGTCACAACGACCGGAATCCGCAGACTGCAGCAGGAAGAAGAAATCGAAGAACTGGCACGTATGCTGGGCGGTGTGGAAATTACAGAAAAAGTACTGGAAAATGCCAGAGAAATGAAAAATCAGGCACAAAAACTGAAAAATCATCATTGAAGAAAAGTTTTTTGATATTTTAAATAAACGATACAAAAATGGGGCTGCCGCACTAATTTTCATTTAGTGTGACAGCCTCTCTTGTATTTCCAGATTTATCTGAATTTGTCTTTTTCCACTGTTTTTGCAGTTTTTACAGATACATGTGTCACAGCGCCAACAAGCTTCCCGTCCTGAATGATGGGACTCCCCGACACGAGTGATTGTCATTAGGGACAACATTTATCATTTTATTCCAGTTCCCACAAAGTTCCATCGTCGCTCATTCCGATTGGGAACGCACATCTTTCCATCCATTCTTGAGTTGTCAATTCTACAACTGGAGACATTTTACACTTCTTTTCAAAGCGTTCTACAGCCATCTTATATACTGCTTCATCCATTGAAAATGAACATTGCTTGTATACTGTCCATGATTCATCATCAGGCAAGTGTAATAACACAATCGCAGTTTTACCATCATAAATATGTTTCCCAAGAACTTTGAAATGTGAATCTATATTTGCCACATGAAGTCCCCAATTCGTTCCATGTTCAAACGCAGATAGATTTGCCATATGGTTGGATAATATTAGGTATCTATGTGTAGTAATCATCCCCATTACACGATTACTGGCATCTGTAAATGCTTTTTCTCGAATAATAAGACCTGGAGTATATTTATTAGCAAGATTTTGAGGTAGGTTTATATCTCTCACATAAATTCCAAGCCCAGGATAGGTTTTGTTTGCAATTTGAGTAAGCACATCCTCGTCCGCATATGTATCCTTGGCTTGTACATCATGTATTGTTTCTTTTTTATCAGTTTTTTTCTTAATGAAATCGAATAGTACCATTTTATACATCTCCTCATTTTCAATTCTATATACATTTTATCATATATTGACAAAAAAGATAGGGGCTGTTCACCCCTATCCGATGTTATCCCACCGCATTCAGCATATTTTCAATGAATATGCCGTAACCTCTCGTTGGATCATTGACAAGAACATGCGTTACTGCGCCAATCAGTTTTCCGTCCTGCAAAATGGGCGAACCACTCATTCCCTGTACGATTCCTCCCGTAATTTCCAACAACCTTTCATCGGTTACGACCAGCTCCATTCCTTTATTAACATCTTCCCCGTTTCGATATACTTTCCTGATTTCAATCGTATATTCTTCCGGTCGTCCACTGACGGAACTGATGATCGTTGCGCTTCCTTCTTTCACTTCATGTTTTAATGCGATTGGAATCTGTTTTTCAGAGACATTTTCCATCAAATGTTCATTTCCTTTTCCATAGATTCCGCCGCTGGAATTTGCATTTACCGTTCCATACAGATGTTCTTTGCTGTATATGATTTTCCCGGATAGTTTTCCCGGTAATCCTTTTTGCCCTTTGACAATCTTCAAGATTTCGCAGGAATATAATTTTCCCTCGGAAACTTCCATTAAAAGATCACTGTCTGTATCAGAGATTCCATGTCCTAAAGCTCCGAATTCCTGATCTTTGGTAACATACGTAAGTGTTCCGATTCCCTGCGTATCATCTCTGACCCAGATTCCCATGTGTGCTCCGTCTTGCAAAATGATTGGATTGATGGAGAGTTCCATCGTTTCTTCATTTCTTCTGATTTCCAGAGTTAGCTGCTGTTCACTGCAGTGATTTAGTTTTTTGACCAGCTCCTGCTTATTTCTGACAGGCTCTCCTTGAAAACCGGTAATATAATCTCCGGTCTTAATGATATTTTTGGCAGGACTTTCTATAAGCCCATGGGTTGTTTCAATATTTCCTGTCCCTATTACAAATACACCGTCTGTCTGAATATAGATTCCCACCGGAATTCCTCCCGGAATCACTTCTTCTTTGGATACGACTTGAATTTCCATGGTCTTTAACGGAATCCAGCCAAACAAATGGCAGGATGCCATATATGTTCCGTCAGATTTTTCTGTAATCTGCACATTTCCAGCAAAGTCGAGATACAGTTCTTCCGGCTTCAAATTTTTATGATCACCGGATAAAACTGTTATGGCATCTTCTTCGTATAAGCATAATTTCATGGGAATCTTCAGTCGAATCATTTCATAGCCGGTGAGTGCCAGACTCCAGATGATCCATATCACAAACAGCCTTTTCAAAACTTTTATCAAATATTTTTTCATTACATACCTCGTCAATCGGCAGATTATGGACAGGGATCATTCATTAATTCTGTTTCGTAGGTTTACAGTGCTTTTTGCTGTCAAACGCTGTGCAGCATATGATCCATGTTTTTTAGTATGTAACTATTTTTCTGTTTTCTTCTGGAATTTTCTTGAAATTATGAAACACAAAACACAAAACCAATAAATGGATTATCCTATTTATATAAAATAAATTCCGAATCGTTTCAAAAGAGAAATGTTTTCTAAAACTTCGCATGCACTGTGTTATAATGGAAACAAACTTTTAAATGATTGCCTTACAAGGGGAATTGTTTGGGTGAGAGATTGCAGTTTTACATAAAAGTTGTTGAGAAATAAGAAGGAAATAATAATATGAATGAAGTAGGCAGAATATTAAACTGTTTTAAAATACCGGGAAGAGGAATTTTATATATAATTAAATTTAATCAACGTTCAAATTTGAAATTGGGCGATGTTTTGTATGATTTAAGAGGAAATCAATTTAGAATTATTGCTTTTGAAATGATACGAAGATCAAGTGAAAATATTGGTTCGCAGGATGAATTATCGCAAGGAATTATGTTTGAATTTATAAACGGAAATGAAGTGCAAGGTAACATTTTAGTGAAGGAAATACAGAATATTAATTTTATATTTTGTAATCATCCATTGTACCAGCATAAAGTTGATGCTGATTACAAAGATGAATATGATATGGCAAGATTGAATAATGCCTGTTCATTATTTAGCTATGAAGAACTTTTGAAAGGAAAAGTAAAACTGTATGGAGATGAAATCCAAGGATTGACCATATATCGGGGTTGGATGTTAAAACCCCAATTATACAGAAAATTGTATGATGAATTGGAACAGAGGGGAATAATCTTAATCAATTCTCCAGAGGAATATGAATATTGTCATCTGCTCCCCGGATGGTATGAAGATTTTAAAGATCAAACAGCATTTTCTGTTTGGTCAACAGAAAATTATGTTGAAAATGTAGTTCAGATGACAGAAATGTTGGAAGGATCATATATTGTTAAGGATTACGTGAAAAGCAGAAAACATGAGTGGTATGATGCTTGTTATATACCAAACATTTGCGACAAAGAACAGGTGAAAAAAGTAGTAAACAACTTTGTAACACGTCAAGGTGATGAATTGGTAGGCGGTGTTGTTTTAAGAAAATTTATAGAATTAAAACAAATGGGCTATCACAAACAAAGTGGAATGCCATTATCAGAAGAATATCGAGTGTTTGTATATGCAGGAAAAATTCTAACGATAGATAATTATTGGACGGAAAATGAAAATGTGAAACTTACGGAAGAGGAGTGTCAATGGATTGCATCTGTTGCTGCCAAGGTTAAAAGTAACTTTGCTACAATAGATGTAGCAAGAAAAACAGATGGTACACTTATCATTATGGAATTGGGGGACGGACAGGTATCAGGGCTTCAGCAATTAGGCGCAGATATATTTTATAACGCATTAAATGAAAAGAAATAGGATTCAAATGTATACATGAGACAAAGCCATCATTTACACAAAGACGTTGAAATCAGGATTTTTGTGATATAATGCTTTTATGAAATCCTATTGAAAGAAATGGAGAGTATGCTTAATAATAAGGAATTTGATCTTTGGGCAGATGGTAATAGAAACACCAAACGCAGTAATACTGGATCTTGGGGTTGGAACAGGAACAATAATGAATGGAAGGGCGAGAATATCATGAATCGAGTGGAAATACGCTATATAGAACAGAAAGATGATCCTGCGATTGCAAAGATTATCCGAGAAAATCTAAGAAAATATCATTTAGATATTCCGGGAACCGCTTATTACGATCCGGAACTGGATCATTTAAGCAAATATTATTTGGAAAATGTTCATGAACAGGTCTATTTTATTGCAGAAACGGAAGCAGGAGAAGTTGTTGGCGGAATAGGAATGGAGTTGTTTGCAGGATTTGATCGTTGCGGAGAAATTCAAAAGTTGTACGTTTCAGAGAAAATGAAGAGACAGGGGATAGGGCAGCGATTATTAGAAACTGTTGAAAACTATGCCGGAAGCAGGGGAATAGAGAGATTGTATTTAGAAACGCATTCGAATCTTCGGGAAGCAGTTGCTTTGTATGAAAAAAATGGGTATCAAAAAATAAATCGCCCGAAAGAAGTGGTTCATAGTACCATGGATTTATTTTACATAAAAGAATTCGTTTCAGACAGCTTAACGGCAAAAGTACGGTCATAAGGAGAATATTATGAAATTAATATCAAAAAACAAGCGGAATCGTTGGGTCATGGGAGCCATTTTTCTGCTGGTAATTATTTTTACAGTGGGATGTGTGATCTATATCAATGATTATTACCATGCAGATGTGAGTGCAATGGAAACGATGGAATTGGATCGTGAAATCGAAGGTATCACGTTGGAAGATGGAAAAATCATCTGGGAACCGGAGGGAGCAGAGAAAGGGCTGATTTTTTATCCGGGTGGAAAAGTAGAATATACAGCTTATGTTCCGTTGATGCAGGCGTGTGCAGAGCAAAATATTTTATGTGTTCTTGTGGAAATGCCGTTTCATTTGGCAGTTTTAGATAAGAATGCTGCAGATGGAATTCAGGAAAACTATCCTGAAATTCAAGAATGGTATATTGGAGGTCATTCCTTAGGCGGTGCTATGGCAGCTTCGTATCTTGCAGACCATACGGATCAATATGCAGGATTGCTCCTTCTTGGAGCATATGCTACAGAAGATTTGTCTCAGACAAGCCTTAAAACGCTCTCAGTTTTCGGCAGTGAAGATCATGTGATGAATCATGAAAAGTATGATAAAAACAGGGAAAATCTTCCGGAGAATTTTACAGAAACAATCATCGAAGGCGGCTGTCATGCGTATTTCGGAGTCTATGGATCGCAGGAAGGAGACGGAATCCCTACGATCAGCAATGAGGAACAGATCCGAGATACTGCTGCAGCGATCAGCGAATGGATGAATTCGCAGATCGAATGACCGGAATTGAGATCAGTCAGGGTGAAACGATCTTATTTCGTGGCGGTGTGCTGGATTTGGGAGATTCTTATTGGTTATACAATGAGGATGGAACATTAGTTAATCCCGGATTCTCTGCTGTTACAAGTGATGGTTTAGAAATAGATGGAGATGGAACCGTAACCGATAAAATGGAACCGTCGATTTCAATAATCTATGATTTATTAAATAATCCGGAATTGACACACAAGGGCGATATATGGGGATGGGTTACAGCAATGTTTCTCTGCAGTATAAATACATTATCGATTCTTTATGCAGACCAGTTGTTTCATTGGAGATTAGCATTTTGGATTCGTGATGTGGAGAATGCAGAGCCATCTGAAGTGGAAGTGGCAAGCAGATATATCGGTTGGATGTTGACGACAATTGGCGTACTGATATGTTTTGTTCTGGGATTGCAGTAAAACAGATATGATTTGTGAGGTATGTAAAATGAAAGAAGAACACCGGATTAGAAAATCCTTATTGGAAGAACCAGATATGGAAGAAATTCCATTGGAGCAAAAGAAAAAAGTGGCTTTTATTTGTGTTCATAATTCATGCCGCAGTCAGATTGCGGAAGCGTTGGGAAAGCATTTGGCAGCAGAGGTATTTGAATCATATTCTGCCGGAACGGAAACAAAACCGAAAATAAACCAAGATGCGGTCAGAATCATGAAAGAATTGTATGGGATTGATATGGAGCAAACCCAGTATTCGAAATTGATTACGGAAATCCCAGATCCGGATATTGCAATTTCCATGGGATGCAATGTGGGCTGTCCTTTTATCGGAAGAGCATTTGATGATAATTGGGGATTGGAAGATCCTACGGGGACATCGGATGAAGAATTTAAAAGAATCATAAATGAAATTGAGAAGCGGATTTTACAGTTGAAGAAGGAATTACTGTAAAAATCGTGATACTAATTTAGATTTTTAATAAATTATTGTTTATCTGAAAATAGAAACTTGTATTTGTGTATTATAGAAAGGAACATTTGCTGTTATATGTAATGATGGCAGAACATGGCTGGAAAATGCCGAAAGAATCTCCACTCTATCAATCAGATTGGAACTGTCAGCAAATGACGGTCATTGAGTTGAGAGAGGAAATGGAACAGCTTCCGGATTGGGAAATGGATTTAGAAGTTGTAAAAGACAGTTGGCCGAAAACACAATTGCTGGAAATTCCTGTGGTTCTTACGTGTGGAGAAACTCCGGTACTTTCATTTCGTTTTCAAGATGGTACTCAGGGAAAATGCTATATTAACAAAATCTGTTTTCTGGATGTTTGGGCAGAGTTTGAATGCAGTGCGGATGCAGCATTGAATTTCCATTCCTCTGCTTATTTGGATTCTAAGCCGAAAGTGCATTCAGGAAGTGCATCTTCGATGATTTTTATACATCGTCCGGAGAAAGAAAAGGGAATCCATGGATTAAAGCTTCGTGGCTGTGTGATCCAGACACCGATCGAGCCGGAGAAGACTTCTTTGAAGGCAGAATTGTTTTCCTATACGGAAGTCGTAAAACAAAACTGGGTAAAATTGTTCCGGCAGTAAAAGAAATATTGATCACACATGAGTTTTCGTTAAACGAGCTGTCGAATGCCATAGAACAGGCAGCAGACATTGACCATGCGCTCAATGTAATGATTAAATTTTAGAAAAACAATGGTGGAAAAAGATCTTTATTGATGGGAAAGAGGGGCAGAAATGGCAAATGAAAATAAAAAAGATTTTAATGCGATGCTGCAGAACAATAAGGATATGCCGAAGATTCAAACGATTACCGATGTGAAAAGCATTGAAAAATATGGCGGAGACCGGATGTATTTTGCACCGCCGATAGATTACGATAAAATCATGAAACAGGTTCCATATGGTAAAGTGCTCACAGTTGATAAAATAAGAGAATATTTTGCAAAAGAGCATGGAGCTGATTTTACAGAACCGATGACAGCGGGAATGTTTGTATCAATCGCTGCATGGGCAAGTGAACAACGGGAAGAGGAGAAAACTCCTTATTGGCGAACCTTAAAAGCGAAGGGGGAACTGAACGGAAAATATCCCGGTGGTATCGAGAAGCAAAAGGAGCGGTTGGAGCAGGAAGGACATACGGTGATTCCAAAAGGGCGAAAAAATATCAAATATTATGTGAAATATTATGAGAATGTTCTTTTTGAACTGTGCGAATAAGAGTTTATGATTGTTTATCATTGCAGCTGACGTTTTGATCAGGAGTAAATTATGCGAATTTTGATGTTAGGAAATAGTTTTACATTTACAAATTATATGCCGGAAACACTGGCGGTTCTTGTGAATGCAGAAGTCGTGCATCATACCCGCGGCGGTGCACGTCTTGCAGAACAGCTGAATCCGAAAACAAAGATGGGATCCAGAACACTTGCAGCACTTGAAAATGAAAAATGGGACTATGTCGTTCTTCAGGAAATGAGCAATGGGCCGATTACTTCGAAAGAAAGTTTTTTGAATCATACCGCGTTGCTGTGTGAAAAGATTCGTGCCAATGGTGCAGTTCCGATTCTGTATGCTTCCTGGGCTTATCAAAGAGGCGGAAAGAAGTTGGACACCTTTGGTATGAATTATGATGAAATGTATCGGAAGATGCAGGAGGCATTTGGTGAAGCGGCAGAGCGTACAGGGGCATTGGTCGCTGATGTGGGAAAACGGTTTTATGAAATTGCAGATCAGCAGCAGATCTATGCAGAAGATGGTTGCCATCCAAATGCACTTGGATCACAGATTGCAGCACAGGTGATCGCTGAAGTGATTTTGGAAGAACAAAAAAGAGCAGGAAGGTAATTAGGATTGGGAATGAACCAAGGTATGAGAATCTAAATTTTACTGAAAGTTCTACGATGAAAGAAGAACAATACCATACGCCGGAAGAAGCATTGAAAGCTTTATTTGGCTATGATTCTTTTAGAGAAGGACAGAAAAAAATCATAGACAGCATCTTGTCTGGAAGAGATGCTTTTGCTGTTATGCCTACAGGTGCAGGAAAGTCAGTGTGTTATCAGATTCCTGCGATGTTGCTGCCGGGGATCACATTGGCTATTTCCCCTTTAATCTCACTTATGCAGGATCAGGTGAAAAGTTTAAATGAAGCTGGTATTTCAGCAGCATATATCAATAGTTCCTTATCGGAAGATTCATTTTATGAAACAGTCAGAAAAGCCAAACAGGGATTTTATAAAATCATATATGCAGCACCGGAACGTCTTGTTACCGATGGATTTCTTGAACTGGCTCGTAAGAATCTGATGTCCAGAGGGGAAAGAAGGAGTTTAAAAATACAGGGGCAGAGGAAAAGAGAGAAAAGAATTTAGGTGCATATATGCCATGGAGCGAAGAAGATAGAAAGCTAACGATGGAATTTAACAGTGGCCGATTTAGTACCCGTGATTTATCAGAAATACACGGAAGAACTACCGGGGCAATCAGAGCAAGAAACAAAAAGTTAAAATTGGTAGATGAGTAAATCATAATGTAAAAAATAAGGAATCCTGGTGCAGAATGCAGTGTTCCTCAAAAGTCCGGCTTTTATTGTGTAACAGATTTTGTTTGTTATGCAATAAAAGCCGGGAAGCTGATTCTGTGATTTTAGAACGAATCAATGTATTGATTCTACTAGAATACATAAGGTGGACTAAGTTGAAAATATTGGGATAAACGAATATAATAAAATGATGTAAATAATTTATATAAATGAAAAATAGTGGAGGACAAGGGAGTTCCCTTACAAAAAAGAAATGAATTTTTTTTCACGAATGATGAGCCTCGGAGAAAAATTCGGGAGGAAAAAATTTTCAGAACCAAGTTCTGAGTGTATAAAAATCTGTAAATTACAGGATGAGATCAATAAATTACTAAATGGCGAGAGTTATGTAGCCAGGAGTCAGTATGCGGAAATGTTGCCGGCCTATAAAGAAAATGTTGAATTTTTCAGAGTTTTACAGACGAGTAAGATGCTGAAAAATTATTGTTCTCAAAATGGAATGCTTGAAAATGAAGTATTAAAGATTATTGATTTATATGACCATTTAGAGGAAAAGGTGGATGCTGCAAATGATGCATATATAAAGAGACAGATGCAATCAGAAAAGGAGTATCTGGATCAGATTTTAAAGGATGTAGATCCTGCAATTATGCTCGATGAGGATCAAAGAAAAGTAATTTTGACAGATGAAGATTATTGTCTTGTAATTGCAGGAGCGGGAGCTGGAAAAACAACGACCGTTGCAGCGAAGGTAAGATACTTAGTCGAAAAGAAAGGAATAGAACCGAAAGATATATTGGTTATTTCTTTTACCAATAAAGCGGTAGGAGAGCTTCGTGAAAAAATAAATAAAGATCTTCGGATAGATTGTCCAATTGCGACTTTTCATTCAACTGGTAATGCAATTTTAAAAATAAATGATCCGCAGCCATTAAATATATTTGAGGGGTCTAAGTTATATTTTCTTTTACAGAATTATTTTAAACAGTCAATTCTCACAAATGAAGCTTTAGTGAATAACCTGATTCGATTCTTTGCGTCATATTTTGAAGCACCTTATGAAGGAAATGATTTAAACGAGTTTTTTAATAAAACAGCCAAAGCAAACTATACCACTATGAGAAGTGAGCTGGATGAGTTTAGACGTGAAGTAGTAGATGCCAGAACAAAGAAGATGGTGACGATTCAGAATGAGATATTAAGATCCTATCAAGAGGTACAAATAGCTAATTTTTTATATTTGAACAGTATTGATTATGAGTATGAGCCGATTTATCCGTATAATATTAAATTTTCCCAAAAGCCGTATACACCTGATTTTATTATTAAACAAGGAGATAAAGTGGCATATATTGAACATTTTGGTGTTACAGAAGAAGGGAAAAATGACAGATTTACGGAAGAGGAATTGACCCGATATAAAAATTGTGTAAATGATAAAGTGAAGCTCCACAGAAAACACGGAACTACGTTAATTTATACGTTTTCTGAATTTAAAGATAAGAGAAATATACTGAAACATTTGCAGGAAAAATTAGAAGGAGCTGGTTTTGAATTAATTCCAAGATCCAATAAGGAAATTATGGATAAACTGATTACCTCGGAGGAATCGAGATATGTTCGAAAGTTAGTGAATCTTATTTGCAGATTTATTACAAACTTTAAGACCAATGGATTTGAAGCTGACGAATTTGAAAGAATGTATCATTCTACAACCAATGTCAGATCAAGACTATTTTTAAATATCTGCCAAGATTGTTATTTAGAATATCAAAGATATCTAAAAGAACAGAATGCAGTTGATTTTGAAGATATGATCAATGAATCAGCAAGAGTACTTCGTCAAGTGAAAGAAATGAAGGAAAAGCTTCATTTCAAATATATTATTGTAGATGAATATCAGGATATTTCCAGACAGCGGTTTGATTTAACAAAAGCTCTTTCAGAAGTTTGCGATGGCAAGATCATAGCGGTTGGAGATGACTGGCAATCAATCTATGCTTTCAGTGGTTCGGATATTTCATTATTTACTAAATTTCAAGAAAAGATGGGATATGCCAAGCTTCTGAAAATTGTTCGAACCTATCGAAATGCACAGGAAGTGATTGATATAGCTGGAAATTTTATCCAGAAAAATCCTACGCAGATATCAAAACAATTAATTTCTCCAAAAGTGATAGAAGATCCTGTGATCATTTATACATATGACAATTCCTATAAGCAAACAGGGGCTGATAGGAGAAAAGGTGTATTATATGCGACTGCAAACGCAGTAGAAACGGCGCTTAATCAGATTGTGGAATATAATCGGCAGACCGGAAAAAAAGAAGATGGATCGATTCTTTTATTAGGAAGATATGGTTTTGATGGAGATTATTTGGAACGTTCCGGTTTATTCGAATATAAGACAAGGGGAAACAAGTTAAAATCTGTAAAGTATCCGAAATTAGATATTACATTTATGACCGTGCATATGTCCAAAGGGCTCGGTTATGACAATGTTATTGTCGTAAATGGGAAAAATGAGACCTATGGATTCCCTTCAAAGATAGAAGATGATCCAGTTTTATCTTTTGTGATCAAAGGAGGTAATTCTATCGATTACGCAGAGGAAAGAAGACTGTTTTATGTAGCAATGACCAGAACAAAGAATAGAGTATATTTTATTGCTCCGGAACAAAATCCTTCTGAATTTCTTTTGGAAATAAAACGTGACTATAAAAGTGTTGTTCTTAAGGGAAAGTGGAATGAAGAGCAAATAAAGCAAAATTCTATGAGAAAGATCTGTCCTATTTGTGGGTATCCGTTGCAGTTTAGATACAAAAATGCTTATGGCTTAAAATTATATATGTGTACCAATGATCAAGAATTGTGCGGTTTTATGACGAATGATATTAAAGCCGGAAAACTGACAATTATGAAATGTGATAAATGTCGGGATGGTTATTTAATCGCAAAAAATGCAGGAAATGGTTATTTTTTAGGATGTACAAATTACAAAAAGGATAAGACAGGGTGCAATCATATAATTGGTACGAATGAGTATTTTACGTTGAAAAATATGGAACCGGATCCTGTGAATTCCTATGTTCCGGAAGGAAATGCTGATTCAGGGAAAAGAAATACTACTGCGAAAAAAACAACCCCAACTTCTGCATTACAAAATAGATCGGAGGTAAAAAAGAAAACGTCGGTTTCTGCAATGCTTTCCGCAGAAGAAACGCATAATGTAATGACTTCAGAAAATGCAGAGATTCAGAAAATTGCTGATTCGAAAAACATGACTTATAAAGGAAAGGATTTAAAGGAATTAGCAAGAAATACGATTATGTGTTTAGGGCATATCAGTGAAAACTATTATTTCGGAATTACGGTTCTTATTAAAGTTTTACGTGGAGAATATGAAAAAATGATTGAAAAACATCGACTGAATGAGATCCCGGAGTATGGAATCTATGCGGATATGAGCAGAGATGATATAAGAGCTGTGATTCAGTGGATGATAGATAATCATTATATGCTTAAAACGAAGGAAAAATATCCGGTACTTCATCCAACATATGAAGGAAATCATTTTGATGACTGCATTACGAAGAAACAGATTAGAAGTTTAAAAAAATATTTAGAAGATCCCAATAGAGAAATCTTTGAAGAAGAAAATAAAAAGATGTTATAGAAAGGAATCAATCAGGAATATCGTGATTGTTTTTCAATAGCGATAGGAGTGCATAGGTATTGTGGAAATTTACCTATAATTTAGGAGAGAATTTGTTTGGAGAAATAGGATATGAATGAAAGAGAATCACTATTAGTATTAATGGATAAAGCATTGAAAAGTAAAACAGAAATTTTTAAAGATTGGTCTTTAGAAGAAATCATTGTTGATGAAAAAAAGTGTGCAAGTGTTTTAAGAAATGTTCTCAATGACGAATCTTTTCAAATTCCAAATGGAGAACGTTATAAAATTGTTCAAGGGCGTGCAGAACATAGTATAATTAATTATGCATTGGGGTTGGTTTTTTGTGAGTTTGCAGATTTATTTGAGTGCATTGATAGGGTAATGGAAAAGCACATTACGGAAGGAATGAAAACGGCAAATGAGGTGTGGTTTTATGTAGCGTTAAATCATGATGTGGGATACTTTCATAAATCTATATCAGATCAGAACCTAGATTATGAGAAAAAACATAAATACTATTTGTTTAAGGATAAGTATGAAGATACAAAGTATGATTGTCTAAATGGTATGTCATATAAAGTTCCAGAGCTGTATGCATTTACATATTCAGAAATATTGGAATATGATAAGAAAGATCGCGAACGAAGACAAAAAGATGCTTCGAATTGCGAAAAAATAAATCATGGTATTTACGGAGGAGTATATTATTTTGATCGGATGCTTTGTAAATTTGAAAAAGAGAAAAATGTCGAAAGTAAAAGAGTAAAGATGGTTAAAACGGTTGCAATTACCATTGCACAACATAATATATATAAATCCAATAGCACAAAGGATAACCAATTTTATCCATCTAAATTGTGGTATGGGTCTGATTTTGTAATAGGGAAAGAATATCCGTTATTGTTGTTTTTGGCATTAATTGATACTGTGGAATGTGTTAAAAAACTTGGAAGAACTAATAATAGACAGAGCTTTTTTCAGGCTAAAACTGTGTTGAAATCTATTAGTGTAAAAGTGGATCGCTATAGTATAGAAATTGATTATTCTGAATTAAAGGCAAGACTTGATAAGAAAGAGAATGATTTATTGAGCCAGAATTACAAAAATTATATCAACAGTGTTAAAGGACTGCCATCTTGGACATGTCTTAAAGTGGACGATATCGAAAATGAAGATGTATTAAGAATATTTATATAGTAAAGAAATTAGAAAGAATAAATAAAGACCAAGGTTGGTTTGTTGCTTCTGAATTTTTTATTACATTTTCATTCAAATATTATTGGGGTTACTTTCTTTAGTATATTATTATGTATAGAGTTTATTCTATATAATTCATTTGAAATTAATGAAAAAGGATATGTATTGTCATGTTACAACATAATTCGTTTCCTTTTTATTGGAGACTATGAAGAAAAGTCTGTAAATAAGATCTTCTATGATAATGATAGGCGAA
>CAZRQV010000004.1:0-168447 GCA_964602445.1 uncultured Lachnoclostridium sp.
GCTCTTTCAAGGAAGGCTCTTACGACTCATCTTTGAAGTTTTGTTGTTGCCGTTCACGACAGCTCAGTTAATATACCATTTCCTATCGACAAAAGTCAACCTGTTTTTTCACTTTTTTCACAAAATGACATTTTAGACAAATTATGCAGCACTTTTCTTCATTCTTCGTATTTTTTGCACAACACAAAAGCCTGCGAATCTTTTTTCATTCGCAGGCATTCCATTCATTTCATTTTATAAATATTGTGCAAATTCTTTTAATGTATCTTCAAATACTTTCAGTGCTTCTTCTACCGGTTCCTTGGTTGTCATATCTACACCGCAGATTTTCAGCAGATCGATACAATCCAAAGAAGAACCGCCGCTTAAAAATTCTTTGTATTTTTCTACAATTCCCGGTTCCCCTTTTAAGATCTTACTGCTGATCGCAATCGCAGCAGAAAAACCGGTTGCATACTGATATACATAGAATGGAGTATAGAAATGAGGAATTCTTGCCCATTCCAATGCAATTTCTTTATCTACTACAATTTCTTCTCCGAAATACTGCTGATTCAGACCATAATACAGATCACACAGAAGTTCTGCAGTTAAGGTTTCTCCCGCTTCTGATTTTGCATGTGCCAGCTTTTCAAATTCTGCAAACATTGCCTGACGGAACAATGTAGTTCTGAACTGTTCCAGGAAGTAATTTAACAGATATACTTTTTCTTCATCATCTTTGGCATGATCCAGAAGATATCTGATTAAAAGTGCTTCATTACAGGTAGAAGCAACTTCTGCTACGAAAATTTTATATCCTGCATAAATATAATCCTGTTTTTCATCAGAATGATAAGAATGAAGTGCATGTCCCATTTCGTGCGCCAATGTAAACACATTGTTCATACTGTCATTGTAATTTAACAATACATACGGATGTGTTCCATAGGCACCCCAGGAATAAGCTCCGCTTCTTTTTCCTTCATTTTCGTAAACATCAATCCAGCCTTCTGTAAAACCTTTTTTCAAAAGCTCCTGATAATCTTCCCCTAACGGTGCCATTCCGTTCAATACGATCTCTTTTGCCTCTTCATAAGGAATCTTTTTATCGCAGGATCCTACCATCGGAACATACAGATCATACATATGAAGTTCTTCTACACCCAGTTTTTCTTTTCTGACTTTCACATATTCGTGCAGTGCCGGCAAATGTGCATGTACGCTTTCAAGAAGACTGTCATATACGGACAGCGGGATTCTGCTTTCATCTAATGCAGCTGCCAGTGAGGACGGATATTTTCTTGCCTTTGCAAAAAATCCAGCCTGTTTTACATTGGCACGATACATTGCCGCCAATGTATTTTTATGTTTTCCATAAGTATCATAGACACCGCAGAATGCATCTTTACGTACTCTTCTGTCCTGACTGTCTAACAGTCTCATATAACTTCCGTGAGTAATTTCTACCGGTTCTCCGTTTTCATCCTGAATGACCGGGAATTTAATATCTGCATTATTGAACATAGCAAAAATATCACTTGGTGCTTCTGCAATCTCTGCAGCTCCTGCCAGCAATTCTTCCATTTCTTTTGACAGAATATGTTCTTTTTTATGAAGGATTCTTCGGAAATATGTTTCATATTTTTTCAATCCTTCTGTCTGCAGCATCTGTTCCAGTACCTCTTCCGGAATACTTAAAATTTCCGGTTCAATATAAGAAGTAACTTCCGAAAGATTCATCATCAGCATCTGTGCTCTTCCGGCAAGTCCCTGATAATATGCATTTGCGGTATCTTCATGAAGTTTCTGATTTGCATAAACATATACATTTTCTAATAACTGATTTAATTCATCTGATTTTTCCTGCATTTTCAGAAGATTTTCTGCAGACTGTGCCAAAGTTCCTTCAAAGGCTCTCATTTCTTCAATTCCTTTTTGCAGCTTTGCAAAGTCTTCTTCCCACAATTCGTTTGTGGCGTAAAGATCTTCCATTTTCCATTGATATTGTTTTGGACTTTCTTCTCGTTTCATAGGTCTACCTCGTTTGCTATATTTTATGTAACCTTTTCTAATATACCACTAGTTACTGTCAATTGTCATTAACAAAAACGCCCTCTTATGGTACAATCAATCACATCAATCAGGAATCTTTTACGAAAGGAGTCTCATTTATACTGTTTATGAAAACTTTTATTTTTTATCTGCTCATTGTCAATCTTCTCGGTTTTCTGGCAATGTTCATCGACAAGCAAAAAGCCCGTCATCATCAATGGCGGATTCCGGAAAAAACTTTATTTCTTCTGGCATTCCTTGGTGGTTCTTTGGGAACTACACTGGGAATGAATCTTTTCCGACATAAAACAAAGCACTGGTATTTCAAATTCGGAATGCCTTTAATCCTGATCTGCCAGATTTTTTTCGGTATTTATTTGGGGATTTTTTAGTTTCATAATTTTCTCACTTTTGGGTATCGTGTGTGAGTTTTTTCATTTTTCTTATTACGTAAATACAGCAGCCGGATTTTTTTTAAACCGACTGCTGCTTTTTTACAATTCTTCTTCTACCATATTTTTTTCTTTATTAAACAGATCATAAACACATGGAATAACAAATAAAGTCAATAATGTTCCGTAGGTCAGACCGCCTACCATCGTAATCGACATTGGCTGCATCATTGCGGATCCTTCTCCCCATCCGAGTGCCGATGTTGACATGGCAAGAATGGTTGTCAGAGCCGTCATTAAAATTGGACGAAGTCTTGTGACTCCTGCCTCCAGAATAGCTTCTCTTTTTGTTTTTCCTTCCATTCGTGTTTGATTAATGTAATCGATCAGTACAATTCCATTGTTCACAATTACACCGGCCAGCATGATAAATCCAAGCATCGCAATTACACTCAGCTCTTTTCCCGTAAAGAACAGAGCAAAGAAACCGCCTGTACAGGCCAGCGGAATGGTGAACAGGATGATAAACGGAGATTTCAAAGACTGGAACTGTGCCACCATGATCAAATAAATAAAAATCACTGCCAGTACTGCCATCAAAAGCAGCTGACTCATCGATTCCTTGATCGTTTCATCTTCCCCCGCCATTTCAATGCTGTATCCTTCCGGAAGCTCCAGCTGTTCCAGTTTTTCCAGCAGTACATCACTTACCAGTGTAACATTATGTTCTTCATCGATTCCGCAGGATACGGTAATGTATCGTGTCTGTGCATCTCGATAGATGGTACTTAATGTAGTCGTTTCTTTCATTGTACAAAAATCCGTCAATGGAATTTCCTGTTCCTGACCTTCTTTATCGGTATAAGTGTAGGTCAGAGACTTAATGTCTTCCAACTGAAGATTGGACTGTTCCTCCGTCTGAAGGTACACTGCATAATCTTTAATATCCGTAGACAACGTCGTTGTACTTGTACTGCTTGCCATTTCTGCATATACCAGCTGATAAACCTGTGCCACTGTCAGTCCATATTCTGCTGCTTTTTCTTTGTCTACCTGAATGGTCCACTGTGGAGTCGTATTATCCAGTCCATCCTCCACATCTACCGTTCCTTCTGTTTCTTCTGCTAATTGTGCGATCTGTGCAGCAATCTCCTGCAGCTGTTCTAAATCACTTCCTTTTACTTTTACAGAAAGACCGTTTCCAAAATACGCGCTGAAATCCGAAGATCCGGAACTGCTTTCTACCAGACATTCCATATCCTTAGTACGTTCTGCAATTTCTTCTGCAATTTCCCCGCTGGTCACATCGCTGTCTTCCTCTAAAAGGATATACATCGTAGTCGTGTTGGAAGCACCGCTCATTAAGCTGGTCGTAGAAGTTCCTCCAGCAGTAGCTCCAATGGTATCAATTCCTTTAATATCTGAGATTTTTTCCAATACTTCATTGGAATATTCTGTTAATTCTTCAAAAGTGCACTGCTCTCCGTCTTTCGGACCGACAGTTACGGTCAGCTGATCTGTTTCCATATCCATATCCATAAATGTCATTCCCTTAGACAGACATGCTGCAGCACTAACCACCAGAAGAACAACGGTAACCAATAATACCAGAATCTTTCTGTTTAAACATTTTTCCAGAAAAGCTCCATACCCACGGCTGATCTTATCAAACCATGGAGTTTTAACGTTCTTTGTTTTACGAAGTGTAAATGAAGACATTGCAGGAACTACGGTTAAAGCCACCACCAGACTGGCTAGCAGCGTAAATGCAACCGTCAGTGCCAGATCCACAAACAGCTGTCTTGTGATTCCGTCTGTAAAGATGATCGGAATATAGACACTGACCGTTGTAAGTGTAGAAGCAACGATGGCACCTGCCACCTGTGCCGAACCTTCCACACACGCTTTCCGGATAGAATATCCTTCATTTCTCAAACGATAAATATTTTCGATCACAACGATGGAGTTATCTACCAACATTCCGATTCCCAGCATCAAACCGGACATGGAAATAATGTTCAGGGAAATGTCCGTAAAATACATCAGAACGATGGCAGTGATCACTGATAACGGAATCGAGCATGCGATTACAATAGTCGGACGCCAGTCCTTTAAAAATACGACCAACACTAAAATGGCTAAAATTGCACCAACGATCATATTTTCAAACACACTGTCCACAATCATATCAATGTAAACACCCTGATTCATCAGCACAGTAAGACTCAGACCTTCTACCTGCTGTTCCAGACTTTTAAATTTGTCCAGCAATCTGTTCGTTACTTCCCCGGTAGAATATCCGGTCTGTTTTTCCAGACTCAGGATAATTCCCGGATTTCCGTTTACGATGGCATACGTTTCATCAGAATTGTCCAATACCTCCACATTTGCCACATCACAAATACGAATCTGACCTACGGATTCCATTCCCATGTCCATCAGTACCAGATTTTCCAATTCTTTCACACTTTTGACTGCTTCGCCTACGCGCACCAGATACTGGGTGTCGTTATCATAGGCATATCCGGCCGGCATATCAAAATTCTGAGCAATGATCAGACCGGATAACGTTTCCACCGTCAAAATCTCTGTCATGTCTGCAGAATCCAATGCAGTTTCCTTCGCCTCTTCCAATGCCGTCTTTGCTTCTTCCAAAGAAGCTGCTGCTACAGAAAGCTCTGCTGCCGCAGGTGCCATTTCCATGGCAGCTTTTGCCGCTTCCAGATTGATCTGATCCAAAGCTTCCGGAAGTGCTGTCTGCTGTTCTTCTACCATTTCTACTGCCTGTTCCAGCTGCTGGATTCCATCATCCATCTGTTTCAGAATCTTTTCCAGTGCAGGTCGGATCATGGAAATATCGTCTGCTGTTTTAATTTCCATCATTCCGGTATCATTCAGTGATTTTGCATATTCCAGCACTTTTTTATCCAGTGCATCTCTTGCTTCTTTTGCAGTGTTTAATGTTCCTTCCATAAGAACGACTTCTGCATCTAACGTTCCTTTCTGAACTTTACAGCCTGCAAGCGCCTGTTCATTTTCCCCCAGATGTTTCTGAACTTCTTCAATCTGTGCACGGATCGCATTCTGTTCTTCTTCTGTCAATTCCGGATTTTCCAGCGTTCCTTCTAACTCCTGCAGCTGTTTCTGATCAGTTGCAATTTCTGTTTCTAACGCACTGATCTTTGCTTCCACTTCTGAAACTTCCGCTTTTTTCTGTTCCAGACTGTTCTTTGCCGCATCATATTCCTGAATTGTTTTGTCACGAAGTTCTAAAATCGGACTTACAATGTTCAAAATCTTTTTCAGCTGATCTCTTTGCTCTTTCAGTGCAGTCAGCTGGATATTCAGTTCTTTTGCTGCTTCATCTACCTGACCTTTTCCGGTCATCACCTGATCAAACATGGTGTCCAACTGATCCGTTGCCCCACTCATCGCAGTTTTTCCGTTTTCCAGTTTCGCCATGGCATCTTTGATCTCTTTTTCCGGCTTCACAAATTCACCGCTGATTTCTTTTTGCATCAGTGTATTCAGAGCCTGAATCTTTGTCTGATCCAGCGTGATCATAACAGTCTCTTCCAGCTGTCCGGAAGTTGATACCGATGCCACCCCTTCCAGTGACTCTAATGCAGGAGACAATTCATTTTCCACATAATTGGCCAGATCCAAGGCACTCATGCCCTCAACATCCACTGCTGCTGTCATAATCGGAAGCATATCCGGATTGATCTGCATGATCATCGGTGTCCCTACCTGATCTCCCCAGTAGCCTGACAACTGATCCAGACTTTGCTGAATTTCAATAACAACAGAATCCATATTCACATTCTGCTCGTATTCGCAGGTTACGATAGAATAGCTGTTATAAGACATGGAACCAATATTCTTGATTCCTGTGGTGGTAGCCATGGCCGACTCGATCGGTGCGGTTACCTCCATTTCTACTTTTTCAGGACTTGCTCCTATATCGGTCGTAATGATGAGTGCATACTGCAGGCTCATATCCGGAAGCAGATCCGTCGTCATACGTCCCAACGACACCACGCCCAATACAATCACCAGCAATACACCTACCAAAACGGTATACGGTTTCTTAACACTGAATTTTGATATCATCTCTTCCTCCTGTTATATTATTTTTCATTTTCTCGCCTTCGGCAATAGCCAAACTGCCGCTAACGAACCTCGTTATATCATACCTTATGATTTTTTCAAGTCAATACAGCCTCCAAATGTTTAATTCTTTTTTTAGAAATATTTTACAATTTCACCAACAGGTTTTTGACATCTTTTTTCAGCCCGATTCATAAGATATCAAGAGGTGATCTTCGTGAAAAAAATCTTAATTGCAGGAAATGAAAAAAACACAGAAAATTATGTCAATATTTTAAAATATCTGGGAGCAGATCCCATCGTTACTTTAACGCCCGGATCAATCTATTCTTTCGACGGCCTTCTTCTTCCCGGCGGCGGAGACATTTCTCCCTCCTATTTTGACCAGCCGGTCATTGATACGAGAAAACCAGACCCGGATCTTGATCGCGCCCAGTTTCATATCCTTTATCAGTTTTTACATAGTCACAAACCGATCCTCGGTATCTGTAAAGGAATGCAGCTTATGAATGTCTTTTTCGGCGGGACACTGCATCAGCACACGCCGTCAGAAGCACTTCACCAATGGAACGGTTCTGATCAGTGGCACCAAACCACCGTAACCCTGGCTTCTGTATTAGACCGTTTATATGGCAGCAGATTCGAAGTAAATTCTGCTCATCATCAAAGCATTGACTCTGTCGGTTTCGATCTGAATGTGATCCAACATTCGGAAGATGGTGTTTCGGAAGCAGTCTGTCACGATTTTCTTCCCCTTTTAGGTGTTCAGTGGCATCCGGAACGCATGTGCCTTGGGCACAAAAAAAGCGGTGCCATTGACGGCACCGCGGTATTTCGCTGGTTTTTAAACCCTGCATCTGTTTTTTAACAGCTGTTATCGTCTGTATACTTTTTCAAACTGTGTATAGCCTTCTTTTTCCAACAGACTGATCTGCTGTTTCATATTTTTCTTCATAGGCTGGATCGTAACAGTTGTTCCGGCCTCACGAAGTTCTTTGGCTTTTGCAAACATTTCCATTTTCTTTTCTGTAGGAACGCCTTTTTCGATCAGGATTGCCAGATTCTGATCGCTGATCTTCATTTCTCCTTCGAATTTATCTTTTAAGATGGTGATAATTCTCTCAAATCCGATAGAGAATCCGCTGGCACATACGTCCTGACCGCTGAATTTTCCGATCATCTTGTCGTATCTTCCGCCGCCTGCGATGGAGAATCCATAACCGTCGATGGTAATTTCGAAAATTGGACCTGTATAATAACCCATTCCGCGCACCAGCGTCGGGTCAAACATAATGGTTACATGTTCATCTACCATAGATCTTGCACAGGAAATGATTTCTTCCATCCCGGCAACTACCGAAGAATCTAAATATTCTTCACTGACATCTTTACAGAACTCTTCACAGGAATTTGTTGTAAGATTTTCATAAATCGCCAGATATTTATCTACCACTTCTTCTGCATGTCCATTTTCGATCAGTTCTTTACGGATACCGTCCAATCCGATCTTGTCAAATTTATCCAGAGAGATCAATACAGAAGGAACATCTTCTTCTTTAAATCCTGCCTGAAGACAAATGGCAGTTAAGATCTTTCTGTCGTTTACATGTACCGTAAAAGAATCAATTCCTACGGTAGAAAAGATTTTAGTAAGCATTCTGGAAGTCGCACCGATCAGTTCGATTTCTGCCAGATTGGTTTCATCCCCTAAAATATCGATGTCACACTGGGTAAACTGACGGAAACGTCCTTTCTGCGGGTTGTCTGCACGCCATACATTACCAATCTGAAGTGCTTTGAACGGAGTCGGCAGTTTCTGGTTATTGTTTGCATAATATCTTGCCAGAGGAACTGTCAGGTCATAACGAAGCCCGTTGTCTGCATATTCATGAGTTCCTTTATCAATGGCTCTTGCAAGGTCTGCCCCTCTTTTCATTACTTTGAAGATCAGTTTTTCGTTGTCTCCGCCCTGTTTGGAAGTCAGATTTTCAATGTGTTCCATGACAGGGGTTTCGATCTGCATAAAACCATATTTTGCATAACTGTCTTTGATCATTCCCAGAACATACTCTCTTAAACGCATGTCTGAAGGGAGCATATCACACATCCCTTTTACCGGTGTTTTAATAAATTTCATAATGTTCTCCTTTTTCTTATCGTCCGTTGATCGTCCAGAAATCTTTTTTTCGCTGGATCATTTCATCGATGCGTTCAATATACTGTCCCACATCTTTTACATTTTCAATTCGTTCAATCCGTCCTCCCGGATAGACCATTTTCGTAGAAGCACCAGCTCCCGCTGCCACGATCGACTGTTTTTCTTCCATGATCAGAATATTATAAATGCCGGCTTTTCCTTCTTTGGCATAGCCTACATTTTCAAAATTTCCTGCCATATTTTTCTGACGGTACAGATAATACGGTTCCAGCTCCTGCTCTTTGCAGCAGGCATAGGTCATATCCATGATCTCTGCAGAATTTTCCAGTCCCATTTCTTCATAAGTATCTTTAAACAGATTCAGCCTTGCTGCACGCTTGATTGCAAGGGAATGAACTGTAATACTGTCCGGTGCAAGTTTTTTCAGTTCGTCCAGCGTATGAGCCACATCTTCTTTGCTCTCGCCCGGAAGTCCGATGATCAGATCCATATTAATATTATCAAAACCGACCTTTCTTGCCAGCTCATAAGCCTCTACGGTCTGCTGCACCGTATGATGCCTTCCGATGATCTTTAACGTTTCCTCTTTCATGGTCTGTGGATTTACTGAAATTCTGTCCACTTTATGTTTTTTAATCACCTGCAGTTTTTCTTCCGTTACACTGTCCGGTCTTCCTGCTTCAACCGTAAATTCCTGTACGTTACTAAAATCAAACCGCTCTTCAATCTTTGTCAGCAGCCGATCCATCTGTTCTGCATTTAATGTCGTCGGAGTTCCGCCGCCGATGTATACGGTATTTAATACTTTATCTTTTAATTCTTCCGCAATGAAATCCAGCTCTTTACACAATGCATCCAGATATTCATCTACCCGTTTCTGCCATTTTGCCAGCGGATAAGACGTAAAAGAGCAGTACAGACAAGTACTTGGACAAAATGGGATTCCCACATAAAGACTGTATCCGTCTTTATAATCCAGAGTACTTAAAAGTTTTCTTTCTCTTTTTGCAATTTCTGTACTCAGCCCAATCTTTTCTTCACTGCAGTAATACGTATCTTTCATATATCTGCTGATTTCTTCGTCAGAAGCACCTTCTTCCAGCATTGCCATCGGGATCTTGGTCGGACGGATTCCGGTCAGCGTTCCCCACGGAAGTTCTTTTCCGCTGATTTCTGACAATGCCTGATAAATCAAACGTTTGAAACGGTCTTTTACTTCTTTTCTGGTCAATGTATCCGGCAAATCGCAAAATCCCACCGAAAGCGTTTCTTTTTCACGGTAAGCAGTTACATTGACATGCTCTTCCGTAAAATATACGTCCAGTTTTAACGGACATTCCTCCGTAAAAGTTTCTTTGACCTGTACGATCACTTCCGCTTTCGGATAGAATGCTTTTACCAGCGAATGAATATCATATTCATAGCTTGGAATATTGACCTTTACTTCTATCATATGTTCTTTCTTATCTGACATAAGGATTATGCTCCTTCTCATATCCGATTTCTGTAGGTTCTCCATGTCCGCAGTAACAGACCGTTTTTTCCGGAAGAACAAACAGTTTTTCTTTCATGCTGCGGCAGATTTCCGCATAAGAGCCGCCCTTAAAATCTGTTCTGCCTACACTCTCACAAAACAGCGTATCCCCTGTAAAGACCATCTGCTCTGCCGGAAGGTAATAACAGCAGCCGCCCGGCGTATGTCCCGGCGTTTCCAGTACGTGGATCTCACAGCCTGCCAGTGGGAGTACGTCCCCTTCTTTACAGTAAATATCCGCATCCATCACATAACTTTTCCGCAGAAATCCTACGGTAAGATTCATGGATGGATCGTTTAATGTCGCTTTTTCTTTTTCACTGGCATAAATCGGAATCTGAAATGCTTCTTTCAAATCTTCCGCTGCCAAAATATGATCAAAATGACCATGGGTTAAAAGAATGGCTTTGGGACAAACTCCCATTTCTTTTACTCTGGCACGGATCGCTTCCGCAGATGCCCCCGGATCTACGATCAATGCTTCTTTTGATTCTTCATTTATTAAAAAATAACAGTTCGTAGAAACTGATCCTACGACCATAACTTCCACACGAATCATATATTTTCTCCTTTTTCAGAAGTCAGCACCACACGCTGCTGCCCGGACAATCCCGACAGCCGTTTTTATTTCTGCTCCTTCTGCTTTTCCTGATTAAGTCGCAACACGTTCGATGTCAATGATACTGTCGATCTGACGGATCTTTTCGATGATCCTGTTCAGTTCTTCTGTACCGGAGATTTCAAAGCTGACAGAAATCGTAGCTGTTCCCTGCTTGCTCAGACGTGAATTGATCGCCATCAGATCGATTCCCCGTTCTGTAAAGGTTTTTGACAGATCCACCAGAAGACCGGTACGGTTTGCTGCATAGATCGTAATCTCTGTTACATATTTTTCTCCGGATCCGGTAGAAAATCCCTGCCACTCAGCTTCGATCATACGCATTCTTTCTGCTTCGCTCATGTGCAGCACATTGACACAGTCTGTCCTGTGAATGGAAATTCCACGACCGCGTGTTACAAATCCAACGATTTCATCTCCCGGTACCGGATTACAGCAGCGGGAAAAACGAACGGCTACATCATCAATTCCTTTTACAATGATTCCGCCCTTGGATCGGGTCAGTTTCATCTTCTGATCTTTGTTGTCAGAAATATTTTCCAGTACTTTGTCATCTGTAATATTTTTACGGTTGACTTTTTCGTATTCTTCTAGAAGTCGGTTGACTACCTGACCTTCTTTCAGACCGCCATGACCGATGGCTGCAAGCACAGACTCCCAGTCACGGAATCCATATTTTTTCATGACCTTTTCCTGATATTCACTCTTCATGATATCAGAAAGAACAATGCTCTTCATCTTGCAATACTGGGAAACCATATCTTTTCCCTTTACAATATTGCCTTCTTTAAATTCAGATTTGAACCACTGGTTAATCTTATTTTTCGCCTGTGTTGATTTTACCAGTGCAAGCCAGTCCCTGCTCGGCCCTTTTGAGTTCTGGGAAGTCAGAATCTCGATTCTGTCCCCATTCTGAATACTGTAATCAATCGGTACTAATTTTCCGTTGACTCTTGCACCGATCATTTTATTTCCTACTGCACTGTGAATGCTGTACGCAAAATCGATCGGGGTAGAACCGTTCGGAAGATTTTTCACCTCTCCTGACGGAGTAAAGCAATAAACGCTTTCGGAAAACAGGTCAAGATCGCTCTTTAACAGACTCATGAATTCCTTGTTGTCTGATTCATCTTTTTGCCATTCCAGAATCTGACGAAGCCAGGTCAGCTTCGCTTCCGCACGGTTTTCAATATTTTTTTCACGGCTTCCGCCGGATTCTTTATATTTCCAATGTGCTGCAATACCGTATTCCGCTGTTTTATGCATCTCATACGTACGGATCTGGATTTCAAACGGAGAACCGTTCGGTCCGATCAGTGTGGTATGAAGTGACTGATACATATTTGGTTTCGGCATGGCAATATAATCTTTGAAACGTCCCGGAATCGGTTTATACATTTCATGGATCACACCTAAAGCTGCATAACAATCCTGTACCGTTTCTACCAGAATACGCACTGCAAACAGATCATAAATCTGATCCAATGTTTTATCCTGATTGACCATTTTCTTATAGATGCTAAAGAAATGTTTTACCCTGCCGTCTACTTTTGCAGCAATCCCGGCATGATCGATATGAGATTTTACATCTGCTACGATCTGCTGGATATAGTTTTCTCTCGTACTTCTTTTGTCCGCAATCTGTTCTACCAGAGAATAATAGACATCCGGATGAAGATATTTTAACGAAAGGTCATCTAACTCGATCTTTACTTTAGAAATACCAAGACGCTGTGCCAATGGTGCATAGATATCCATCGTTTCTCTTGCTTTTTCCTTCTGCTTTTCCGGTCTCATATACTGCAGTGTACGCATATTATGAAGTCTGTCCGCAAGCTTGATCAGGATCACTCGGATATCTTTTGCCATGGCAAGGAACATTTTTCTCAAATTTTCTGCCTGTTCATCTACCTTATCGTGAGAATATGACAACTGTCCCAATTTGGTAACACCGTCAACCAGAAGCTCAACTTCCGCATTGAACTCGTTACGGATCTCTTCGTTTGTCATAACCGTATCTTCCACTACATCGTGAAGGATTCCTGCTACGATTGTTTCCTTATCCAGCTCTAAGTCAGCCAGAATGATGGCAACACACAGCGGATGAATGATATACGGTTCTCCTGATTTACGAACCTGACCCTCGTGAGCATTTCTCGCAATATTATAAGCCTTTTCGACCATGGAAAGATCGGCAGACGGATGATATCTTTTAATAGATGCGATCAGTTCTCGATACAGAACTTCCGGACTTGTGAAATCTGCCATTGCACGGACACTGGCATCATCTCTTTTCACTTCTTCATCTCGGTCGATTTCCTTCGTTACTTCTTCCATAAAAGTACTCCCCTAATGTTTGTCTTATTTACCTTCGTAACAGATCACGCTGGCAACATCATATTTCTCCAGTTTCTTTCTTCCTTCCAAACCTGCAAGTTCCATCAGGAAAATGATCTTTACGACTTCGCCTCCAAGCTCTTCTACCAGTTTGGCAGCCGCTTCGATGGTTCCTCCGGTTGCGATCAAGTCATCTACGATCACGACTTTCTGACCCGGTTTGATAGAATCTTTGTGCATTTCGATCGTTGCACTTCCGTATTCAAGATCATATGACATTTCTACGGTCTCTCTAGGAAGTTTTCCTTTTTTACGTACAAGTACAAAAGGTTTTTTCAGGTTATATGCGATCGGCATTCCGAAGATAAATCCTCTGGATTCTGCTCCTACAAGAACATCAAAGTCAATACCGTCTAATAATTTCTGCATTTCATCGATGGCAAGCTGCAGTCCGTCTGCATCCTGAAGTACGCTTGTCACATCTCTGAAAATAATTCCCGGTTCCGGAAAATCCGGAATACTTACTACATAATCTTCTACTTTTTTCATACCCTTTCCTCCTGAATGTAGGTAGCACCAATATATTGTCACATTTTTCAACAGTTGCCTTTTTTGCAATTCCTTAAAAAATTTGATGTTAATTATAGCACTTATTTGATTCTACTGCAATCTTCTATCATGGAATCTTACAAAACCCGCACTTTTTCGACCGGAATTTCTGTTCCGGATAAGATTACATAAAGTCCTGAATCATCAGCTGAAGGGTCTTCTTGCCTCGAAATTCATTCACAGACGGATAATACGTAAGATTGATCTTTTCCTTTTTCTGCAGCAGATTCATCAATTCCTCCGGATTTCCAAAATAAAGCCCTTCCATATGACATCCTGCTTCATTGGTTCCGTAAATTTTCACCGTATTTCTATTTTTGCCAAGAATCTGACTTCTAAGCACCTGAAAATTTCGTTCTGCAAACAAAGGCTTACTGTTGCCGTTTCCAAACGGTTCCAGACACTTTAATTCCTGAATAAATTCTTCCGTAATATACTGAATCGGCATGGCAATATCAATGCTCAGTTTTTCAATCATATCTTCTTCTGTCAGCCGGCAATTTTCATTGAGCCGGATACGCAGCTGTTCCAGATTTTCTTTTGGAAGAGACATGCCTGCTGCCATCGGATGTCCGCCGAACTTCTGCAGCAGAGACGCACATTTGGACAATTCTTCAAACATATGATATCCCGGAATCGATCTTGCAGATCCTTTGATTCCCTCTTCCGCATCTGTCAGAACAATGGTCGGACGATAGAACCGTTCTTTTACTTTCCCTGCGATGATCCCTGCAATACTCTCATGACAGTCCGGAAGATAGATTACCAGCACTTTCTCATTTTTCCGTTCCGTTTCCAGTACCTGACAGATTGCTTCTTCCACCCCTTTCCGGGTCAGATCTTTACGGCTGTCATTTAACGCTTTCAAATCTCCTGCCAAACGATCTGCAGTTTCTTTTCGCTCAGCCGCAAACAGTTCCAGAGCACGTTTTGCCGTATCCAGACGGCCGCCTGCATTGATACACGGTCCCAATATAAATCCGATATGATAAGCACTGATCCCTTCTTTCTCCAGACCATTGACTTCAATCAAGGAACACAGTCCGATATTTTCTGTATGATGAATTCTTTTCAGTCCTTCTTTTACCAAAATCCGGTTTTCATCCTGCAGTTCCATAATGTCTCCCACCGTTGCAATGGCAGTAAACTCCAGCAGCTGATATAATTCTTCTTTCTCAATTTTCTCCTGTTCATACAGTGCTTCGATCAACTTCCATGCAACTGCAGCTCCGCAAAGCCCTTTCCATGGATAGGTACATTTTTCCTGTTTTGGATTGATGATCACATCTGCCGGCGGAAGTTTCTCTTCTCTTCCTTCTGTGGTCTCTGTAAACGGAACTTCGTGATGATCTGTTACCACAATCTGCATTCCCAGTGTTTTCGCATAAGCAATCTGCTGCCATGCTGCAATCCCGTTATCACAGGTAATGATCAGATTTACATCATCATTTTTTGCCTGATCGATCAGCTGTTCATTGATTCCATATCCATCTTTGATCCGGTCCGGGATTACCGTATCAACCACTGCGCCGATCCGTTTTAAGCCATTCAGCAGAATATACGTAGCACAAACTCCATCAATGTCATAATCCCCGATCACACGGATCCGCTTCTTTTCTGCAATCGAATTCCGGATCAGTGCAGTTCCTTCTTTCATTCCATATAACAGCCATGGAGAATACAGATCTTTTAAGGATCCATACAAATATTTTTCAATCTGCGCATCTCCCACCACATCACGATTTCTAATGATCCTTGCTGTCATAGGTGTAATATGATATTTTTCTCCAATTTTTGTAAAATCTGCTCGTTTTGCAGATAAAAACCACTTTTTCATCATTTCTCCTCATTGCCGCTTCCGGACTGCCTTCTTTTTTTGCCGAAAATTTTCAAAAAGGCATGAGACTTAACGCCTCATGCCTCTATCTGTTATTTTTCTTTTGCTGTCTTTGGCAATGTGTGCTCTTTAATATACTTCGTCCATTTAATGTAACCATAAGTCGTGTTTGTGAAATATCCTGCCTTTAAGATCAGCAGTACCCACTGACCCGCCAGAATATTGATCACTGTTTCTAAAAAGGTACAGATATACCATGCAATCCACTGTTCACGATAACGCAATAAGATAAACAGACCGTTGGCAATTCCCACAGCCGAAGCGCAGGCATCCAGATAACAAACCACATTTTCCAGAAGCTGGTTTCCGCCAAACAGATCTGTGGTAATATCCAGTCCGGAAAGAAAATATCCTACCACTACTGTCCATACGACAATTCCCGTAATTACTAAGACCGCAGCTGCTCCGCTCAATTTCTTTACAACTGTCAGATCTTCTTCCTGGGAATCCGGATGTCGGTTCCATGCAATAAAGCTGATAATATCAATCGGCAGCCAGAAAAACAGTGTTACTGCCATCGTTGCAAATCTTGCTGCCAACAGGATTAACGTTGCGATCTCCGTTAATTCCACAAATACAGATACAATAAAATTCCATTTGCTCTGTTTGGAAATCAGCAGTTCACAAAGAATATTCAAAAAGATATCCATCAGATACAATGCCATGATCAATTTTCCATTAACACCATTCATATCCTCTTCCGGAAATACGAATGCAAAAATGATCGATAAGATCAGTATACTGAAAAACCATGTTTTCTCATAGGTTGTAAAGTAATTCCAGATTTTTTTTAATCGTTCCATAAACACCCTCTTCTTTCGTTTTTTTGATTTTTTTATCCTAACATCTATCCTTTTTCCCGTCAACAAATTTTATGAAATCATTCCTCCGATCATGCCGCCTCCAAGGCATAATACCAAATTGACTGCTGTTTCGGAAATCGAATCCGGAAGCCGTCTCCCCACGATCACTGTAACACCAAGCATCACCAGAACATACGCTGTTCCCAGCAGAAGTCCCCACAAAAATTTTCTGGTCCGCTGTACTTTTCCTGCCAGAAAGCCTCCCAAAAAACAGGAAATCACATAAACTGCACTGATTCCTGCCCTGACTGCTCCGTCCTCCGGCTGCAGTTTCATCACTGCCAAAGCCAGCAGAAACAGAAGCCCTGCGGTACTCCCACACATGCATAAAAAAATTTTTCCCAATGCTTTCTTATTTCCAGACAAAAGATTCATATCCGCTCCGTTCCCATAAATTTTATAGATAATTTATGATTTATATATATGCGGGAACTTGAAATATTAGGAAAAATATTGTATATTTGATTTCGATACACAAAAATATATTTAGAACCTTATGGAACATACCCGATTTCATAAGCATATTCTACAAAAGGAGTGAATTTATTTGGGTCCCAGTAATGCCATACAATTGGTAGTCTTAGTAATTTTATTAGCGTTATCAGCATTTTTCTCTTCAGCTGAAACAGCACTTACCACAGTCAATAAGCTTCGTATCCGCGGGCTGGTTGATGACGGTGACGAACGTGCGATCATCCTTACAAAGGTAACCGATGATCCCGGAAAACTTTTAAGTGCTATTTTGATCGGTAACAATATCGTAAACATTTCCGCATCATCCATCGCAACCTTATTAGCAACGGACTTTTGGGGAAATGCCGGTGCAGGAATCGCTACCGGAGTTATGACTCTTCTCGTCTTAGTATTCGGTGAAGTTACACCAAAAACATATGCTTCCCTTCAGGCAGAAAAAATTGCTCTGAAGTATGCTAAGATCATTTACGGTATCATGTTCCTTTTTACACCGCTGATCTTCGTTTTAGATCTGCTTTCCGGCGGTATCTTACGTCTGCTTGGAATCGATCCTGACAAACGAGACGATTCAGTCACTGAAGAAGATCTTCGAACTATCGTAGAAGCCGGTCATGAAGACGGTGTTCTGGAAAACGAAGAACACAAAATGATCAATAACGTATTTGATTTTGGGGATCATCAGGCAAAAGATATTATGGTTCCTCGTGTGGATATGTGTTTTTTAAAACTGGATTCTACTTACGAAGAATTTATCAATATCTATAAAGAAGAAAAATTCACACGTATTCCTGTATATGAAGAGACCAGGGATAACGTTGTTGGTATTTTAAACGTAAAAGACCTTCTCCTGTATGATAAAACACAGGAATTCCATGTAAGAGATTTCTTACGTGAAGCGTACTATACTTACGAATTTAAAAACACCTCTGAACTGATGGTAGAGATGCGTAAAAATTCAATCAGTATTGCCATCGTTTTAGATGAATACGGTGCAACTGCAGGTCTGGTCACATTAGAAGACCTTTTGGAAGAAATCGTCGGAGACATCCGTGATGAATTCGATGATGCGGAAGCTGAGGAAGTTCAGAAACTTGGCGAAAGAGAATATCTTGTAGAAGGCTCCTGCAAATTAGAAGATTTAAATGACATGATCGGTCTTGGTGTAGAATCTGAAGATTATGATTCCATTGGCGGTATTGTAATCGATGCATTACAGCATCTGCCGGTAGAAGGGGAAGATGTAACCCTGGAAAACGGCACACGTCTTGTCGTAGAACAGGTTGACAAAAACCGAATCGAAAAAGTGCATATTTACCTTCCGGAACTTCCGGATGAAGAAGAATGTGCAGAATCTGAAGCATAAACTAAATTCAAAAATAACTCATCAGCTCCCGCAGCAAGCCGGGAGCTTGATTTATGCCAAAAATCTTCTGATATCCCGTTTTGAGCTCTATGATCTGTTCTTTCATCAAGCAAAATTCCTGAAGCAGTCCATCCAGATCATTTTCGCCGATCCAGGTCTTTTCATTCCACAGAAACAGAATCTGCTCTTTCCACGGCAAAATCTTCAGATAAATCTTTTCAAACTCTTTTTTATTTCCCGGAATCCCCATAATCACCATATCTGCTTCATGAAATATCTTTTTCAATAACTCCCTTCGCTGGCTTTGTATGTACACAAGCTGGGGATCTTTTCTGTCATTTTCAAACAGATTCGCCGGAGTCTGTATCTCCGGTTCTCCATAAATATCAATGTATTCTCTACACAGCGGTTCCAGATTTTTCATTTTCATGAGCAATTTCCCCACTTCATAGTATTTTCTGCTATGTCCCTGGATTCCGAAAGACAAAAATCTTTCCCATGGATCAGCACATAAAAATACGATTTTTTTGAACATTTCATTTCTCCATATTCTGTTGTTTTATTTTGGAAACTTGGAAGATACTTCCACGAATTTAAGACTTGTTTAGTATACATAATTCTTTTCTTTTTGTAAACCGGATTTCATCTACAAATTTCGACATTTTGAAAACACACCTTTTTACAGTGATTACATATACTGATAAAAAAGAATTGGGAGAATTCATGGTACAAACAATTATGATCGATGCCGGACATGGTGGTGCATGACAGCAAATAGGGTAATTACTTTTTTAATACAAAGCCTACCTATATTATAGTGAAGTTTTATACCACTCTGTCAATGATTCCGGCGATTGTTTTCGGACCACATTTTCTGTCAACATCCAGATCAAGCCACACCTGAATTGCTCCGATCACCTTTTCGGTGTACACACCAAGGTTTCCATCGATGCCGCCGTGCCGGTCCATCGGGAAGCCCATTTCTTTCGCTTCCCACTGCAGCCATTTGACATAATCTTTTGACATGCCAAGACGGCCACGATACAGCGTATAAGTCGGTACCGGGTAAGGATTCGCTCCAACATAAACCGTATCTGTAGATGATCCTGTCTGCTGAATGTCTGCATAGATTATATTGAGATCTACATTGCCATTGATTCCTGCCACTTTACCGGTAGAGCTGTACTGCCAGCCAAACAACTCATGACCATTTTTAACAGTCGGCATATAACCAATATCCGGATCTGCAGATACAAGCATCTGCTTTTTAGACGGATATCGTGCGATCCAAAACGGGCAATCAAATGCTGCTGCATCCAGCACATTCTTGTACCAGTCGAGATTGCAGTAAATACCGAACCCGTAGCCGGCAGCTTCGATGCGTGTCTTTGCCGCATTGATCAGTTTTGTCAACGCACTCTTTCCGAGATTCCGCAAACTGGAATCTTCCATATCCCACCAGATTGTTCCTGAGAAATCAATTTCGTGCATCAGACTGATCACTGCTTCCGCTTCCGTGATTGCTTTATCTACCGTAGCTGCATAGCTGTATTTGTACACATCAAACGGGATCCCGTTGGTACGGCAACCGGTGACATTGTTATAAAACTGATAATCCACCTTTCCGGATCCACGCACAGATCGGAGGATTGCAAATTTAACTCCGTCTCCGGCAGCATCTGCCCAGTTGATCGCACCCTGATTGTCTGACACATCAATACCTTTTAAACTCATTTTTCCTGCTCCTTTCCGGGGCGATCACCCGCCCCGACATTAATCATTCTTTATATCGTGCTCTTTCCCACAGCTCATGCACACGTTCCCAACCACCGGTTGCTACCAAATATACGATAAAGGCTGCGATAAACGATGCAAAAACATAGTACCAGGTGATCACCATTGCAAAATACTGACAGGCGATCACCACGGACACCGGGCAAAGGATCATTGCGATCACCAATGCCACTGCATTTGTTGGCCACTTACTGATCACTGGCATTTCTTTGATCACCTGTGTGATCATACTGGTCACAAACGCAAGTCCGCCGATTGCGATTAATAAATAAGTTACATACTGCATTAACATTTCTGTATTCATCATTCAAACTTCCTTTCCAAATCTTCGATTCTGTGATTCGCTACTTTTATCTTCTCTTCTAAAGTATATGTGCGTTCGATCACACTGTTATGTTTTTCCACATGTTTTGTCAGCTCGTTGAGCCGATAATCAACAAGTGCACGTGTTTTTTCCTGCTGACCATGATTATTGATCAGACATACGATCAATGTAATCCCTGCAGTAATGCAGGATGATATAATTGTTTCCATTTGATTCCTTTCTCCGGCTGGTTGTGCCGGTGCAACTTTATAATATCTAATATTCTGGTCTGTCTCTTGCCATAAATCCTCCTAAAAAAGCACCGACCATCTCTGATCGGCGCTTTGGCTCTTAATATATCAAGTTGTACAAGTTAATGTTGCTATGTCAGATGTCACTGTATTGCCATGTGCATCTGTAACAACACACCGATACATCTGACCGTTCCGGAATGTATTAATCTCAACAGGCTGTGTATCCGTATCCCATCCAGTAAATCCAGACTTGTACCAGTTAGTGCCATTGGTTGAGTATTGCCACTCGTAACTAAGCCCGTCTCCCTCCGCTTTAACCGTAAAAGTTGCCGTATCTCCGACGTTGCCGGTCTGATCTTGCGGATGCTGCGTAATCTTGAGTGTCGGCTGAACTACAGTTGTTGTACCACTTCTGTATGGTCTTGCTATGTAGAGCAATTTACCCAATGTATAATTGGATGGAACATTATTGATATCAAAAGTCCAGATAGCTGATGGTTGTCCCCACAAAGCATGTACGCACTTCGTACCTTTGTCCTCCATTGCGATAACCACGTGCCAGATCGAGCCGAAATAAGCATTGTCGTAATACTGGTAAAACAGAAGATCGCCTTTTTTAATAGCAGCAGTGCTATTACTGTTTAAAATCTGCCCGTTTTGGTAGGCATATAATGCAAGTTCATTCGCATCAGCAATTCCTGCTTTCTCATAATCAGGATTAGCCCATGAGTATAAATCAGTCCTTGCAGTTACCTTTGTGCCGTCTCCATCGTAATATGGTGACTCCTCATATGGGATACCTCTCAGAATCAGACCGGCGAAAGCACTACACTGGATGATGTATGTACCATCATCATCTTTAAACTTTTGTTTGCTGCCACTTAAAACACTGTAGCCAGCTTTGTATTTGATCGTTAATCTGCCGTCTGCAATTGCATCAAGATATGTTTGTGCTACGGCTACGATCTCTGATGCTTTTGCATCATCGTATGCCGTCTCGGTGTGGTATAACACAGTAAGAGGTGGGAGCTGATTTACCTTTGTGGCAAATTCTGCTACAGTCATTTTGCCGCTTTCTCCGTTTCGGCTCCGGATTGCATCGGCAACTGCCTGTATACTCTGCTCTTCGTAAAGCTTATTTGCCATTAATACACCTCCTCGTTTCCATCTTCTACTGTAGTTGCATTTCCCAGTAGTTCTTCCATATCTTCCCTCAGTTTTAAAATGTCGCCAGGATGCTCGATTTTTAATACTTCTTTTACGCTTCCGTTGTTTCGATGCGAAAATGTAATGTACCCGTCTTTTTTGATTCTAAAGCTTCTATTTGTGTTCAAATCACCATAACTAATCACCTGATTGAGAACGTGTTCTGAATCTGCTACAAGCATAAACGGATTATATGGCGATGCAAGTGTTACATCTTCGAACAAGCTTATCTTGTCATTCTTTTTTACTTCTATTGCCCTGCAGTAATATTCATTTGATGCCATTGCGGCGACTTCTAAATGCTCAATATTGTCTCCAACGGAAAAACTTTTTGTCGCAATACAGCAGTCGCCTACCATTTCGGAATCATTCAGCTTTACATTTCTAACAAAATTCATCTTGGTCAATCCACTAAATTGGCTTCTGACCGCTTCCCCCGCAGATGCATAAGTAGTTCCATCTGCCCCAATCCTGATATCCCGCAATTCTGCATCTCCGGTTGTACTGCCATCCTTCAGACTTGCCAAAGCATTGATCCTTGCACGTTCTACTTCAATCAGATGCAAAAGTTTGCCTGCTGCATCCGTGCCAAGCTGTCCATCTAATTCCTTCAACCACTGTTCGAATTTTATACCGCATTGATCATAAAAATCATCAAATTGTGCCTTTAACTGAGAAAAATCCAATTCTTCTACAGTTCCTGTAACAACACCACATAAAGATCTGTATTCTCTCGTATCAGTGATATCTGACTGCGTGATTTCAACTTTTCCTGCCTTTACCACAACTCTGGCAATTACTAATTGATAAATACCACTTGTTCTTACTAAAGCTGCTGGAATAGGTGAATCTTTTTCCGTTCCTTTCACAATTTTAATCGTAATATCTCTTTCTGTATCATTTCTTTCAATTACAATCGAATCAATTCTGTCATAAACTGCTCCTGCTGTATCTAGTGTCAGTATAGTGTCATTTTTAAACACTCTAACCTTACCTTCTATATTACAGTATCCGGAACTTACGGCTACACTCATACCGCCATTGGCCATCACCTTCAGATCTCCGGAAAAAACACCTGTTGTAAAAATTTTTTCAGCCAGTATTCAAAACTTTCTGCATTATATTTACGATCACCATCATTACTATCGTAAAAAAAAGCATGATCAAATGTACTACTCATTTTTAACCCAACTCCAATCCACGGTATCCGGAAGAGCTGAACCGAATGTTGGAACAACTCTCATTTGACCGTATTCATATATTTCACTTATTTCTTCAATTCGTTTATTAATAGTTACACCCCAGGCATTTTTCTGTATCACAACAATATCACCAAGGTCATAATCTTTTTGATACACAAAATTACTATTGGCTTCTGTATCACATTCGAAAGATTGAGTTACAATATTTTCTTCTAATGCTTCCAGACCTCTTTGATATAACAATTTTTCATATTCTTCCGTTCCCAAATCATCAGATCTAAGATCTTTAGCATCCACAAATATTTCTCTAAGATTCAGTCCCTCTCCAGATCCAACTACAACGTATTTTCTCGCTGCACCTTCCCCTTCTCCTCCAACATAAGCCTTTGTTTTATAAAGTTGAGTGTTTTCCTGATACACTGCATTATTCAAATTTTCATATTGTTCCGAGAAAATGACTCTTCGAGTTGTGCCGTTAATTATCGTTCTGTCTTCACCTTGATAAATCTCAAAATAGATTTTTCTATTTTGAAAATCAGGACGCATTCTAAAGCCTAAGTTTGATATTGTTGCAAGTTTCTGTTCGATTTCCAAAAGATTTTTATAAGTCACTTGGAATTGTACAGCTTCTTCAAATCCCTGCTTCTTTCCTAAAATAACCTTCGGAATAGGATCCGTTCTTGTCAATAAATCACGCATAGCATTTTCGACTTTACCAGTAAAATTTACTGTATTTTTAATCAGTCGTCTGTCCATGTATGCAGTCATAAAACGACCTTTGACAGTCATTTCATTCTTCATATCATTTTCTTCTAATTTGATATCTTCAATGATTCCTGCATCCAAATCACCTTTTTTATACAGTAAATTTTCGCTTTTTATCAGTCTTATATTTTTACTAGTAATGGGAATATGTAATTCAAAATTCCCTGGTCTTCGATATTTCCTAGTCCATACAAGTGAGGTCTGATTTTCTATTGTTCCCAAAAATTCCATTTCAGGACTGAACACTCTTAATTCCATCTTAAACTCCTAAGTATTTAAAACGATATTTAATTGTAACAGTCATATATCCTTCACCGGAATCTGCCGTATATGCAAACGTGTTATTTCCGGGAACTAACTGCAAAAATTCAGAATCCAGATCAAGATATCCATTTATTTCTTCTAAACTTTCATCAGATTCCAGATAAATATGTTTGTTATTTGTACCAGTAGTAATGATTACTCTATCACCCATTTGCATTTTAAAAGGTGTCAAATCTGTTCCAATTCTTACGAATTCATTTTTTTCGATATGATAGATTTTTGGATTTAATACTTCTCCAATAGCTTCAATCACTATCTCCAATCCAATCCGATCTGCCGCTGAATCATTTTCAATCGTTTTCATTTTTTCATTTGCTTTTGTTCCAAATTCAATTCCGGAAGTCGGGATTGAAAAAGCAAATGTAAATTGTGGCTCCCAATTCGCAAGTGCTACTTCTATATCTTCCGGTGCAACAAAATATGGATCCGGACATATCAGACTAATTGTTGCTGTACGGCAACGTTTGGCAGAATCGTTTTCTATCTTTTCGACATAGTATTCTATTTCACGCTCTTCACCATCTTCCATATAAACAAAAGTTCCAGGACTTTTAGGTGTAAACAAACTGTACAACTTATTTCTATTTCTCATATAATTTTCTTTATATGAGACAGTAAGCACAATATTTCTTTTTTTCACAGTACTACCCTGATAAGTTGCACCATCAGTCATTGTATTATCGGACGTTACTACATTGTTTTCCACACTATAGATTCCTTCGCAATCAACTAATAGGAAAGGACTAAAACCTCCTGTCCCAAAAGTAATTGATTGACCATTTTTATTTTTGCACACAATACTTCTTGCCACTACACCACTCCTCTCATCGCAAGTATCATCTGTCTATTCGCATTCCTTGTCTGTCTTGCTACCTCCGAAGGATTCAATTCTTTCGGACTGCTTATATAGATGTTTTGTGTGTACCCATTTGAATAGGTCATATCTTTTCCAGATTGAAACGCTGCCATTCCGGATACATCTGTTAAAAGCGTTCTCTGAATCTTCCCGGAAGTATGTAAAGTCAACTCATTCATTGCATCTTCTACGGCATTTACATTCTCTTTAATACCAACAGCAATTCCTTTCGGAATCCACTGACCGATCTGATCACGCATAACTTTGGATGGAGAATTGATATCAAAAAATTCTTTTCCCTTTTCCAATGCACCGCTAGCCACTTCTCCAATCGCATTCAGTACAGACCCAGTAGCTCCTAATATACCTTCTGCAATTCCACCAATAATGTCTTTACCTAGCTGTATCCAATCATATTCTAAAAATGCATCTTTCGCCTGAATTACAACTTCGCCAATTTTTTCAACGACATCAGGAATAGCACCGCCAATTCCTTTTATCAATTCTGCGATCATTTCACCGCCCTGTTTCAAGATATCTGGAAGATTTTCACCAATTGTATTTAAAAAATTAAACACAACTTCAATGGCAGATGATATCAAGTTTGGTAAGCTATCCAGAATTCCGTTTACAAGCTCCAGCAAAATCTTTACACCTTCCTGCATAATCTCCGGTAACTTTCCAGTAATTGTCAGAAGTAAATTTGTTACGATATTTAAAGCCGCATTGACAATCTGTGGTAAATTATCAGCAATTCCTTGAACGATATTCAGTAACAAATCCGCTCCGCTATTCAAAAAATCCGGAAGGATTTCTAAAAAATATCCCAAAAGCTGATCAATCATCTCTCCTGCTGCCGTCAAAATCTCTGGAATATTTTCCAAAACCCCGTCGGCCACATTACTGACAATCTCAACCCCTTTTTCTAAAATTTGGGGAAACGCTGCTGTAATTCCATCTAATATGTCGGATACGATAAATTCATCAGTTCCCAAAATTTCTCCTGCTGCAATATCAAGCCCTGTTTTCAATTCATCAATAAATTCTGCCGCTATAGTATTCCAATCAGCATCAATCAGTGTTGTTGCAAAAGATTCTATCAGATCCCATGCCACTTCGATAAAATATGGAATCTCTGCCACAATACCAGTAACCAATTTACTTATAAGCTGTTGACCCATACCTATAATTTCACCAGAATTATTCGACACAGCAACTAAGCTTCGAACTATCCATGAGCCAATCGCTGGTATTGTTTCAGGAATAGCTCGAAGTAAATTTCCAAACATCGGTATTAAATTTCCTTGAACAAAAGTAAATATCGTATCGCCTAATGCCTGTAATGATGGCCCAACATCTTCTCCCAGCGTTAAATTTCCAATCAAATTCTTTGCTGCTGCCTTCATAGCTGCCATGGATCCTGAAAATGTACTCGATGCTTCTAATGCTGTAGTACCTGTTACATCCATTTCTTCCTGGATCACATGAATTGCTTCATAAACATCACTAAGATTATTCAGATCATACTTAACTCCGGATATCTTTTGTGCATCTACTAACAATCTTTCCATTTCAGATTTTGTACCGCCATACCCAAGTTTAAGGTTATCCAGCATCGTATAATTTTGTTTTGCAAAGCCCTGATAAGCATTCTGGATACTGCTCATATCTGTACCAAATTTATTCGCATTATCTGCCATGTCAATAATCGCCATATTCGCTGTTTCCGCAGCGGCTGCTGTATCTCCGCCAAGTCCTTGCAATAACGATGCCGAAAATCCAGTAACGGTTTCCATATATTCATTTGCAGACAATCCTGCTGTAGAATAAGCTGCGTCAGCATACTGTTTTACCGTATCTGCACTCTCTTTAAAAAGCGTTTCAACACCGCCAATACTCTGTTGTAATGCTGCACCCTCATTAATGGATTCACCGATCAGTTTCCCAATTCCAGCCGCTGCAATCAATGTCTTAACTTTTCCGATCAGACTTTTCCCAAAAGTATCTCCTGCCGAATTTCCTTCACCACTGATCGTACTTTTAATATTATCGGCGATTCCTCTGGCAGACGGCATGATTTGTACATATGCTTTTGCTAACTCAGTTGCCATTGTTTACTCCTTTCAATATTTTTTCACGTGCATTTTCAAAATCTTCCGCCGTATCAAAAGTCAAGATTACACCGTCTTTATTTTCATCTTTATGCCCCATTAAATACGCCGTAATCGATTTTGGCCTATTCTGCCCATTTGCACCATCTTCTGTTTTCGACCATAAAATCAAAGCCAATTTATCAACAGCAGAAGCAAGCAGCAATGTATCCGTTGGAACGGTCATTTTATTTAACGTCATTTTTATTCTTGAATTATCCCTCAAACCAGCAGAAAGCGTTGCCAGTAAACTGACTGGTAACGCTTTATAATTTAATATCCCATATGTTTCCGCAAGATCACAGATCAACGCATCTTCATCTGCTGATATCATGCCGGCGAGGATTAAGAGTTTTTTCCTGCTTTTCCTACTGCTTCAAAAACATCTTTGATTGCATCATTAACACTTTCTACCGGAACTCTTCCATCTTCCGTTCTAAGATGATCATATAAAGCTTTTTTCTGCTTTTCTCCGAATACGATTTTACATACTCGTGACATGGCCAACAGATCACTATCTGACATGTCTGACAAAGCTTCTAAAAGTTCCATATTGTCGCCAATATTTTTGTTAACTTCAAAGCAAAATCCACTTCTTGTAATCCCTGTTACTATACTCATATTTTTCTCCTTAATCCGTCGAAGCTGCAACAATGTATTCATAGTGAGTCTGACCATCACTGTCTGCAACCGCTGAAATCGTAGTCTCATACCCGACTGCCTGTCCGTCTTTATATGTAACATCACCTACTGATATTACTTTTCCTCGTGGAATCACGACCCTCTTCAAAGCATTTCCTTTCAAGATCATATCAACAACCCAGATACATTCTTCCTGTTCTTCGTTATTGGCTTTAATCGTAATTCCTGATGTCAGATCTCCTGTTACATTTTTGTCACCGTATACTGTTTTTAAAACTTCTGTATTCATGGCTTCAATCAACTTCATTTTAAAAGTATCTGTTTTTTCGGTCTGTGAATCCAATACTACTTCTCCGCCCCACGCCTTAACCTTTTCTGTTGTTGCAGAATTGCTATTTGTTACACCGTCTTCACTTACATAGCCAAGACTTTTGAACGCAGCATTCAAATTCTCAGAAGCATTCTTCGGAATATCAGTTCCTAACGGTGCTCTCCAAACAGCTCCACCTTTTTTAGGCTTGCTTGCAGTTACATTTTTCACATCACTCACTTTAAAATCCTCCTGTTTCGTTTTAATAATGGATGATATCAAACACTGCTTGATATCTATATCTTTTCATGCTTAAATCCGTAAAATCATAGTCACTGTTCAATGATACTTTTGAGATTTCCGGAAGATCCGTAATTTCATCCATACATGTGATTACTTTCTCATTTAATTCCGCTGCTGAATACAAACTCTGTGCATAAGACTGTACGACAATCATTGCAGAACGAATCATATCATTTTTCGAACTCCCGGTTTTTTCCACAAGTAAAAACGTATCCGGCAGGTTTTTCGGTTTCTCTGCATATACACCTACTTGAAGTTTCTCTTTTAAGTATCGTATCACTGTTTCTTCAATGATCATCCACCCACCGCCTTTAATATCGTATTATTTCTGGAATTATCAATTCTCGCCAGCATGGAATCTGCATATACTGTAGCTTTAATACGGTCTGTCCCCATAAAAGCACCCTTTTCATAACCACTTCCGCATTTTGCCTGAATTTTGGCAGCTTCTTCCTGACAGATTGCACTCATTTCCTCAGAACATAAAAGGCTCTTTACACCTTCTTTGTTTAATTTTATTTTAATCTCACCCATATCGCCTCACTGATATCTTTCTATTCCAACCAAGAGGGATCAAATTTTCAATCCCACCAATCGGAAATCCTATCGTTTCCCAGATTTCTCCAAAAAATTCTACTTTTGCATTTTCCCAGCAATGTTCATCGCCTTTAGGAATCGCTAAAGTATAGGTTGCTTTTTTCCCAGACAGATTTGTCTGATCAATCACTTCTTCACTGCTTACCGGTGCCACAAGAACATTTTCTACAACTACGGGGATTTCTTCATAGTTATCATGATTAAAACCATCTTTTTCTAACTTTTTCTTTTCATATAATGTGACTGCGATCCCTTTAATCATTGCCATAAATATCTATGCTCCCATATCTCTGTCTTTTAAGTCCCAGTCTGGCAAGTTCTGATTTTTTTATAAATAACCCTCCACCTGGAACAAGAAATGTCCCAGACACAGAATAGCCTAATGCTGATTCTGACATCTGAGACATTGGTTCCTGATCAGTCGAGGTCATCAGTGTTCTTGCAACTACATCTACTGTCACAGATTTCGCTACATTGGCAAACCACGGCTTTTTCTGCAGCATCTGATCCAGATTTTTTCCCACCTTGTCAGCTTCCATCCGTAAGCTATCACAGACCACCGGTAAAAGTTTCTCAGCTCTCTCTGTTTCCTGCGGTGTCAATTCTCTCCACAATTCGATCACATCACTGATTGTTGCAAAATCACTCATTTTTTCACCTACTTTTTAGCGTTTTTCTTTGCACTTGTCTTTTTTGCAGCAGACGGTTTTTCCTGTACTGAATCATTCATTTCTTCTTCAGCATCCTGTACCTCGAGAATTTGCTCTTCTTCAGATTCGTTTAATACCGGAGCAACTTTTTCCCAGTCTGCTCCAGCAATTTCCCCAAAAGTATCGATCACAGCACCTGTTTTCTTGTTTTTGTATCTCATTAAGATGCTTCCTCCACTCTTGCAAAAGAAGCTGGATCAAGAATCCCCCAACCAAGATATACTTCTGCACGAATATATACCTGATTGTATCCTTTCAGATCTTTGCCGGAATTGTCCGGATCTCCGTATTTAATGATCTCCAACGGAATCTCTTTGGAATATCCCCATTTGAATGCATTAGAAAAATCTCCAACAATCGCATGATCCTTTCCTTTATCCGATACAGTTCTGTTAACATCAACCTTCATTCCGCCAAGGCTTCCCGGATTTGCACCAAATTTAAACTCTGGATACTGTGATACCCCATTTGCTTTTACTTTTGCCATTGCTGATCCAAATTCAGTGGAAAGTGCCATTCCTGAAATATCGCCATCTGAAGCATGAACAAGTGCTACGGCATCTTCCAGATTTTCATCCGGTGTATCGGCTACATAAGTTACTTTTTGTGTTACCTTTGAATCAAAATGGTTTGTTCCTACCACTGTTGATGACGTTCCTGTTCTTGGATTCACTCCATGAAATGCTGCTAAATCAAATCCTCTTGCAACCTTTGCCGCAAATCCGTCATTGAAGGCTTCTAAAATATCCAGCTTTTCTTCTTCTGTTGCATACAGGAACTCATCTGAAATACGTGCTCCATATTCAAATTTGATTGGTACGATCGTCACAGGTTCTACTGTAATACCACCTTCTGATTTTTTTCCATTTTCTGCCACGATATCAATTTCTTTATCCATCGTGAACGTAAATTCTTTCTGCCCGTTAAACGGAATCGGTTTCTGTTTTGATAAAATCGCCAACGACGATTTTCCTTTCACTTTGTTCATTAAATCTGTGACCAGCTTCGGGTCAAATAAATTGTCTCTTGATATTGCCATAATAATTATTCTCCTTTCAGTCCATTGAGGGTTCTTCTCAAAGCTTCTCTGGTACCACTAGCTTGCCCATCAAATTCCGGATTTCCAAACGGCTGTAGTGGCTGCTGCTGACCAATCAATTTCACTAAACTTTCTGCATCTTTGCGGATATCTTCTTCTGTTTCACCAGATAATCTTGCTGCCATTTCATAAGGCAATCCTTTTTCATGGGCAATCCGTGTTTTTACCGAGGACGACTCGTACCCTTTGATCTTTGCATCTTTCTTCGCTGCTTCTTCTGGTGAAAGATAACCCTCATACTTTTTCTTTTCATCTTCCGGTGAAAGATAACCCTCATATTTTTTTGCCGCATCTTCCGGCGAAAGATAACCTTCAAATTCTTTTTTAACGGTTTCTCTTTCTCTTTTGAGACGATCTCCAAGAATTGCATCCAACTGCTCCTGTGTCTCAATCACTTTAAAATCTGACATTGTTATGTCTCCTTTCCCCACTTCACCCGGTGGTATCGGTAATTTTGTATTAAAAAAGCAACTCTTATAGAGCTGCTCTAACACCTTACTTTCTGTTTTCTTCTTTCTTTTGCTGTTGCACATGCCCAATGTGCCAAAATCACACTGTCTAAAAGTGCAATTTCTATATCTTCTTTTAATGATTTATAACCAAAACCTCCGCCCGTTCCAATCAAACGTTTTTCACAGTTGCTTGCACTTTGCTCAAGCGAAGGTTGTCCGGCATGACTGATTGTCTGCTGGTCAATCCCCTGCTTAAACATTGCATTTGCAATCACTACTTCCTTCACTGTTGGAAGTACAGGAGTATTTAATTTATAATTCTTCATATCATCTGCTAAAATATTTTGTGCTCCAGCACCGTCTATAATTACTTTGCTTACATCTGCCTCTTTCAGAAAACGTATAATCCATCCATTACCGGTTCTGACCGACTGACAATCAATCGTTTCAACAAATATTTTTCCATCTGCTGTTTTAACCGCAATGGACATCGCAACATTTGCACCATTTTGACCATATTTAATTCCAACGAATAACTTACCTTTTAATTTTGGCAGCACTTCCACTTTCATTTCATTCCACTCCGATTTACTGATTTCAGATTTTAGATTATATCTGATCCAAAGCCCCAAACGCTGAATGTTAAAATCTACAATATCTGTACCAATTTCATCTGCTACTGAACGCTCTGTGAATACAGTTCCCAGCGAAGGATTCGTTTGATACCAAAGTTTTTTATCGTTTGGATCCGACTGAAACTCTACGGACCATTCTGCCCAGCCTGAATTTTGTTTTAGCCCTGCAAGTGTGTCTGCTCTGAATTTCGTGAAAACAGTACCAGAGCTAACCGGTGTTGGCGGTGTTCCGCAAAATAAAGTCTGTGGATTTTTTGAATCGGTAACTACATACTTCAAAGCACTTTCCTGATCATCCTGATATTCCTGTGCTTCGTCAATAATTAAAAGATCAAATCCTTCACCAAGTCCACCTTTGGATGTTCTGGTTCTAAATTCAATCTTGCCGCCACCTTCTACTTCAATATGTTCCTTACCAAACGCCCTATACGAAGAAACGACCTCTATCCCTGCCTTTTCAAGCAATTTTAGAAGTCGTTCCCATGCACTATGAGTCGTTGTCGTCCTGTGGGCCGTATGAAGAATATGTTCTCCATTAACCAGTCCCCACATTTCACGAATTGCTACTATTTCATTTTTACCATTACGTCTGGGGACTGAATACCCGAAACGTGTATGTATCCATAGTCCATCATCATTAAAAGCCAAGATATCCATTAGAAGAAGTTCCTGCCATTCTTGAGCAGTTTTTCCTGTGGAATTATATAAATCAATCGCTTCCTGACCTTTGGATTGCAGATAAGGTAGTACTACAGATTGTGTGGGAGTCTGCCGGCCTTTTCTTTGTTCCGTCATACAATGCTCCTACTAACGTAATAATATCGCTGATCGTAAAAATCAACGGTATTACATCCCTATATTTTTTATCTTATCCGCTATTTCTTCTAATGAAAATCCATCAAAAAAACAAGTACTCATGACCTCATTGATATCCGTGGCAGTCATCATTTCCTCTCCACACCACATTTCAAACTCTGTAACGCTCAGTGGATCCACCCCACATTCTTTTCCATTCCATTCAAAGGTCAAATGAGAACATAAACTTTCAATATGTTTCTTAATCTCATCTTTGCTCATAATATATCTTTATTTTCCTTCCTTTCGATATCAGTCAAATCTCTTACTAGTCTTTCAACAAGCCTTCCATTTTCATCATATACATAATCATGTGCATGTTCTCCATGACTTCCAAACGGATGTTGTTTAGGCTTTCCATGATCATTATTACTAATCTGCTTAATTTGCAATCCTTTGTTATTGTAATAATTACGATCAATCCCACCTTTTTTATTAACAACTTCAGTTATACTATTCGGCTGTGCTTCTAACGTTGTTTTTTCCACTTTTATTATACCAGAATGATTACCCGATTGCATTGATTGCATTCTCTTTTGAGAAGAAAATTCTTTTGCTTTCGCAATTCTCTCTTCTTTCTCTTTTTTAGTATCTTTTAGTCCAAGTGTTTTTCTGGATTCTTTCTTAAGTTCTTCATTTCGCCATTGTTTTGAATGCACGTTCTGAATTTTTCCATCCCCCGGATTATAGTCAACAATACATCTGCAGTTCTCATGCCTTCTATAGACATCATCCGGAACATTATCCGGATATGTATAACTTCCTGCTAAACTTCTGCACCACTTGCAACATTTACTTTCAGATTTTCTGATAATCTTAGGGCATAATCCTGCATTAGAATGAAATTCTGCATTCTTTTTAATGGAATCGTCAACAACACTCAACGAAAATGTTTTTACCGGCTCATCCAAAACCCATGCTACATCACCATAATTTTCTGCAGACGAAATTTTATTCACAAGCCCATCTATGCGATCTTGATTTAATTCCGGAACAATTGGTTTAATTCCAATCCCTGCATTTTTATTTAAGATTTTTTGAATTTTGGAAGTTACATCTGTGATCAGATTATAATTTTCTTTTAATGTATCTCTCAAAATTCGATCAGCAATGTTATAATACATTTTTCCTTCTGGAAGTATTGATGAGCTCAAATGTTTTTCAAAACTTTGCGCTAGAATTATCCCTGTATTCTCTGCAAATTCATAAGCATCTTTGTATGTTGCACTGCCACCTTGTATCTTTTTATACAAATCTCTTATTATTTCACTTGCACCAAAATTTTTCTGAAACTCTTCTCGAATGTTTTCTAAAAGCTCAGGTACAATATCTTCTTTTTCTTCCATGTGATACCTCTATGCTTTAGAAGCAATCCCCGTAAGATCTCTCAGATTCTTTTCACTCACATATCCTGGTACAGCCTGATTGATCTTAGTTACTCCGTCACCGATCAATCCCAACATTGCTGCATCCGGCTCGAATACCGGTTCCCATGCTGCTTTTGTCAAATATAATTGCTGTCGATGATAGGAAAAATCGTCTCTTACACATGCAGCTAAATAGCCTGCATTTAAAAGACCACTTCCAAAAGTTCTTTGAGCTTTTCTTGCAGTTAATCTCAAATTTTCATGTGTTGCTTTTATCGCTTCTGCACTGGAAGGATTATCACCAGCAAAACCAAGGTCATCTAAAGTCAATCCTGTTTCTGCTGAAAATAACGATGCAAGTGTACGCAGCTGTTCTGTGTAAGGACTCATACTCTGTTGTGAAAACTGCCCTACCACCGGTTTATCTCCATCATCATCTTTATCAATCCTCAATAGACTTGACATCGATGCCTTTGTTTTATCCATTTCTTCCGAATCTGAAGACATCCCAAGGATATACTTTTGTGGAAAAGAATAGTATTCAGCTGAGATTTCTAAACGTTTCAACGTCCGAAGTGCTCCCTGCATGATATCCATGCAGGCACGACTGATTCTAGAACGCCCAAAAGGTCTGATTGCATCCGGACGATATATGATCGGCACCAGCAACGGATAAGGTGCCTTATTATTAAACCTTCTGACCAATACTCCATTTGAATAAATATCTACTCTTCCCGGAACCAGATACGCTTCTTCCACAGGCTTTCCATTTTTATCTCCGTTTTTCCTTTCCAAGACCGCATATCCTTCTGTCAGCATCCCTGTAATCGAATCTATACGTCCTGTTGCATTAGCTCCATCAATCACACGAAGTCTTGGATAGCCGTCTTTATCTGGTGCAATGTAAATAAAGCTGCAGCTTGCGATCGCCGCTGAAAGAATCGCACTATCAAACAATATATCCGCATTATTCATCTTGAATATTTCATTTAGATCAAAATTATCATCCTCAAATTCTCGAAAGACTAAACGATCTGCCAAACTGTCTGCAGCCTTACCACACCATCCAAGAACTGAATTAAAGTTTCTAAAAGGTTCCGGAGTCATATTCCCGAAATCTTTGACATAAGTTTTCATATCGTAGTACTTGTATCGCAAAAGAACCCTTGGTCTTTTCTGTTCTAATTTTTTTCTCAAATACTCAATCCCTTTTAAATCTGCCATGCTCAAAAGGCTCCTTCCTATAGTTTATTTTTTTAGCGTGTGTTTTTTTTCACAGTGACGGCGTGAACTCCAAACGCACACACGGGGAGGGAGATACCCCCCTGATTAACTCCGATACTTTTTCCAATCCATAGATTGTGGAAGTACTCTATTACTTATGGCATCCGGCACTGCTGAAGCTGTATTGCTATACAATTTATCACTCTTTTGTCTGTTGCAAGTCCAATGTGCCAACTGTAGATTATCCATATCACTTGGATGTCCACCTTTTGATACCGGAATAATATGATCTATACATGGAGATAATGGGTGTGGATATTTTTGTTTGAAATCCACGAGTTTTCCACAAATTCCACATACTGTTTGTGTAGCATATATTTTCTTTTTATTCTTTTCAAATGCACCTCGGTGCGTGCCATCACGATCCGGTCTAGCTATTTTTCCCATTTTTAACCTTTCTCATTTTTTACACAACAAAACACCCTGCATTTCTGCAAGGTGCTTCAAATAAAGGATGAAATGAAATCTTGCGAAGGAAGGATTCGAACCTTCGGCCTTCGGGGTATGAACCCGACGAGCTTCCTCTACTGCTCTACTTCGCTTTATTGCCCAGCTTAGCCGTTTCCAGCCTTGCCTTCGGGTTCTATTGTATTGTAAAACGAATTTTCCGAACAAAACGAACTTTTTTATAAAATTTCAATTTTTTTTAAATAATCATCTCTGATTCTGATCCGCACATAATCTTCTTTTCCTGCATATCCAATTTTTTCTGCAATCTGAACCCACGATTTTTGTTGTATGTATCGCATTCTAAATACCGCTCTGGTCTGGATATCTTCAATATTTTCAATCCATTTTTCTACGACTGCTACCTTTTCGCATTTATTCTCAAGTATTTTTTTCTTACGTTCATACAGATTTGTATCAAATCCGACAACAGCCTGTGGTCTTGGATATCCAGTGGAATAGTCAAATACCACACTGCTACCAAGCCCCGCTTCGGTATAATTCATTTCTGCAAGTTCAGAACGGAGCAGTGGTATTTCTTTTTTATACCTGGCATAATTTTTTAAAAGTTGTTTTGTAATTTTAATATTCATTTCAATCATTCCTTTTTTGTGTAATTATTCCTTGATAATTTTCTCTAGACATGTCCGGGGATTTTTTATGACAACAGCTTAAACACCTGTTCGGTAATTAAAAACGCTGCCAAAATAACTGCTACCTGCATCACTGTGTCGCTGATCGGCAGCACGTACTGCACTAATGATCCCACTGCGATCAACATCGTAAAGAATACAAAGTAGATTCCTAAGTATATAAATAACATTTTATCGCTCCACCTCCACATCAGTATCAATACGCAACCTCGTAACCTTTTCTCAATGTCAGTTAAGTAGCTCATGCTTTTCTCTCTTGCCGTTTCCACAACATTCAGAGCTCGTCCATCTAATACCATTATTTATTCCTCGCTATTCTGCTTATTTGCATTAAAAAACTACCAACTAAATATTAGCTGGTAGTTTTGACTTACTTATTTTGTTCGATAAATACTTGCATCAGTTTGGTTAATACTGGACCTTGCCCTAGTTTCAATCTGTTGCATGTTTCCTTGAAGTTCTCCGCCGTGTCCTTGTCGATTTTGTACGTCTTCGGAACTATTCCGGCTTTCGCATCCCATTTGTCCTGTGCTCTAGTCTTCTTTTCGTCCATACTTTACCTCACAATACAAATTTAGTGCAGTAGATATAGCACTAAGAATCAATGCTATCCCAAGCGGAATATCCAATCCTTTTTTTATTACATAAAACATCAGTATTGCCATTGATGAAGCACTTAATAATAATATAATTCTTCTCATAGACATATATTCAAAGATGGTTTAAAATAGCGGTGAGAGGTGGGATTCTCCCACCGCCAAGCACTTACTTGAAGAACGTCTCATATATCAAGCATATTGCAGTTACCAGACCGTTTACTATGCTGACTATGAGTGCCACTCTTTCGAGTTGGTGCTTTTTCTTTTTCTTAGCCATCTCTTACTCACCTCCTGTAATTATATTACCATACGTATACGTATATGTCAATACTTTTCCCAGCTAATATTTAATTTTCAAGGTTCATTTTCCTTTATCAATTGCCTGCTATGGCTACATCTCCAAGGAATCCGTAACTGTACGTTCCGCAAAATCAAATATGTGTGCACCCTTTTCAGGTCCGGTAAACACATACACGCCGCCCTTCGGGATTCAAGCGTTATAATCATGTACATCTACCTGCTGGATGTTCCGTTCCAACAGATTGATTAAATAATCCTTGATTGCTCTGATCACAACTTCTTCACTCACTAAATCACTCATTTCTGCCCTCCTCTTTTACTCTGATACGCCTTGCGTTCGAATATCTCCCTCGTCCGCTCCGTCGGCGGTGCCTTCTGTTCCTCATCATAGATGCTGTCCAGCTGATGTTTTCTTTCCTTGTCTGTCAACTTTATTCTCTTTTTCATAAATTCAATACCTTTCCCAAGTGCTCTAATGCCTCCGGGTAGCTGTGCTTCAGGTGCTTCTCAATTTCCCCAACCTGTACTCTCCGGAGCTGCTTATCCTCATTCTGGCTCTCGATCGACATCAATTCTTCCACAACATCGTCGGAAAATCCGATATCGTACTGATCATTAAAGTAGATGGCATAATCGGACATAGTTACATACCGGTCTCCAAGCGGATCCGTGTCAAAAAACTCTGCTGAATGCTTCGAAAACAGTTCCACCATCCTCTGGAGCCGTACCTTCTTCCATCCAAATTCCTCTTCGAACACCTTTAGGAAGACCAGCAGAAGTGTATTCATCAGCCGTTTTGCCAACATAATGTTACATTCATGGATTGCTTCTGCCGGAATTTCCAGTGGAACAAATACTGCACCTCTGAGCTTTACTTCCTGTTCCAGTCTTCTTACACCTTTCTCTATGGTTCCCTCGCTTTTAATGATCCGCAATGCCCATGCCAGACCTTCCATGCGGTTTTTTGTATAAGTATCAACTTTTCCCATTTTTCTCTCTTCCTTCATATGCATAACGATTAATTGTCAACACAAAACTGTTTAGCAAAGCCACTGTCACTTCATCTGCGCCACGCCTAATCTCATCAAATTTTGAAAAAAACTTCGCTCTTTCCTCGTCGCTTTCTAGATCGTAATAAACCGATTCCGCTGCAAAGTCTGATAAAATCCGGATTGCTTCGATGTACTGCAGCCGAAGCTGCTTTCTGCTCTCCCTCAGGTCTTCGCAAAGCTTATCGTATGGCACTTTATATTTTGAGGTCAGTAGCTCCATCGAAACAGCTTCTTCATTTTTTCGCTTTTTTCTTTCGAGATCACAAACCTTTAAATATGTCTCCTTGATCATATAAACCGGCACCTTGCCTTTCTGTAGGATGTCTTTCTGCGTTTATATTGATTTTTGCAAAACTCGATATCGTCTACATAATCGTAGCAGATTGCATCGTCTTTACCATCAAACACTCTTGCGATGCGTCCGATGCTCTGAGTCACTACTGCATAATCCTTTTTTGGCGTTGTCAGATACAAGCGATCCAGCCTAGGAATATCTAATCCTTCTTTTGCCAAACTATAAGATGCAAACAAATATTTTAATTCCCCGGTCCTCATTTTTTCAATTGCCAGGATTCGTTCTGCCTTTGCTTTTTTACTAGTCATTTTCCCATGAATCATTGCGCTCTTTTTTCGGAGATCTTCCGGAAGCAAATCCTGCAGTGATTTTAGATGCTCCAAGCGATCTGATAAAACCAAATTTGAGTGCTCATGATTTTTAATCAGATCCGCTACGATCGTCTCATTTCTCTGCCTGTTTTCTGTTAAGTACGGGATCAACTTAGAATAGTCCAGCGTTCCGTCAATATCTTGGATTGCAAAGCATGTGCCAATGCCGGTACCACGTTCTTTGATCCCTACCTGCATAGTCTTTTCTGCCACAGCTTCCTCTGGCACTTTGTAAGCCACATCTCCGATAATGGCAAAGGTTGTTTTAATCAACCCGTCTGATCTATGTACCGTGGCTGATAAGCCGTATTTGTATCTTGCAGCAAGGTTACTCATGACTTTATAAAACATTGTTACAGCCGACGGAGTTCCGGATAATCTATGACATTCATCAACTATGATCACGTCCCATGTGTATTTATACTTCTGCAGATCTAACTTGCTAAGTGTCTGTACCGTTGCAAATGTCATATGAGTTCCGATGCTTACTTTTCCACCAGTTATCTTGCCCAGTGTGTTTTCCGGAAAATACATTGCTGCTCTGCCATATGACTGATTCAGCAGATCCTGTGTATGTGTAATCCATAAAGTTTTTCGAGCGATCGATGCAGCCAGTGCAATTCCCATCTGCGTTTTACCGGATCCGCATGGGCTCTGGAGAATTCCGCAGCCGGCAATCCGCATAGCATCAACTGCGGGTTGCTGGTAATCAAATAATGGCACCTTGCCGTTGTAAGTAAGTAATCCATTATCCGCCAGATCTGTATGTATCTGGCTGTTTTCCACGAAGGATCTGATTTTTTTCCTGTGCCGCATGGCAAGATCAGCTTCTCTCCATCCACGGAGTAAATACTAATATATGGCTCAATGTTTCCAGTCCACAAACCCCTACGCTTTCTCGCTGCGTATTCCGGATTAGGGAATGCGAGGTTCGATCTTGCCCATTCGATCAGCTCTGCCGAAGGATTTTGAACGATCAATTCATTGCTGATTATTAGAACCATTTAATGCTCACCTTCTTTATCTCTTTCTCGCTCATGCTGCCGATTCCCTGTAAGCGTTTTTCGTTTAACGCCTGGAACGGCACCACATAGATGTTACATTTTCTGCAGAACTTGATCACAAAATAAACATTCTCATTTCCTGTCTCGATCCAACGCTTCATAGCACTGATCTGATTGGATTCCATTCTGCTAAGCTGGAACCGTTCACTCTCGCATTCTTTGCAGTCAAATGCGAACGGGATATTGTCTTTTGCCGCTATAATGTCAAACGGCTGTCCGTTCTTGTTATCTTTCAGGACATGTGCCCATAAGCCGTTATATGCCAATATGTTTCCGAAGAACTGTTCAAAGTTACTTCCCTTGGATTTATTACTCATTTTGTTCTCCTTTTTCGTATTGTCTTACCAAAACACCCTGTTTGTCTTACTCAAAGTCTTACTCAAAAATGCCTGCAAACCTTTATTTTTCAATAGGTCTTACCGTCTTACCAAAAATCCGATATAAAACACCAATATTATATATAGATAATTCACAGACCCAAATTTTACACTCCCTATAAGGTATTGTTTATGGTAAGACTGGTAAGATGGTAAGACTCTATGTTAAAAAGCCTTATTTTCTGCGGGTTTCAGGGCTTAAAAATGTCTTACCTTGGTCTTACCTTTAGTTAATCAAGTAAGACATTTAATTAAACGGCAGCTCCATTTGAGAATACTCTATCGATTCGAAATCATTGTTTTCAAAGAAAATGTAGCTTGCTTTAACTCCATTTACTTTCGTTTGCTGTACATATTTTCCCTGCGAATTCTTCCGGATCTGCTTCCGCTCTGCCCATTTCTTACTAACAGCCGTATAATCAAATCCATTCTTGTCCAGAAACTCGCATAAAACACTTTTATTGATTTTGATCACACCTGCCACATTATCGATACTCCCCCAGATTTCCACGCCTGAGGGTGATACCACATTGTCCGGATCCACTAACAGGAACTTGTTCCTGTTCTTTGCTACGCAATCCATGACCGCCTCTAAAGCTCTTTCCGCCACATCTACGTCAATCGCTTTATGTAGATACTTTTTCACATCGTCAATGTTCAAAGGCTCCTGACCGTCAAAAATCAGCTCACAGGACAGCTCATCTGCCAAAAGGATACACGACATAGCCATAGCCTGCTTATCGGTTGTATCGAGCTGGCAGAGCGCATCAAAATAAAATCTGTAACGCTCTGTCAACTTCTTTGTTTCAGTCTGCTGGATGTACTCCACAAATTTCTTGCCGGCAAATCCATAGTTTTCATTGATCACAGCACATACGCCGTGTCCGTCCTCTACAAGTTTCCCGTCGATTGCGATCTCTACAACACGGTTTTTGGAGCCACCACCAGAATTAGATTTCGTGATTGGCTCTTCCCCGGTAAACAGGATGCTGTTTTTCCATGTCTTCGTTTCTTCTACGCCGCCATGTGCTTTGGCACGCCCACGATCAACACCTTCCGTGATCTGGTAGATTAACTGATCAAAATTCCCATTCCACTTGTCCTTGATCGTCTGCAGTTCGTCTCCGGCTAATGGGATGCTGCACAAAAACGCTGCGTTCCGCATGATAGCGTTCTTTGTCATATTCATGGTTTTTACCAATCCGCCCATCTTAGGATTCCCCCAAATGCTCATAGCCACCATTAAAGCTACTGTTTTGCATGTTCCGGTTGGTCCCCATACATGCAACACAAACGGCAACACTCCTAATGGCTCCAAAAGCACTGATGCAAATGAAGCTGCCATCATCATTCTGACCGCGATATTCCCTCGTAAATCTTTACAGAGATTCTTCCACGCACCGTAATCACCCTGTTCATGGATATTTTTAAATATAACTTCATAGTCTCGATCACCTTCGTACCTGATGTCGTTTGCATAAGGCGTGAACGAATTTCCTACCCAACCCAAACGATTGATCGATTTTTTCGGTGCCAAAGCCACCGGATTGTTTCCGCAGCAATCACTCAAATAGCGCACTAAGTTATCTTTCGTTTCAGATGTGACTTCAATCCCAAAAGGACTCAGTGCATCAACAATCTTATTGGCATTCGCACACACAACTTTGTCTACAGTGATAGACTGCCATTCGCCGTATTTAAAATAATCAAGTGTTACTCGTTCTTCATTGGTATCCACATTTTTAAGGATTTCCACCGGCAAGATCGGATGAGGACATGCAATCGACATGAACGGCATTCCTTTTGCATCAAACTTTTTTTGCACAATCCCGGTATCTTTTGCATCCCAGCCGCCGCAGTCTAATTCCAATTTCTGATCAGTAAAGCAAGTCTTATTGCCACGCTGCTTCATCCGCTGTATGTAATCTGTCACAAATGCCTTGTAGATGTTATCAAACTCTCTGATACGTCGAAGTTCTCTTGCCTTTGCACGTAATGCTTCTAAATACTGAGATCGCTGCACGATATCATCTATTTCAAACACTTTGTAAAAAAGCTCATCCGGAAATGGCTCTGCTGCTGGTAAGCTATCCATACCAGCTAATAATTCTGTTTCTGATTGATCCAATTTTTTTCACCGCCTGTTTATCTTTATAAAATTCTTCCGGATGATCCTTTAAACAATCCAGCCGGTATTCCACATAAGCAAGTTCCTGCATCGCTTCCGGAAAATGTTTGTCCGCATCATCCCATGATGCTTCCGCAAGCAAATTATGATATACCGTCAATATTGTTTTTGCATATTTTAAAAACAACTCTCGATCCTGTATTTTTTTTTTGTCGGAGCTCTCGCTCCCGCTTATCTCTGTACGACGATTGCTGATCCGGCTCCGGAAGTCCAAAATCATGCATTAACTGTCGGCATGCATCTTCATTGCTGATCCCATACAATCTCGCTGCATATGAAATCAGATCACCGCCTGCACCACAGCTCCAGCAGTAAAAGCTTTTATCATATAGTTTCATCGACGGTCGAGTGTCGTTATGAAAAGGGCAGGTACAGGTGTTATTTCGCAAAATCCTACGCCCATAACGCTCTGCTACCTGCCGCATAGATAACCTGCTTTTTACTGCGTCGTAATCCTCTTTACATAAATGGCAGCTGATCATTTTCTAAGCCGTCCGGAACGTTCATCCATCCCTGTGCATCCGGCTTTCCGGAGGCCGCCATTAATGGATCCACAGATACAGGATCTGGCGCAAGCAGCTTATCTTCCGGAATAACTGCTTCTTTTAAGCCGTCCACGCTTCTGATCTGCATAAGCTTTGTTGCAAATCTCTTTTCCCCGTCCTGCGTCCAAAACTGTTCCCTGCCAAAAACGCCACCAAAACGCTTGCCTACGAGTCCTTTTTCGTTCCAGTCCCATTTATAACCATTGTTTGATTTTTCAATACTGCAGATCATGCCCTTAAAGAACGGCAATCCTTTACCCTGCGTAAACTGTTTATGTACTCCGCCCCACTTTGCATCACTAGAGGTCTGCTTTCTCGACTCAAACTGTTTTTTGTAAAAGTCCTTGTGTTCCCCCTCGGCAATATCGAAACAAATGGCAAGCTGGCTTCTGCCGTCCTGCGTGAACTGTTCTGCGGCCTGTTTTACAATGCAGATATACAAACCTGCTGGCAGCTGCATTGCTTCTCCGGTATAAGCCGGTGCTTCATCCCATCCTGGTATTGGTTTCATTTAGTTTTCCTCGCTTTCGCTGTTCTTTTTATTTTCAATTCCGTAATAAGCACGGATTTGATCGTCTACGTACAAGAGATCATTCTCAATCTCTAAATCCTCAAACATCCCGATCGGGCTTTTACTGACAGCACCTCCGTCAGACTGAGTGACGAACTTATGCTCTGTCATGTTATTGATGCATCGAAGGACGATCGTAAAAAGTCCTTCCAGGCAGATTTTTTCATCCAACATTTTGCCGATAGTCTTCGGTTTGATATCACCAAAATCATTGACATCCTCATGCATCATGATATATACGATCTTATCTTCTGGAAGTCCGTCTACAACAAACTGGATCATCCCCCAGAACTGATCCGCCATAGTGTTGTACATACTAAACACTGCGTTTCCAGCTCCCTTGGTGCTGTGATTTCGCATAAAATAGTTTGTGATCAGGTATCCGGCATCATCAATTACGATCGACTTTGCTGGGGCGCTCCTGAGTGCCTTTTTTACGAGTTCATAATCATCAAACTGCCAGCCATTGATCTTACCTCTAAATGGCAGTGGCTTTTTAAGTACGCGGATCAGATTAAAATCTTTGTCTACGCAATTTCGCATGGAAGCACTCTTTCCGCTTCCGGATTTTCCAATAATCAATACAGGGATTGCCATTACTTATCTTCCTCCATTTCTAAATCCTGCAACACTCTAGCAACATCTCTCATTCCATTGTCCATAGCTTCCATGTCAACGCATAAAGTGCCAAGCTCGCTGTGCCAGTACAACTCCCCTGTACCTATGCGCGTACATGGTCCGCATGGCATTCCTTCGTTTACAAAGTCTATTTCCCTGCTATCGATCAGCTGCAGGAATTCTCTTTTTACTGCCATAAATGACTGCTGTTCCTGCTCGCGCAGCAGCTGATAATCTGCATAAGGTCTCACAATTACAACCGGAGTCTTCTTTACGCCGGTTTTTGCAGCCATATAGCCGTTTCTTAATGACGGAATGCTGCCAATATATGTGTACTGAACTCCTTCTTTGTCTGCTGTAACCGCTGATCCAGCCGCTGGAATATCTCCCAGAAGCTCTATTAATGCAGCCTTCTGCTTAAATGGCATAAGATCGTAATTCATCTCGATTCTCCATTGAGAACCTCCGATATAGATTGTTTCTTCTTCTGGCCGTGCTACCTCTAATCCGGTAGAATTAAATGCTCTCTTAAATAACTTTTTTACGAGCGGTGTGTTTAAAAACATATGTACCTCCTTATTTACCATTCTCAGTTTCGCTTGCCCGAATACCTTCTTCGATGATTCCCAGCACAATCTTTATCTCGTCAAAGGTAATGCTGTACGCATGACGGTTGTTCACGATCCGATTCGAAACATCCGCCGCAACGTTCATTAGCTGTTGCATCCTGTATGGCGTGATCTCACGCTTTGCCGTCTCCATTACCGGATCCTCAGGCTTTCACCATACGGTCTGAGTTCTGCCCATTCTACTGTATGGTTTGCAAGATATTCTCTGATCGCTTCTTTATTCGGCACCGGTTCCTGCGGGACTAAAAACTTCATAGGGATGTCTGACAGATTTTCTGTGATCTCCAACGGCTGTTTTCCGCCGTTTTTCTGGATGTTAAAGCTGAACAACGCTGTCTTAAACTTCGTTTTACCCATGAAACGCATGTTTTCTTCCAGGCGATCCTTAAGACCCTTAGATCTGTTTTCCAGAGCTTTCCGTCTGCAGTACAGGCGCTCCTCTTCTTTTTTCAGTATCTCCACATCCGCATTCATGCTCTTGATAATCTTTGCATAGTTGTCAGCTTTTTCTTCGATTTCCGCATCGATTCCTTCAAGGGAATCCCAAATCAGCTGTTCTTCTACTTCGCCGTCATAAAGCATTTCTTCTAATGCTTTGTACTGCTCTGCCAATTCGTACAATTTACTCATTTCTCTTTTTTTCTCCTTTCAAAGTCCTTGCAAGCCATCCCACGTGCCCGATCCATCACGCTGCACCAGGATTTCCTTGCACATTTGTCGCAAATCGTTCTTTTCATATTTGACCTGCCTTTACTTTTCTGATAAAATATGTAAAACGTTTTTCAAAACTTTTTACCCTTCGGCTCGCCAAAGTCTCGAAGGGTTTTTTCTTTTTTTACATACACTCATCTTCAAGATCCACATCCTTTAACTTGTACAATGCCAAACCTATCATTCCTAAGCTGACCAGTAGCACGATCAGATTTTCTCCGCCGCTCATTAAAAACAGCCCTGCCATCAACACGGTGCTCCAAAGAATCTCGTTTGGCTTGTCCCATCTTTTTTTACTCATTTTTTTTCCTTTCTTTCGCATATTTGCGAAATGGACCTTCAGGGGCTCGAACCCTGGACCGGCCGTTTATGAGACGGCTGCTCTGACCAACTGAGCTAAAGGTCCTGATCCCGGACAGTGGGAGGCTTTTGCGTCCGGGATTTGATAAAGTAGTAACGGGGTGATTACCATGTGGTCTCTCGACCAGCGACGCATCCTGGATTTGAACCAGGGAATACAGCAGTCAAAGTGCTGTGCCTTACCACTTGGCGAATGCGCCGTAAGTTTCGGGAGGTCGCCAATCCTCTGAGCCCCCCGCACTCCGTATGTATTCTTTTGATCTGATGCCTGTGTTGATCATTTGATGCCGCATACAGTCAGCATCTGCCGCATTCATTTAAATTCTTCAAAGTGGTCAGCCTGCGGCAAGACACGAGCGGGATTCGAACCCGGATAAATACGATTCATAAATAGAGGAAGGTTGGAATTTATGTTAGTAGCAAAAAATGTTTCAGCTCCCAGAGCTACCCTCGTGTCATATGGGGCTTACGCCCCTATTCTTTTTTCTTCGGACTGGTTCTTTTTATAACCAATTCCAACTAGTGACCGTTCCGTCAGTTTCATTCCGATTTCCAGTCTTTTTTCTTCCGGCAGATCATCCATGTTATAGACTTTTTCGCCGATATGTATGAGATTTACTATATTCATGGACTCCCTCCTGAATTTTATTTGATAAATCTTATGAGTAACCGGTTGTACCGATTTACTTCAAGATCACCTTTCTCCTGCCAGACTTTTATGCTGATATCATCGATATAGATGAAACCAAGCAATTCGAAAGAAAGAAAACTGAGTAGGCAACTACTCTTTTTCTTTTGTACATGGATCGTACTCTGCTAACAAATTTCCTTGGAAATCCCAGTATTGCGTTACAGGTCGGTATTCATCGTTTTCAGTACCAGCTCCTCTTAATGCCACTGTCTGAATTACCTGTATAACCTTTGCCAAATCTGTTCCGCTTTGTTTCATCTGCTACACCTCCTGTTCTTTTGAATCTGCCGTAAACAATTTTTCTATTTCCATTTGAGGGTTTACAATATTTCTAATGTTTAACGCTTCGAGCCATGTAAAGTCTGTATTGCCTTTTAACTTATTCCTTAATGTTTTCTCAGAAACACCTATTTTTTTAGATAATGATAAAACTGTAATTCCTGCTTTAATCATTTCTCCTCTTAAAAAACTGTACATCTGAGTTCTCCTTTCTGCCGTTGACGGTTAATTTTTATTTACAATACACCCTTTAACGGTTATTGTCAATAGTTTTTTACCGTTGACGGAAAAATACCATTGACTTTTCAAATAAAAAACGGTAAAATTTTTCCATAATCATAGTTTAGTTAGGAGAAAATTGAATGGGACTAGAAAAAATTGCTGAATATAAAAAGAAATTAAATTTAACTACAGAAGAGCTTTCAGAACGTTCCGGTATTCCAGTCGGAACGCTTAACAAAATTTTAAGTGGTGCTACTAAGGATCCAAAATTAGAAACACTTAAAGCAATAGCAAAAGTGCTTGGTTTGACGTTGAATGATTTTGATGATGCGCCTTTTATCACCATCGCAGCTCACAAGGACGGGGAAAACTTCACTCAAGAAGAGCTGGATAAAATTGAAGAATATAAGAAACTGCTACTGGCAGCCAGACCAAAAGATTAAATCATTTACTAAAGGGAGAATAACTTATGACTATTTTTTTTATAACTTTATTTTTAGGTTGGACAGGGATACATAAATTTTTAGATAGAAAAATAGCAATGGGAATCCTCTATTTACTGACTTTTGGTTTATTTGGATTCGGATGGATCTTTGATGTCGTGAAAGCTGGAAAAGAACTTTCAGATAAAACCAAATCACAAAATGTTAATCCATTAAATTTTGAAGTCGCAGGAACTTATTATAAGCAAAATGAAATCAAATCAATACTTTGCGAAAATTCGTCTTATCGTAATAATTCACCTTCAAATCATAATAAAATTTACAAATATAATTACACCAGAAAAAACGCTTTTTTAATTCCTGAACCACAAAATAAACATGACAAAAATGCTATTATGGTTATTGTAAATGATATTTGCGTTGGATATGTTCCAGCCAATCTTTGCAATTCTGTTCATCAGCTTTTAAATAAGCATTCGATTAAAAATGTTGAAGCTCAAATTTATGGCGGCGATTATAAATATATCGATTCTGAAGGAGATTATCTGAAAGAAAAAGCACCATTAGCTATAAAGATAAACATTATTTTATAATAAAGTTAAAAGGACTGATCACATGAATTACGAAACTTTACAATCCCAACACCACACACTACACATCAAAGAAATGTGCCTGTCTGATGTAAATGGATTGAAGGGCTTTTACTGCGATGGCAGCATTGCGATTGAAAAGGATATGACATCGATTGAAAAAGCCTGCGTACTGGCAGAAGAACTTGGACACCACTACACCACTGTCGGGAACATCTTGGATCAGGAAGATGCCAGCAACCGGAAACAGGAACGCAGAGCAAGGCTCTGGAGCTACCGGAAGATGTTTGATCTCGCTGATCTGCTCTCCGCTTACAAGTACGGCTGCCGGAATCGGTATGAAGTCGCTGAATACCTAGAAATAACCGAAGATTTTTTGGAAGAAGCTATAAATGCTTACAAAGAAATATATGGAATATGCACCAAAGTGGACCGGTATGTAATCTACTTCGATCCACTTAGTATATTAGAATTACACAACTAAAAAAACCGCCCCAGCGCTACCAACACTGAGACGGCAAGCATACATCCGAAGATATACACAAAATTCGCAAAATTATTGTATCATCTTCGGAGCAGCCTTGCAATCGAACATTTTGTTCGGGGGCTGTATTTTTTGTACCTTTTACACATATCTTTTCGTGAACCCGCGGAAACGATGGGAGGATGATACTATGAATCAGATCAAGACCGCTGCGGTCTATATCCGTGTCAGCACCGATATGCAGTTAGAGCAATCTCCGGAATCTCAGCTGATCGAGATACAGCGCTATGCGGCAAACCACAATATCCTCATTCAGAAGGAATACATCTTCATGGAACAGGAAGGACGTTCCGGAAGAAAGGCTGGTAACAGAGTCCAGTTCCAGAACATGATCGCCACGGCAAAAAACACTCCGAAGCCTTTTGACTGCATTCTGGTGTGGAAATTCAGCCGATTTGCACGAAATCAGGATGAAAGTACCTTTTATAAGTCCATGCTCCGAAAGAAGCTTGGAATCGATGTTATCTCTGTCAGTGAGCCGATCATGGACGGTATGTACGGACGTTTAATTGAAATGATCATCGAATGGCAGGACGAATTTTATTCTTATAATTTAGGCGTGGAAGTGCGGCGGAGTATGAGCGTACGTGCTCAAAAAGGCTACTACAACGGCAAGGTTCCGTTAGGCTATACAAAGGATCCCGGTCAGATTCCACAGATCAATGAGTCAGAAGCACACATTGTCCGCACTATTTTTCAGATGTACACATCCGGAAGAGATAAAAACCACATCACAAGGTACCTGAACGATAAGGGATTCCACACGAAATCCGGAAAAAAATTTGATACTGATGCTGTGACTTATATTCTCGGAAACCCTTTCTATATTGGAAAAATCCGATGGAATCGAAGAGTATCCAGTTCCGGAAGCTCTCATGCTTTAAAAGACGAATCCGAATGGATTATTGCCGACAGTCATCACGCACCAATCATTGATCCGGAAATGTTTGAAGCAGCACAGGAACGTTCCAAGGCAGTTCTGGCTTCTCGTGAAAAATACACGCATTCTGTATCTCATGGGAAACATTGGTTATCCGGGCTTGTGAAGTGTTCCATTTGCGGAAAATCACTGTCTATTAAAATGGGAAAATGCAATCATTTTCAATGCCTCGGCTATAACCGGGGACTGCACCGAGAATCACAGAGTATTTCAGAACGTAAACTAACTGCTGCAGTAATGGAATCTCTCCATTCTGTAACGGCTGCCGGCACTGCTACTTTCTCTCTGATCCGCACACATCATTCTGATGCGGACACTGAGCAAATAATCTATGAAGCTGAATTAAAGGATATTGACAACAAAGAAAAAAGAGTCAAGGAAGCTTATATGGCAGGCGTTGACACGCTGGAAGAATATAAAGCCAATAAGATGATCCTTGATAATAGAAAAAACGAACTGATCTCTCTTTTAGAGAATCTAAAAACAGAAAATCTGTCACCGGAAGATTATCAAAAACAGTTCCTGTCCACGGTAACATCAGTGATAGACATTCTGGAAAGTGATGCAGATTACTGCGTAAAAGGGGAAGCGCTCCGGGGAATCATACAAAAAATCGTATTTTGTAAAGAAACGCAAACATTGGAATTTCACTATTTTCTTAGTATTTAAGCGGGTTTACGGCATATTACCCTATTTACTGCCATGGTGGTTCCAACCCCGGCGCCGTTTACGAAGGCCGAAAAGAAAGTGATGATGTCCTTCGTCTGGCTCTGGCTGTTGGAGAACTTCTGCAGAATGCCGGCTATGATGTCGTTTATACAAGAACCGAAGATGTAACCCAGTCCGTAGGGGAAAAAGCGGATCTTGCCAATGCTTCCGGTGCGGATCTTTTTATCTCTATTCACCGCAATGCCGCAGCAAGAGATAATCTGTATAACGGTGTGCAGACACTGATCTATGCCCCCGGCGGACTTCGGGAAGAAGTGGCCGGCAATATTGCTAACGAACTGGAAAATGTAGGATTTCAGAATCTCGGTATTGATATCCGTCCGGATCTTGTCGTTTTAAACCGGACAAAAATGCCGGCAGTTCTGGTAGAAGCCGGATTTATCGACAGTGATAAAGATAATCAGCTCTTTGATTCTAAGTTCGAAGAAACTGCCCAGGCCATTGCAAGAGGAATCGAAATGTCCCTCCCTTCTCATGAAGAAGAAATGCCCCTTTATACCGTTCAGACAGGTCTTTTCCGCAACAAAGTATATGCAGACAATCTGCTTCTCCGTTTAAAACGTCAGGGATATCCCGCCTTTCTGGATACAGATCCGAATACCGGATTTTATCGTGTCCGTGTGGGAGAATATGAATCTTTGGATTCTGCGGTAGACATGGAACAGCGATTAAAGAATCGGGGATATACTACATTTCTGACTACCGTTTAACTTCTGCTTCGTTAAACGAAAAAGACTGCAAACCGATTTCCTAAGATCAAAAAACTGCTGCCCGACCCGAAAGGTCAGACAGCAGTCTTTTTTATACGAACTTATTCAGCTCTGCTTCATATTCGTAACCAATACTTGCAAGTTTTTCTTCAATCTCATCTTTTGCAATATGAAAATCATCACAAAATGCATCCAGACTTGGGAATTCATCCCGAAGTTTCGTATTGACAAAACTTAACAGTATCATCGGCTGATTTGGCAGCATAACGTTTCCTCTTTCTATCGGACGATCGCAGTCAGGCTGTTTCCTTCCACTGTGATCACGATGGTACTTCCGGTAGATACTTCTCCCTGCAGAATGATCTTTGCAGCAAGTGTCTCTACGTATTTTTGTACGTATCGTTTCAATGGTCTAGCACCATAAACCGGATCATATCCATGGTCTGTAATATAGTCTTTTGCTTCTTCTGTAATCTCCAAATGAAGCTCTTTGTCAGAAAGACGTTCATTCAGATCGGTAAGCAACAGATTGATAATGCTACGAATATCGGCTTTTGTCAATGGTTTAAATAAAATTGTTTCATCCAGACGGTTCAAAAATTCCGGTCTGAAATGCGCTCTCAGATCACTCATCACCGCATTTTCTGCCTGTTCTGTAATTTCCCCGTTTTCATCGATGCCATCCAAAAGATAAGAGGAACCGATATTCGACGTCATGATCAGGATTGTATTCTTAAAATCTACGGTTCTGCCTTGAGAATCGGTAATTCGGCCATCATCCAATACTTGCAGCAGTACATTAAATACATCCGGATGGGCTTTTTCGATTTCATCAAAAAGAACGACGGAATACGGTTTTCTGCGGACTGCTTCAGTCAGCTGGCCACCTTCTTCATAACCAACATATCCCGGAGGTGCTCCAATCAGTCTGGATACCGAATGTTTCTCCATATATTCACTCATATCGATCCGCACCATATTGCTTTCATCATCAAACAGACTTGCTGCCAGTGCTTTGGCAAGCTCTGTTTTACCTACACCGGTAGGTCCTAAGAACAGGAAGGAACCGATCGGTTTTTCCGGATCTTTAATACCTGCCTTGGAACGGATGATCGCTTCTGTTACTTTCGTAACTCCTTCATTTTGTCCAATGACACGTTTATGAAGTTCCTCATCCAGATGAAGGGTTTTGTTACGTTCACTTTCTGTCAGTTTTGCTACCGGAATTCCGGTCCAGCGGGAAATAATCTTCGCAATCTCTTCATCGGTGACACTCTCGTGAACCAGCGTCATTTCCTGATTTTTGATTTTTTCTTCTTCGATTTCCAACTGTTTCTGCAGCTGCGGTAATTTACCATACTGCAATTCTGCAGCTTTTTCCAGATCATAATTTCTCTGTGCCAGCTGAATTTCTTTATTCATCGCTTCGATGTCTTCACGCAGCTTAGACAGCTTCTCCACACCGGATTTTTCATTATCCCACTGTGCTTTTTTTACATTAAATTCATCCCGAAGCTCTGCCAGTTCTTTCTGCAGTGCTTCCAGACGTTCTTTGCTCAAACGATCTGTTTCTTTTTTCAAAGCTGCTTCTTCAATCTCTAACTGCATGACTTTTCTGCGAAGCTCATCCAGTTCGGCCGGCATAGAATCCAGCTCTGTTTTGATCAGAGCACAGGCTTCATCGACCAGATCAATGGCTTTATCCGGAAGAAATCGATCCGAAATATATCTATGAGATAATGTTGCTGCTGTAACCAGGGCACCGTCTGTAATCTTTACTCCATGGAATACTTCATAACGGTCTTTTAGGCCTCGAAGGATGGAGATGGTATCTTCTACTGTCGGTTCATCTACCATGACCGGCTGAAATCTTCGTTCCAGCGCTGCATCCTTTTCAATATACTGACGATATTCATCCAATGTGGTCGCACCGATACAATGCAGCTCCCCTCTTGCCAGCATTGGTTTTAACATATTGCCTGCATCCATAGCACCATCACTTTTTCCGGCACCTACGATCAAATGCAGCTCATCAATAAACAGAATAATCTGTCCATCACTCTTTCTTACTTCATCCAGCACTGCTTTCAGACGTTCTTCGAATTCCCCCCGGTATTTGGCACCTGCTACCAATGCTCCCATATCCAGTGCAAATAATTTTTTATCTTTTAATCCATCCGGTACATCCCCGCGAACAATTCTTTGCGCCAGACCTTCTACCACTGCAGTCTTACCAACTCCCGGTTCCCCAATCAGCACCGGATTGTTTTTGGTCTTTCTGGATAAAATGCGGATCACATTCCGGATTTCACTGTCACGTCCGATGACCGGATCCAGCTTTTGATCTCTGGCACGTTCTACCAGATCATAACCGTACTTATTCAATGTATCATAAGTTGCTTCCGGATTGTCACTGACGACTCTCTGATTGCCGCGTACCGTAGAAAGTGCCTGCAAAAATCGTTCTCTCGTAATTCCATATTCTTTAAAGAACTGTTTCATCGACGGACTTTCATTCTTCAGCAGGCTTAAGAAAAGATGTTCTACCGAAACATATTCATCCCCCATGGCCTTAGCTTCATCTTCGGCGTTGATCAGTGCTTTGTTCAAGTACTGTCCTACATACGGCTGACCGCCTGATACTTTCGTACGCTTTCCGATATAATCTTCCAATCTGTTCAGGAAGTGCTCTTTGTTTATCTCCATCTTTTCGACCAGCTTTAAGATCAGGCTGTCTTCCTGATGTAACAAACTATAGAGTAAATGTTCCTGCTCGATTTCCTGATTGCCAAAATCATACGCTGTTTTTTCCAGGCTGTTGATCGCCTGAATGGATTTCTGCGTAAATTTACTGATGTTCATAAACTTGCCCTCCTGTCATTTCAGTTTTTTCATAATCATTCAAAATATGCATCTTGTTCTTTGCACACTGTTAACATAACACTTTTGTTAGCACTCGTCAACAGCGAGTGCTAAATTTATATTTTTTTAATATTTTCGTCCCGAAACATCATTTTCTCTTTACGGCTAAGAAACGGTTAAGAACCGTCATTTCCGGTTAAGAGACGGCTAAAATCCTCTTTGCTTTATTGAATCGAAAATGTGCTTTTGCTAAGATGCTTTTAGTTTTGATTTTAGGGGGAAACCAATATGGAAATTTTATTCTATCCAGTCATCGCATTGTTTGCACTGTTAGGCGGCGGATCATCCATCGTGATCGTTGCTTATCTTCTTCTTGTTCTCGGACAGAAGATTAAAAACAAGATCTTACACGGCGCATCACTTTACGACTGATCAAAAACCACTGCATCTTTATGCTGCAGGGCGATAAAACATATCGCTGGATGCACCTATGAAAACACCCTTGTCGGGAGCATGTGTGAAACCTTCATCACACGTAATCCCGGCAAGGGTGTTTTTTCTGAGTTCCGTTTTTATTTTTGGATTTCTTCTTATCTACAATCCACATTCATCCGATATCCTACCCCAAGTTCATTGACAATATACTGGGTATCTCCCGGCTTAATTCCCATTTTTTTACGGATGTTTGCCATATTGACCTGAAGCTTTTTGACGCTTCCCACATCCATCCATTTCCAGATTTCTTTAATGATTTCAGCGTAAGTCATCACTTTTCCTGCATGAGCAGCCAGCAATGCTACAATGTTATATTCGGTCTGGGTCAGTTTAATATCTTCTCCATTGATCAAAACATGCCTTGTATCATAATCAATGACCAGATCACCCAACTGAAAATTCTTTTCTCCGCCAAGACTTCTGTCCACATTCTGCTGATGGATTCTCAAAGCAGATCGGATTCTGGCCTGAAGCTCTGCTGTCCCAAACGGCTTGGTAATGTAATCGTTGGCACCTGCATCCAAAGCGGCTACTTTATCACTTTCATCGCTTCTTGCTGATAAAACAATGACCGGTGTGGAAAAATCCTGACGGATCTTTTCCAAAAGATCCATACCATCACCGTCCGGAAGTCCCAGATCCAGAATCACCGCATCCGGCGAATTCGACATAAATGCCATTTTCCCTTCAGCTGCTGTCTTTGCTTCCAATACCTGATATCCATTGGTTGCTAAAATCGTCCGTACAAAATGACGGATATTTCTTTCGTCTTCAATCAATAAAACTTTATATTTATTATGACTGTTCATCTGTTTCTTCCTCCATCTCTAACGTAAACCGAAAACAGCATCCTCCCTCTTTTCGATTTTCCACCTCAATCCTGCCTTCATGTGCTTTAATGATCGACGCACAAACCGATAAACCGATTCCCATGTTTCTTTTCTGATTATCTGCCGGCAGATTTCCTGTCTCAAAATTCGAAGAAAAGATCCTGTTTAATTTCTCTTTCGGAATCCCGCATCCATCATCCAGAATCTCAAAGACAGCTTCTTCTCCGCTGGTTGTAACCCGGAGAATCAGATGTTTCATTCCTTTCGCATGCTGTACTGCATTTTCCAAAAGATTCACCAAGACCTGCGTAATCAGCACCGCATCCATCGGAATACTGATAAAATCATCGGGAATCTCTACTTCTACCGGCTGTTTCGGATAGCGTTTGGCAAACCGTACCAGCACCGAATCGATCAATTCTTCCAAAACAACCGGTGTTTTGATCAGCTGCATATCTCCGCTGTCAATCTTTGTAACCGACAGCAGATTTTCTACCATACCGATAAGCCACTGGGCATCTTCTCTGATTCCATCTGCCAGTTCTGCCATCTGTTCTTTTGACAGATCATCCACATTTTCTACCATTGCTGAACTGGAACCATAGATTGTCGTCAACGGTGTACGCAAATCATGGGAAATGGCACGCAGAAGGTTGGCACGCATTTTTTCTTTTTCCGTTTCCGCACGCAGCTTTTCCTGACGTTTCAGTTCTGTGGTCAAAATCCCTGTCATAATGGAAATACTCAGCATAACAATGGCAGAAACCGTATTTTCTACGATCACAAAATTAAATTCAAAAAAAGGAAAGGTAAACGCAAAATTGACCATCAGCATACTGAAAAGCGATGCTCCGATTCCATACCAATAACTTTCCGTATATCTGGAAATCAAAAATACTGCCAGTGTAAAGATCGCCGGAATCGGCGTAAATACATCAAATGTATCTGAGATTGCCAGACTGACAATAAATGCAATACATAAGGATCCTACAGTAAACAGCAGACTTTTTTTAATGGTCTGCCGCTCCGGCAGAATCTCATTGATCTTATTTTTTATATATTTTATTTGAGCCATAAATGTTCTCTGTTTTCTCCGTCTTCCTGTGATTAAGACCATTCTATCTGAAAAGTTCTCTATTCGCAAGTCATGGATTCTGCGCCTTTATTTTTAATAACCAACAGCACTTTTTCTTAAACGACAAAAAAGCAGAGAATTTCTCCGCTTTTTCATCCTTGAACAAAAATATGCTTTTTATAATTATTTTTTCAATCTCTGATACAGGGTAGGCTCTTACAAAGAAGCAGGTTTCTCTGTTTCTTTGTAAATCTTGATCTTTGGTTCTGTCCCTGAAGGCCGGACTACGATTTCTGTTCCGTCAGCCATCCAAAGTTTTATCACATTGGATTTCGGCAGTCCGTCTGCGCCTTCCAGATAATCCTGATATTTTATAATTCTGGAAGAAGAAAGCTGTACATACTCTTTTTTTATATCGCTACGCAGCTGTTCCATGTATTCCGCTGCTTCATCTGCTTCAAAATGATACGTGGTCAGCTCAGTCTCATGATGTCCGTAAACCGCATATAACTCTTCCAGCACATCCCAAAGTGTCTTTCCCTGCGTTTTATATTCATCAGCCATTTCACAAAGGAGCATTGCTGCTCCTACCGCATCCTTATCTCTGACATAAGAACCGATCAGATAACCGCAGCTTTCTTCCGAACCAAATACAAATCGATCCAGTTCTCCTGCCTGTTCCAAAACTCCGATCTGTTCTCCGATATATTTAAATCCGGTCAAGGTATTGAACACCTCTGCACCATACTTGCGGGCGATCTTTTCAATCATGGAAGTGGTCACAATGGTCTTAATGATCACAGGCCGTTTCGGCAGTGTTCCTTCTTCCTGACGTTTTTTTAAAAGGTAATCCAGCAGGAGGACTCCTACCTGATTTCCCGTCAGCCGTTCGTATGTTTCCCCTTTTTTCGCTGCTACTCCCACTCTGTCACTGTCCGGATCGGTAGCCAGCAAAAGATCTGCTTCTCGTTCCTTACAGCAGCGAATCCCTAAGGTCAATGCTTCTTCTTCCTCCGGATTTGGATAAGGGCAGGTCGGAAATTCTCCGTCCGGATCTTTCTGTTCCGGCACCAGATACAGATCCTGAATACCGATCCGGTGTAAGATTTTCGTAACACAATCTGCCCCCGCTCCGTTTAATGGTGTATATACGACCTTCAAAGTTCCGCTCAGTTTTTCACCGGTACGAAGTTTTTGAATTTCATCCAGAAATGCTTCCTGCGTTTCCTGCCCGATCAGGGAAATTCTGCCTTCCTCTAAAAAGCTTTCGTAATCTTTGGAACCTTCTAACGCTTTTAAATCTGCTTTCCGGATTTCTTCTTGAATCTTCTTTGCTGCCTTACTGGTAATCTGACAGCCGTCTGCTCCATAGACCTTATATCCGTTGTATTCCTTTGGATTATGGCTTGCTGTAATGGCAATCCCCAGATCGCATTTTAAGAATCTTACTGCAAAAGAAAGTGCCGGTGTCGGCATCAGTTTCGGATACAGATAGGCTCTGCATCCTGATGCTGCCAGCACTCTTGCCGTCTCCTGTACAAATTCTTTTGAATTTCTGCGACTGTCATAAGAGATGGCAATGAGCGGGTTGGCAGTCAACGTATTTGCATAGGCTGCCACTCCCAGCGTTGCTTCTCTGATCGTTTCTGTATTTAAATGGTCCGGTCCCGGTGCCATAGTTGCACGAAGACCGCCTGTTCCAAATTTTAATTTCATTCCAATGCCTCACTCATTAATAATTGTACTTTGCCTGTCAGCTCATACGCACCCATCTGAGACGGTAAATAAATACAGTCATCTGCTGTAACCCGAAGTTCTTCCTGCTCTGTGCTAAGGATTCCCGTACCCTCTGTGATCCACAATGCCTTCGGCCGCTCTGTGATTTTTCCACACATTCTTTCTGTGATTTCACAACGATGCACTGCAAAATGACTGCACTGCACCAAAAGTGTCTTTGTATACCCTTCTTTTTTTACCGGAAGTCCCATCGGACGATGTCCCTGCAGCGGCGGTAAAAATCCTGCCACCTCTGCTGCCTGAGCAATATGCAGCTCCCTCGGATGATTTTCTGCATCTTTTCGCTGATAATCATAGACCCGATAGGTGATGTTGGAGCTTTGCTGGATTTCTGCTACAGTGATTCCTGCACCAATGGCATGTACCAGTCCTGCCGGAATATAAAATACATCTCCTTTTTTTACCGGTACCTTCTGACAAACTTCCGTGATCGTACCATTTTGGATCCGCTTTAAAAATTCATTGGCGGAAATCTGATGCTTCAATCCATAATACAGGAATGCTCCCGGCACACAGTCCAGTACATACCACATTTCGGTCTTGCCTTTGCTGCCTTCTTTTTCTTTTGCATAAGCATCATCCGGGTGTACCTGTACTGACAGTGCCTGCTCTGCTGTAATCTTCTTGATCAGCAGCGGAACTTTCTCAAATCCTTCATGCAGATAAGAAAGCAACCAGTCTTCTGTTCCCCAAAGATATTCTTTTTTAATTGATTTCAGCTTTATTGGCTTTGTACCATTCATATGTCTGCTTCAGTCCTTCTTCCAGAGTGATCTTCGGCTGCCAGCCCAGACTTGTCAACCGGCTGATATCTGTCAGTTTTCTCGGAGTACCGTCCGGTTTTGAGCTGTCCATTACGATTTCTCCCTGAAACCCTGTCACTTCTTTCATCATCTGCGCCAGTTCCATAATCGTAACTTCTTTTCCATAACCTACATTGAAAAATTCATTTCCACGATAGTGATCCATCAGATACAGACAGGCATCGGCCAGATCATCTACATTCAAAAATTCTCTTAACGGCTTTCCGCTGCCCCAGACAGTCACAGTCGGTTCATTTTTTACTTTTGCTTCATGAAATTTTCGCATCAGTGCCGGAAGCACATGGGAATTTTCCAGCGCGAAATTATCGTTGATTCCATACAAATTACATGGCATGACACTGATGTAATCGGTTCCGTACTGCTGATTATAAAATGTACACATTTTTAACCCGGCGATCTTTGCCAGCGCATAAGCTTCATTGGTCTTTTCCAGATATCCGCTGAGCAGATATTCTTCTTTGATCGGCTGAGGACATTCTCTTGGATAAATACAGGAGCTTCCTAAAAATAGTAATTTCTCTACCTGATTTTGGTATGCTGCATCAATCACATTACATTCAATCTGCAGATTTTTCATAATGAAATCTGCCGGATACGTATCATTGGCATAAATACCGCCTACCTTTGCAGCAGCCAAAATCACATATGCCGGTTTTTCTTCTTCAAAAAAATGCTCTACTTCAGCCTGCCTTGTCAGATCCAGCTCCTGATGGGTTCTGGTAATAATCTGCTGAAATCCGGCTTTTTCCAAACGTCTTACAATGGCAGATCCTACCAGCCCTCTGTGTCCTGCCACATAAATTTTCTTAGTTCTGTCCAAGATCATGATTTACCATCCTCCTTACCAGTTCTTCAAACGATGTCTTTCTCGGATTCCATCCAAGCACGGTTTTGGCTTTCGTAGGATCTCCTAATAACAGATCTACTTCTGCAGGTCTGAAAAATTCCGGTGAAACTTCCACCAGTACTTTTCCGGTGGCTGCATCGATTCCTTTTTCTTCCACGCCTTCTCCCTGCCATGTGATCTGAATGCCGGCACAGGCAAAAGCAGCATCGACAAATTCCCGAACCGTACGGGTTTCTCCGGTAGCAATGACAAAATCTTCCGGTGTTTCCTGCTGAAGCATCAGCCACATACATTCTACATAATCTTTTGCATATCCCCAGTCACGCTTTGCATTCAAATTGCCAAGATACAGCTTTTCCTGTTTTCCTTTTACAATATTGGCTACTGCCAGCGTAATCTTTCTTGTAACAAAAGTTTCCCCACGGCGTTCTGACTCATGGTTGAATAAAATTCCGTTGACTGCATACATCTGATAAGCTTCCCTATAGTGTTTCGTGATCCAGTATCCGTAAAGTTTTGCCACACCGTATGGAGAACGCGGATGAAATGGTGTGGTTTCTTTCTGCGGAATCTCTGCTACTTTTCCGAAAAGTTCTGAGGTTGATGCCTGATAAATTCTTGTTTTTTCTGTCAGTCCTGCGATCCTCACTGCTTCTAAAATGCGAAGAACACCGATTCCGTCTGCATTGGCGGTATATTCCGGTTCTTCAAAAGAAACTGCTACATGAGACTGGGCTGCCAGATTATAGATCTCATCCGGCTGAATTTCCAGCATCAGACGAACCAGATTCATGGAATCTGTCATATCTCCATATACCAGATGCAGTTTATGATCTTCTTCTGCCCGTTCTTCCAAAAGATGTTCGATCCTCTGGGTCGTATTGGTGGATCCTCTTCGAAACAATCCATATACTTCATAATCCTTTTCCAGCAGAAATTCTGCAAGATAAGAACCATCCTGTCCTGTAATTCCTGTAATCAGTGCTGTCTTTTTCATATCTAACTCCTTTATCTTGAAATCATTCTATTTTCTATACTTTTTGCCGAATTCATCTCTCTATTTAGCATTTACGCCATCTTATGGATGCTGTAACGCTGCGCAGGCTCCTTCCTCCTTAACTTCTCCATAAGAACTACTAACCACTCACACCAATGGGTGTTTCGCGGAGTAGTTCTAAGGAGTGATTTTCGGTCTCATCCGCTTGACGCTCCGCTTTTGACAGCAGTCCATAATGATGGCTGTGTACTGCAAATTTTGCCATGCACCAGCATCTGTCCCCTGTTTTGCGATGCATTTGGCCAAAGGAGGCGGAAAATCCATCCTAGTACTTCTTCGCGAAGCAGGCTCTCCTGCGAGTGATTAGAAGTACTTGGATTAGTTGGAGCTGACGACGCCCTGCGGAGCACAAATAAGGGCAAGTGATGGTGCCTGTAAAAATTCAGTTGCAAAAGCTTTTTATAAAATATGACTCAGCTCAATGGCATCCCAGTCGAAGGTGATTCGATTAATATCTTCATTTCCTACGGCGGTTCCCACATGAATCTCTATATATTCAAAATCGTGAAATGCTTTTACCGCATGTCTCTGATTTTTTCTGATGCAGATGGCTTTTCCTGCAGATAACGGGATTTTATTTCCTTCCAGAATCAGTTCTCCGGTACCGTTTAATACAGTCCATATCTCATCACGTTTTTCATGATAATGATAGCTGGAGGTCATACCGTCATGAATCTTGATCTTTCTGGTCAGAGTGGAAATTCCGGCGGTTTCTGTATCGTCCAGCGTTTCTAATGTTCCCCAGCGCCGTTCTTCAAACATCGGTCGGGATACCAGATCTTTGGTCACATCTTTTACTTTGGCAGCGTGTCCCTTGTCCGTAACCAGAATCCCGTCCTGAGAAGCGACTACCACCAGTTCTTTTGCTCCCATCACTACGACCGGCATACTCAGTTCATTGACTACCTGTGTATTTTCACAGCCTTCCATGATCACGGAATTTCCCACACTATCCGTACTCATCTGATCTGCCAATGCATCCCAGGTTCCCAGATCTTTCCAGAATCCGTGAAATTCGATCATGGCAAGTTTCTCTGCTTTTTCCAGTACTTCATAGTCAAAGCTGATCTTTGGCAGACGTTCATAAGCCTGACACATCCCTTCATAATCTGTCGGAACACCGTACATTTCTGCCTGTTTTAACATCTCACCGATCTTTACACAGAAAACACCGCAGTTCCATAAAGCACCCTGTGCAAACAATTTTTCTGCTTTTTCTTCCTCCGGTTTTTCGGAAAATCCGCAAACTTCAAAATATCCGTCCTTTTTTTCTCCCGGAAGGATATATCCGTATTTGGTGGAAGGATAGGTCGGCACCGCACCCATCAGCCCTACTTGTGCTCCGGAAACTTTCATCATCGTTTCCAGCTTTTTCACAGTTTCAAAATAAGTTCCTTCGGTATAAGGATCTACCGGCATGATCGTTACATAATCTTCTTCCGACGCTCCACTGTGACTGTGCAGATATGCACAGGACAGCAGCACTGCTCCAAACGTATCTCTTCGCATCGGCTCTACTGCAATCTTAGCATCTTTGACCTGACTTCGGATCAGTTCGGTCTGTTCCCCGCCTGCAGTAATGACTGTATTTTTATCCATTCCTGCATGTTCCAGCTGTTCCCATACTCGCTGGAGCATAGAGCAGTGTTCCATAGAATTAATCTCTCTATTTACCAGTTTTACATATTGTTTCGGTCTTGCATCATTTGACAGCGGCCATAAGCGTTTTCCGCTGCCTCCCGATAAAAGCACATAATACATTCGATATCTCCTTATATTCAGTATTTTATTGTAATCTATATTTCCGTTGATTTTTAAATTATATTCATATATATTGGTAGTAACAAGTTAGTTTCTTGCTATTAATCGGTATTATATTGCTATTTATCTTTTTACAAAATGATACTTTCGGGGCAAAATTCATTTCGCTATTTAGCATTTACGCCATCTTATGGATGCTGTAACGCTGCGCAGGCTCTCCTGCGAGTGATCAGAAGTACTTGGATTAGTTGGAGACGACGACGCCCTGCGAAGCACAAATAGGGGCAAGTGATGGTGCTTGTAAAAATTTAATTGCAAAAGTATACCTTATGAGACAAATAGGAGGCTCCCATGAACCAGCTTTTTGATCAGTTTCCTGATTCCTACAGTGAAAATTCCATACGTATCATCCAGACTCCCAGCAATCTGGCCCGCAGTACCTTTTTCTATGTTCAGGAAACCGGCTATTTTAAATTAAAAGAAAGCCACCGTGCCTTCCGTAAGAATCTGGAATCCTATCTGGTAGTCTTAGTTTTATCCGGCAGCGGCACTTTAATGTATCACGAAAAACTTTATCATCTGCAGGCCGGTTCCTGCTTTTTTATCGACTGTATGGTACCTTATTATCATCAGAGCAGTACCGAAGATCCATGGGAATTAATGTGGATCCACTTTAACGGTGCCACTTCGGAATCTTATTACCGCTGTTATTCCAGTATGTCAGAGCCGGCTTTTCTGCCCCACTCCTTTCAGGAAATCCGGGAAAAAGTAGAAAGTCTGTTAGACGTGAATACCCACTCTGATCTGTCCGCAGAAATCGCATCTTCCCGTCTGATCATGGACATTTTATCGATCCTTCTGCAGGAAGTGACCAATTCCAGAGAAGAACAGGGTGCTGCTCATGAGAAACTGCTGGACATCCGGCAATATCTGGACGAACACTATGCAGAAAAATTTTCTTTAGATACGCTGTCGGAACATTTTTATATCAGCAAATATCACCTCTCCAGAGAATTTAAAAATCAGTTTGGCATCACACCAAACCTGTATGTGATCTCCAAGCGGATCACCATGGTCAAAAAACTGCTTCGATTTTCTGATTTTTCACTGGAAGAGATTGCCATGAAATGTGGTTTTTACGATACCAGTTATATGAACAAACAATTTAAAAAATCTGAAGGGATTTCCGCATCGGATTTTCGAAAAAAATGGATCAATTAAAAAATCAGGGGCATATCACACAACTTTGATATGCCCCTGATCTTTATGCTTTTTTCCTAAAACGAATGGTTACTTTAAACAGATCTCCATCGATACAAATCTGAAATTCTCCATGCTGAAGCTCAGTAAAGCTCTTGGCAATGGCAAGACCCAGACCGCTTCCCTCGGACTGTCTGGAACTGTCTCCTCTGACAAAACGCTCTGTCAGATCCGCTGCATCCATTTTCAGTTCCTGAGAAGAAATATTTCTAAAAGTAATGGTTACTTCTGATTCTTTATTGGCAACGTCCACATAAACTCTCGTATACGGCATTGCATATTTAACGGCATTATTCAGCAGATTTTCGAAAATACGATACGTTCTCTGTCCGTCTAACGAAAGAATGACTTTTTCTTCCGGCAGATTCCATCTGAAATCCAGTGTACTTTCTTCTAATTTATCAGACATTTCCACACGAACCTCTTTCAGGATCTTGACAATATCCACATCCATAAAGTTCATCTTCACATTTCCGGAATTTGCTTTGCTTACTTCAAAAAGGTCTTCGATCAGCACCTTCAAACGCTGGGATTTCATATCCAGTGTTTCAATGTAAGACAGCCTTTCTTCCTCCGTAATGTCCGGTTTCTTCAAAAGATCTACATACGTAATGATCGCTGTCAAAGGCGTCTTCAAATCATGGGAAACATTGGTAATCAGCTCACTTTTCATATTCTGACTCTTTGCTTCTTCTGCTACCGCTTTCGCAAATCCTTCTTTTACTTCTTCCAGTTCTTCTCCCAGCGGAGCAAAAACGCCCAGATCTTCCTCCAGTGTAATGTACAGATCGCCTTCTGCCATTTGGCTTGTTGCATTCAGAATGCTCCGATACTGTCTCTGCAATGTACTTCCGTATTTCTTCAGCAGAATATAGAGCAGAATGGAATAAATGATCACTCCTACGATTCCTGCAAACCACATACAGCATAAAATGGTAACGATTACCGCATTGGCCAACACAATCTTGACAATGCTTTTCTGCATCTGATCATTCAGATCAATGTCTGTCACATAATGATACAGTCGTTTGCACTGTTTCCATATCCAGCGCAGAAAGACGATTCCCAGAAGTCTGTGTTTGACATAATATTTCGGTCCGCAGAAAAACTGTCTGATATGTGCCACAACCATATATTCTAAGAAAAAGGTCAGTGCCCATCCAAGGAAATTTACGAACAATAACATTGCATAGCACTGGGAAACACTGAATTCATAGCCTAGGAGTTCGATCACATTTCCCTGATCTACGATCACCGCAGTAACTTCCTCCATTCTGCTTCCGGTCATGAAAATGCACATTCCGAAGGCAAGCATGAGACCGCCGCCTGCGATTGCTGCCATCACTTCTGTCGGCAGGCTGAACAGTTTCTCCCATCCGGTTTCCAGTTTCTTGAAAAACGGCAGGATCAGCGCTGCCGCTGCCACGAAAACAGCCAGTGCAAGTACGATCCAGTACGCACCTACCGTAAAGTAAAGATCTGTCGGAGAATAATACGGTTCATAATCCACATAAGAAATGTCACCATAATACATATCATCTGAAGAAGATACAAATCTCGTATCATCTTCAAAAATGAAATAGATTCCTTTGAAATTTTTCGGACAGGTTTCCAGAAAACTTTTACGTACCTGTTCAAAATCGGATTCTCCGATTTCGTACTTATAATAATTCGCATTGACCTGATACTGTTCTATAGAAGCCTTTGCCAGACGATAAGGCTGAGCATTATATATAACTCCATCTTCCATCTGTAGATTGACATTGGACAGCTTTCCGTAATTATCGTATTCCAGAATCAGATAGCCAAGAAGTCCGAGATCTCTTAACTCCTCTTCACGTTCTTCATCTAATTTCTGACCGTTTAACAGCGCCTTCGCTTCTTCCGCCTGGATTTCATCTACTTCGCCTTCCATACTTTCTGCAGTGGACCATTCATCTGTTGTTTCCGGCGTTTCTGCTGTTTCTGTACGATTATCATTTTCTGCGGTCTGCTCTTCCTCCGTCTTTGGCAGATAACTATATTCTGCAAAGCAGACAGAACCGTTCATCAGATCATAATAATCATTGATCCAGCCATAATATTCCAGAACATCCGTATAAATTTCTCTTTGCTCTACTTCCTGCAAAAGCTTTGCATACTGGTAATAACTGGCTTCCACGGCATAATTCACAAAATTATCACTCAAATAATAATCTGCGATTTCCTCTTCATCCACCATTTCATAGCTTGTTGCATCTTCTGTTGTTTCTTCTTGCTGATCCAGCTCTTCTTTTAATGTTTCCCAATCTTTCTGCCACTGGGTTCTTCTTTCGATCATGGCCTTTTCCATCTGCGGATAAAGACATACCAGAATCAACGCCGGAATCAGAACAATCAATGCAATGATTAAATTTTTCTTTTTATGAGATTTTTTCAATTTTGTATCCAACACCCCACACCACCTTTAAATATTTTGGTTCTTTCGGATTATATTCAATCTTTTCCCGAATCTTTCGCACATGAACCATGACTGTATCGGTATTGATCGCCCGTTCATTCCACACTCTTTCATAAATTTCTTCTGCGGAAAAAACACGTCCCGGGGATTTGATCAGAAGTGCCAGAATCTTAAATTCCATCGGAGTCATCTTCACACTCTCACCGTCTACCAATACTTCTTTCGTATCTTCGTTCAGCTCGATTCCTCCGATCCGGTATACATTTTCCGGTTCTGTATTTCCTGCACCTGTCATATCCAGAAAACGCTGATAACGGCGCAGATGGGAATTGACTCTTGCAAGCAGTTCCAAAGGCTGAAATGGTTTGGTCACATAATCGTCTGCCCCCATATTTAATCCCATAATCTTATCTACTTCCTCTGACTTGGCAGAAAGCATAATGACCGGAAAATCATATTCTTTTCGAAGGCGCATCACCATATGAATTCCGTCCATTCTCGGCATCATGACGTCAATGATTGCCAGATGAACCGGTTTTTCTTTCATTTTTGCCAGTCCTTCGATTCCATCAGCTGCTTTTGACACCTCATATCCCTGACTTTTCAGATAAATTTCAATCCCGTCACGGATCTGCTGATCGTCCTCCACAACCAATACATGATATGTTTCCTTCATAACTCTTTCTCCTCCTGCTTCATGATTTCATGTATGAGTATATCATAAAACGCAAATCAAAAAAGAATCTTCAGAAAATTCTAAACATTTTCTAAAGATTCTCCATGATTCTGCTCCATAGCATCCAAGTTTCCAATAAATATCCGACACATAAAAAGGGACCAAATGCAAACTGCAGCTGTCTGCTGCTGTCTTTTCTTTTTGATTGCCGAAACAACAGCCAGACACTGTAGATTCCTGCAAGAAGCACTGCTCTGACCGTTCCTCTGACAACGCCCTCTGTACCAAGAAATGCACCGCAGGCAAAGGAAAACTTGGCATCTCCTCCGCCAAAACTTCCGGGGGTCAAAATTCCCAAAACAGCCATGGGAATACTGACTGCCAGCATTCCCAGTATTCTCTCTTTTAGCGTAATTTCCGACATCACTGCTGCCCCGGCCACCGAAAGCAGCAGGATCATCATCGAATCCCTGTTTTGGATCTTCCGTTCCTTCCAATCTTTGATTCCGATCATCAGCAGCAAAAGATCAAACAGAACCAGGATTCCCGCCCGATCCATTATCCTGCATACGGCAGAACTTCAAAGCACTCATGCTCGTCTTTGCCGTCAATAGAGATGCTGTAATAGTCATTTTCCGCACGAGTCACATTCAGTACCCCTGTCTGTCCTGTTTCCTGAATGATAAATTTTACATAGGTTTGATTATCTGTCGCTTTGATGATCATATGACTGCCGGCCGGAAGCACACTCTGTTTTTCGCCTAAGGTAACCGGCAAATCTATCGTAGTTGTCAGAACTTTATCATTTTTCCAAAGATTCAGCTCGGTTTCTTCTGTTTCTAATTCATGATTTTCATTAAACCGATAGATTCTCTGACCATCATAACTGCCGAGGAAGTTCACTCGTTCTTCCATGACAATTTCCTCTAAATTCATATTTCCGGTATCAATGGCCGCCATCACACTGCCGGTTTCCTGAATCTTTCCTTCTGTCAGACGATAGATATAGGTGTCATAATCATCCGATGCCTGATCTACCCCTACCATACAATAAATTTCTCCATCTTTTTGAATCAGATAACTATGTTCTAACGTTGCAAAGGATTCCATGGGCATCGTTTTTTCGCCTAATTTTAAAGAACAGACCGGCCAGTCATCTTCCCAGCGATAGGACAGTTCAAAAGGAACTTTCTTCGTTTCATTCTCTTTTGCTGAAACGTTTAAGATTACCTGCTCATTTTTTCCCAGACGCGCGATGCCATCCATCTGCTCCGGAACATATGCCTGTTTCAAATACTGCTTAAACTGTTCATAGGAAAGATGGATTTCTGCAATTCCCATTGTAAACGGGCCTACAGACTCTTCCGGAAGGATTACTGTAATTCCTGAGGCATCCAGGTACCAGGAAGGATCTTCTTCCCCTGCAAACATGGTTTCTACCGTCTCTTCATAATTTTCCAACAGCTCATTTTCATATGTAAGCAACAGGCATTCTTTGATATAACTGATTGCTTCTTTTTTGAACGGTTCATAATCTAAACAAAGATCGGAAAGCTCCAGCCGTTTTCCGGTCTGTGCATCAAAAGTAATTCCCTGACGGCTTGTTTCTCCATGGTCACCGCTCAAAGACGTATACAGTTCATCCACCAGACTGATTACCTGTGCATCGGTTCTGCCAAGATAAACCTCCTGATAAATCGAATAATACAGATCTGCCGCTTTATTTTTTTCAGTTTCTTGTGCCTGTTTTTCACAGGAAGCAGCTATTCCCCGAAGCTCTTCGCTTCGCTCCAGCGACCAGTTTTCTATATTGTTCTTTAAATTTCCTTCTTCATTGACCGTCACATCACAATACTGCAGATACATATAAGGAAATTCCATCTCTGACAAATAATACATTTTAAAATTATCTTTTACACTGATTCCGCTGGTCATCTGAGGCATCTCTGCAGCAGGGATTTTCGTCGTTTCCTGTATCGGTACCTCTTCTGCGTCTGTCGATGCTTCTTCCTGTACCGGAGCATTAATTTCTGATGATTCTATCTTTGTTCCGCAGCCGGATGCCAAAGTAAGAACCGCTGCACCCAAAAGTGCCATATATTTTATTCTGTTCTTCATACCGATCTCCAATCTGCCGCCGTGGCTTCTATCATATTCGGCATTCGCCGTTTATTTCGTGCAAACTTTGTTTGTCCAAACTCGCTTGCGCTTATGATATCGTGATTATATCACGATATCATAAATACTTTAGGAAATATCGACACAGTTTTTCTTAATTTTTCTTTAAGAACCAGCGCCTTTCTCCTTCCTGCATCAACACTCCAAGACTTTTTTAGGAACAACAAAAGTGCTCTTCGCAAACTCTCGCGCTCTACATTCTGACATAGCACAGCTTTTGTTCCGCCCGCGAGCAGTGCCATTTATGGCATCATACCTCTCTGCCAGCTGCGCATCCTGCACGGAGTGCTTTTATTTCATAGGAAAGCCTGTGCCTTTTACACGTTAATGCAATAAAGCTTTCCTATGAAACAAAAAGAGAAAGCATTAAGCCTTCTCTTCCATATGTTCTGCAATATATTTTCCAACTTTGCTTTTTTCCATTTCCAGTACATAAGCCAGCTCTTCATAAAGCTTTTCTTCTGCCTGACGGAAATATTTTTCATCGACTACAGTCACTTTTTTTCCATTTTCCAGACGACGCTGTTTTCTATGATATAGTGTTTTTATGATCTTAACCAGTTCTTCACAGTCACATGTCTGAAGTGCTTCTTTAAACTGCACTTCCCTTACTTTTTCATTTACAATCCACACTGTTTCAATCTGAGGAATCCGCTGGATCAATTCTTCTGCCGCAGCTTTTGTGATCACAGGACGCATGATAATCTTGCGACTTTCCACCGGTGCATACACCGCAGAATCCTTGTGATATACCGGTCTCAAGGTATAATATAACTTTTCCTTATCAGCCATCGGCATTTTCAAGGTACCGATTTCTGTAATCTCACATACTCCATGATGTCCATAAACTACTACTTCATTTACTTGAAACATTCTATCACTTCCTTTACTTTTCTGACAACTTCTTCCATTTATATTTTAACACTAATTTTTTTCAAATGTAAGCGATTTTTCCAAAAGAATCCCGGATTTTCTGACAAAAGAAATTTTATCGTTTACATTTTGGAAATGATATATTATAGTTTTTACAGACTAACACAAAGGATGAAATGATGATGGAACTCACATTTGGAGAACAGATAAAAATTATTTTACATCGAAAAAATATGACCATTCAGGATCTGGCTGCACTTTACGAATCCCGGACCGGCAATAAAATGACACGGCAAAATCTCAGCCAGCGTTTAAAACGGGATAATTTTCCGGAACAGGATATGCACCTGATTGCTTCTCTGCTGGGATACCAGGCAAATATTCAGCTTGTACCGGTATCCGAACCGACGGCACCTGTTTCGACCCCTGCGCCGGCTCCGGTATCTATACCGACAGTAACTGCGGCACCTGTGATCCCGGAAACCCAGAAGGTTACTACCGCTGACGGCAGTACCCTCCACGTTCCGAATCTTTTAAAGAAACCGCTCATTCAGGGAGAAATCAATCCGCTGACCGGAGAAGAATATCTTACCAATACCGTCCGCAGACATCCTAACAAGGCAGATTACGTTCAGGTTTATGACCAGTCTACCCATGAATGGAGTGATGTCAATGAAGATTACTTTTGGAGATTTCAGGCCAATAAAAAAGAACTTTTAGGATCTGATTATCAGGAACCGATTCTGATCTAAACCAAAGACTGGGAATCATTTTCCTTGATTTTCTGAAAATATTCCCGAATCTTTTTTTCATACCCGTTTTCTGACGGAATATAAAATTTCTCATCTTTGATCTCATCCGGCAGATATTGCTGTTCTACATAATGATTTGGGTAATTATGGGCATATTTATAACCAATCCCTCTTCCAAGATTCGCAGAACCTTTATAATGAGCATCCTGCAGATGTGCCGGAACCGTTGTTTTGGTACTGCGGACACTGTCCATGGCTGCAAAGATCGCATTGCACGCGGCATTGCTCTTTGGTGCACATGCGACGTAAGATGCGGCCTGAGATAAGATGATCTGGGATTCCGGCATGCCGACCCGCTCTACCGCCTGTGCTGCACTGACCGCCACTGTCAATGCCATAGGATCTGCATTTCCCACATCTTCGGAAGCACAGATCATAATCCTTCTTGCAATAAATTTCACATCTTCTCCTGCATAAAGCATTTTCGCAAGATAATAAACTGCCGCATCCGGATCAGATCCCCGCATACTTTTAATAAATGCGGAAATCGTATCATAATGATTATCTCCGGTCTTATCATACCGAACGACTCTTTTCTGAATACATTCTGAAGCTACTTCCAGCGTAATATGGATCTTGCCGTCTTCACTGCGCTCTGTTGTCAAAATCCCCAGTTCCACTGCATTCAATGCATTTCTCGCATCTCCGCCGGAAATATCTGCCAAAAACTCTAATGCGTCTTCTTCGATTTCTGCATGGAAAGATCCCATTCCTTTGACCGGATCATACACCGCTCTCTGCAAAAGCGTTTTGATATCTTCTTTTTCCAAAGGCTTTAATTCAAAGATCAGGGAACGGGAGATCAACGCACCGTTGACTTCAAAATATGGATTTTCGGTAGTGGCACCGATTAGAATCAGCGTTCCGTCTTCCACAAACGGCAGGAGATAATCCTGCTGTCCTTTATTAAAGCGATGAATTTCATCGACAAAAAGGATCGTCTTTTTTCCATACATGCCCAAGCGGTCTTTCGCTGCCTGAACAATCTCTTCCATATCCTTTTTTCCTGCTACAGTGGCATTTAACTGGGTAAATTCCGCACTGGTGGTGTTGGCAATGACTTTCGCCAGGGTCGTCTTTCCGGTTCCCGGAGGACCATAAAAAATAACGCTGCCCAGTTTATCGGCTTTGATGGCACGATAGAGCAGCTTATCTTCCCCGATAATATGTTTCTGTCCTACTACTTCTTCCAACGTTGCAGGACGAAGGCGGGACGCCAGCGGCGATTCCCCCTCCATCTTCTGTTCTCTCATATAATCAAATAAATCCATGTAATTCCTCTGTTTTCTGCAGTAATCTCAAAGTACCTTTAAAGTACTCTGGCTCCGTCGCCGACTTCTGCATTATAAAAATCCGCATAATATCCGGTTCGTTCCGTATAATTCTTTCCTACTTCGATGGCAAACATTTCCACCGCTTCCTTTTTCATCAGACTGATGGTGCATCCGCCAAATCCGCCTCCCGTCATTCGGGAACCGATCACTCCCGGCACTTTCAGTGCCTCTTCTACTAATACATCCAGTTCTCGTCCCGTAACCTCATAATTGTCACGGAGAGACCGATGGGATTCAATCATCAACTTTCCAAAAGTTTCCATATCATGGGCTTTTAATGCTTCAAATGCATTGATCGTTCTCTGATTCTCATAAACTGCATGAGCTGCTCGTTTGACCAGAACCGGTTCTACGATCATTTCTTTTACCTGTTCATAACATTCCGGTGTCAATTCGCCTAAAGACTGGATTGCTACGACACTCTGCAGTTCCGCCAATGCTCTTTCGCATTCCATACGGCGTTCATTGTATTTTGCATCAAATGCACCGCGGATCTTATGACTGTTGGTGATCACCAGTGCATATTCTGACATATCCATTGGGGCATACTCGTATCGAAGATCACTGGTATCCAAAAAGATGGCGTTGTTCTCTTTTGCCATGGCGCTGGCAAACTGATCCATGATTCCACAGTTGATGCCGTGAAATTCATTTTCCGCATACTGACCAAACAGCGCAATATCCACATTGGTAATATCTTCCAATCCAAACATTTCGCGGATCATCAGACCTAACGCGACACCGATGGATGCCGATGTTCCAAGACCTGCACCGCTTGGGATATTTCCGTAAAGAAGCATGTCAAAGCCATTTGGGATCCGGTATCCTTTTTTCTGATATGTCCATAAAATTCCGATGGGATAGTTGGTCCAGCCGTTGCTGCGGCGATATTTTAATGTGCCCAGATTTCCTTCCGTAACTCCGTTTTCTGTATAGTTCATGGAATAAAACCGGAGTTTTTTGTCCGGACGTTTTTTTGCAACAACATAAGTTCCTATGGTCAATGCACAGGGAAGCACATGTCCCCCATTATAATCCGTATGCTCACCAATCAGATTCACTCTTCCCGGTGCAAAATAAACTCTTGCGCCTTCACTGGATCCATAAATTTCTTCAAAGCTTTTCAGCAACATTTCTTTCATCATACAGTCACCCCAACCTGTAATTTATCACTTTCTACCCTGTGATTTCAGAAACGATCCTACAAAATGTACTGTTTCATCACAGGATTTTGTATCTAACGATTCGCTTCTCCTTTAGTGGGAAAAGATTAAAAAGTATGCCAGTACGATCACGCCCAGCACAATCCTGTAATATCCAAATACTTTGAAATCATGTTTTTTCACATAAGACATCAGCATTTTAATGGACAGCATAGAAACGATAAATGCTGTGATCATTCCTGTCGCTAAGATCGCAACTTCATATCCTGTCAGTGCAAATCCAAACTTGAGCATTTTCAAGAGACTGGCTCCTAACATGACCGGAATTGCCATAAAAAAGCTGAATTCTGCTCCGATATAACGGGAACATCCCACGATCAGCGCTCCCAGAATCGTTGCTCCGGAACGTGAAGTTCCCGGAATCAGGGAAAGCACCTGAAACATACCGATGAGAAGGGCTGTCTGAAAGGACAGATCTTCAATTCTGCGAATTTTCGGACGTCTTCCCTTGTTCCAATTCTCTACAACAATAAACAAAACACCATAAACGATCAGCGTCACCGCTACGGTCTGATAGTTGTAGAACATCTGATCCAGTACATCATCAAACAGGAGACCAAGAACAGCGGCCGGAAGAACTCCTACAACCACCTTAAACCACATCATCCATGTATCCTTTTTGATCCAGCCTTTTTCTTTCGTTGTAAACGGCCACAGCTTCGGAAAAAACAGGACAACGACTGCGAAAATCGCTCCTAACTGAATCACAACATTGAACATTTCCATAAATTCTTTACTGACATTTAAATGTACAAATTCTTCCAGAAGGATCATATGTCCGGTACTGCTGACCGGAAGCCATTCTGTGATTCCTTCTACAATCCCGATCAGGATCGTCTTTAAAATTTCAATCAACAATTTTGGTTCCATTTCTCTATATTCCTTTCTTTCAGTACTTATGTTTTCTTTCCCACATTTAGTACCTTTCTGCAGATACTTACGTAGTTTCGACAGTTTCTTCTTCGAACGTTTCCCTTACGAGACGATCATATTCCTGCCACGCAAAAGTATCTTTTAATTCAGATAATGCCTCTGCCACCTGCCGGTACATCCAGCCATGTTTTTCTTTGCTCTTTTCATTAAAACGTTCCCACAGCCGGTCACCGATGGTGTTTTGATCTCTGTGAATGGCACGGATATTCGACAGCTTGTCTGCAAGCGCAAGAATCTTTGCCTCTCTTCCCGCTCTCTGTCTTAAAAATTCCAATGTTTCCATTTTCCGAATCATCCATGTTTCCTGAGGCGGAAGATCTTTTCTCTTATCTTCACTCTCTGCCTCCACCAGATCTGCAATATGGTCATTAAAAAAGAAACGGATCTCCTCTACCGTAGCATCCGTATCTTCTACCACATCATGAAGCACTGCTGCCGCAATCATATCCGGATCATCTGTGATCGTCGCTACGATCGCTGCTGCTTCCATCGGATGCACAATATATGGGATCTGCGTTCCCTTGCGATAGGTTCCGGAATGTGCCCGGGTCGCAAAAATAATCGCACGATCCATCAGAGAGATCGTTTCATCCAGTAATACTTCAAAATCCTTTCGTCCAAGGGATTTGGCAGCCATAACTCCTCCTAAAATGCAATGCTGAAACATTATGAAAATCTAGGAATATTATACTATATCCATTTGCTTTTTGGAAGTATAAAAAAAGGCGGCCAGCCTTTACGGCTGACCACCTGAAATCTTATTATTTTAAATAAATAGTAACAGTATCTGTCTGTACACTTACGCCGTTTGCATCAGTGATCACACAATATACCTGCTGGCCATCACGCCATTTAGATACTTCGATGGAATACTGTGCACCTTTTGCAAATTCGGTTCCTGATTTGTAGAATTTTACATTTCCAGGATTCTTATAGAACCATTCGTAAGTCAGTCCTTCACCTTTGGCTTTTACAGTAACAACTGCTTTCTTACCTACAGAATCTACGCCAACGCTTTCCGGCTGTTTCACGATTTCAATCGAACCATATTCCACTTTCATTGATAATGTAACAACATCCGTCTGAACAGATTCACCGTGTCCGTCTGTGATCACGCAATATACCTGCTGACCATCACGCCATGCGTACATCGGCATTGTGTAAGATGCACCGCCGTCTGCAACGAACTGTGTACCGGATACATAGAATTTCTTATTGCCCGGATTCTTGTAGTACCATGTGTAAGTCAGATCATCACCTTTGGCTTTTACAGTAACTGTTGCGTTTTCACCCTTCAGTGCTTCTGTATCTACCGGCTGTTTTACGATCGTCAGTTTTTCTACCGGTTTTTCACCAGCTTTTACGATTACTTTTACAGTTACCGTAAGAGCTTCTGTCTGTGAAACGCCTTCAATCGCAGAAACATCTACGGAACCAGTCAATGTATAGGTACCTTCTGCAGCTTCATATCCTGCAGCATCCCATGCGATCGGAGCCATTACCTTGTCACCATTGTCAAAGTAAACAGCAGCTTCTGTCGGCAGCGGAAGATCTGCAAATTCAACGTTTCCGTAAACTGTAATATCTTTTACTGAACCAACAGCTACGATATCTTTGGATGCTTTCACACCGCCAAATGGAATTACCGCACCATCATTGAGTGTACTGCATGTAAAGTCTTCGAATGTGATTGTAGCACCTGTACCGCCGCAAGCATAAACACCAATCTTTAATGTCTCAGATTCTCCGACAACATTGTTTGTAATTGTTCCTGTTTTTACCCATGTTTCGTTGTCATAGCTGTAATATCCTGTAAATACATTGCCTTCTTTGACAATCTTCAGCCATGCTGCTGCATCCGGAGTGCTGTCAACAACCACTGGTTCCAGATACTGGTTCAGATAAGAGAACATACCAAAATGATTTTTAGAAGCTGTTCCGTTATCTAAGCTGCCATGGTAACGTCTTACTGCAGAAACAGAATTCTTTTCATCATGCCAGATCACCAGACCGGCTTTCTGATAATTACTGCTCATCTTGCCCTGTAATTTTACAGTTAATTCAAAATCACCTTCCGGTGCATCATATAATATTACGTTCTTTGCAGAACCGTTATAATCCACGTCACCACTGATTGTTTTTAATGTGATCTTGTTAGGATTTGCAGTATCAAGCACCGGCTGATCAGATGCTGTTGTGGACATATTATGGATTGCCCATCCTTTTGTTAATGTGTAATTTTCACCCGGTACACGAACAACACAGGTTGCTGTAACGGTTGGGTTCATTTCTGACATTGCTGTGATCACTGTAGAACCTACATTCAGTGCTGTCACAGTGTTCTTTGTCATAGAAGCTACAGAGCTGTCATCGATTGACCAGATAATGCCTGTATCTGCATATTCTTCCGGAAGGATTGCGTAATCAATGGTAAGACTTTCGCCTACTTCAAGAACGATTTCATCCGGAAGCTGAATTTCACTTACCGTATTTCCTTCTACCAGTGGGATCAATTTCACAGTACAACCGCCAATTTTTTCCATTGGGATCGTTAATGTATCTTCGCTTGTAACTGCCTGATATTCTACAGCCACATCACTTGTGCTTGCACCGTCTTTATAGATCACTGCACAGTACTCTGTATCTTTTTCCAGGAAATCTAATGGGAATACTGCATCACGTGCTTTATCGTTAGCGTTGATGGATGCTGCATACCAGAGATCTCCGCTGCGGCGTGCCAGTGTTGCATATTCACTTGGATATCCATCAATGTAATGAATTTCATCCCATGAAGATGGAAGTCCTTTTAAGAGAGAAACAACTTTGCTTGCCTTTACTTCTTCTGCAGAACTTGCCATACATGGCATTCCGCTTTCAAACATAACAAACAGTGCTGCCATACGGCTTGCTGTACCACCGCTTGGTGTAATACGCGGTGTAATATCCATTGGACCAACTACGTTACGGATAAATGGCCAGAATGTGCTCTGGTAAGCATTTACGGAACCAAATTCCTGACCGGAAACTGCTTCACGGTTGATTACGTTTGGATAAGTACGAGCTTCACCAGTTGGTTTGTTTGCACCATGTGCATTTACAATCAAACCGTATTTTGCACATTCTTCATAAATATCTTTGTAGAGCTTGATCGTATCCTGGTCATCAATATCAAAGAAGTCTACTTTAATACCTGCAATTCCTTTTTCTGCATACTCTTTTAATACTTCACGTTCTTCCGGAGTATCAAGGTCGTGTGCCAGAATCCATGCGATCAGTTTGACATCACGTTCGCCTGCATATTCTACCATGCCGTCGAACCAGTCATAATAACCGTCATATCTTTTGCCTGCTACCTGAGAAAGCGGCTGCCATCCTTCATCCATGATGTAATAGCTCCAGCCCATTTCATAAGCAAGATCCACGTATTTACGTACAACTTCTTCTTCTTTCTGTCCTGCAAGTCCTTCGCTTAACCATGTCCAGGAAGTCACCCCAGGTTCTACCCAGCTGAAATCCATATCCAGATATGGATCATCACTTACGTCTGTTACCATAGTACTTTCTACGATATCACCAAGATCTCCTGTGATCGCCAGACGCCAAGGTGTTTCAAATGGATAGGAAGTACGAACTTCTGCATGACCGGTCCAGTATTCCTGCTGATCCGGAATCGTTACTCTTAAAGAAGTATCTTCTTCAGATACCGGTTCCAGATAAGATCCTACATAAGCATCATCATACTGGTTTGCCTCTGTGATCAATGTCCAGAGTCCCTCTTCTGATTCTGCAAGGAATGGCATACTGATATAAATTTCCTGAACGTTGTTATGACTTTCTTCATGTGCAGTCAGATGCTCATAAACCTCTTCCAGCATGATTCTTTCATAAGAACCTTCATGATTGAACTTATGGTCAAAACGGTCTGCATTATCCATCATGAATAATTCTGTTCCTTCCGGAAGTGCATAAGTACCATTTTCTCCATATACTTTGAGATCGCCGGAAGAACCGTCTGTTTTGTTCACTGCATAGCGATATGCATAACCATCTTCCTGTGCTCTCATGTACAATGTCATTTCTGCTTCCCCTTTAACGAAGGTAACAGCCAATTCATTGTAATGATTATTGATTTCAGACGCTTTGCCTGAGATCATTGTATAATCTGTGTTGATTTCTTCGACTGCACTGGATTCCCAAAGAAGTCCGCCGGTAAAATCAGCCAGATCGGTCTGAATTCCCAGTGTAGAGTCGTTAACGATCACTTTCCCGTTTTTAGTTGCTGTATAATGAAGTTCGTTTCCTGCTTCTAATGTTACAGAAACAACAACATTACCGTCCGGTGAAGCAACGGTCCATGCACGTTCTCCAGAACCATCATCTACAGTTACCATGTTTGTTGCAGTACGTGTAATTCCGTTTAAAGTAACAGATACTGTAATATTGGCACTGCCGCGTCCCTTTAATGTGAGTGCACCTGTGTTTGCATCTACTTCAAGAACGTCCGTATTGTCAGAGCTGAAGATAATCTCTGCTTCTGCGAAATCTGCTTCTGTACCATCTGTTAAAACACCTGCTACTGTGGCAGTTGCTGCAGGATCATCTGCAGTAATAAATTTTGGTGTTTCCAGAGAAACTCTTCGAAGTGTTCCGTCTACAGAAGGATCTACTGTAACTGCAGGCATTGCCCATACACTGTGGTCATAACTGTTTCCGTCACCGCCGTCGTTGGTGATCAGGATCAGTTCTTTTGCACCTTCCGGTACAGCCACGTTAATTTCTGCTGTTTCTCCGCCTTTCAGGCAGTCAATTTCCCAGAGAACTTCTTTGTCTGCCTTAACGATAAATCCGCAGGAAGCTCCGTTTCTGTCATTGTGAATACCGGCAATCGCTGAGAAATTAGTAACACCCATATTTTCAATATCAAATACCATCTGGGATGTTGCATGCGCTGCAAAACCATAATCATAGTATTGACCGCCAATCTTGATAAAAGCACCGCCGTCCGGCTGTCCTGTATTTGGATTCATAACGCCGGTGTTTACCCCTAATTCACCCCAGCCTGTTCCAACAGATGTCAGATTGCTCTTATACCAAGGTTCCTGTGTTAAATACTGCAAGCCTTCTTCGTTCTGCTCTGCTGCAGCATTTGGATTTGAAACAACATACATTACACCTTCATCTTTGTTTTCTGTCCGTGTATTCGCTGTTGCTTCTTCCTTTACAGCCGCTGTCGCTTCTGCTGCATTTGCCACGACCGGACCATACCCCTGAAAAGATCCCAGTACCATAACAGATGCCAGCATCCATGCGGCCATTCTTTTCGTCTTTGTTGTTTTCATGTTATCCCCCTTACAACTTTTGATCTGTTCTTTGGATTTTTTTAAGGAAAAAAATCATCCCCCCTTTCCTGTTTATTTTATTTTCAATCATAAATTCTCCAAAAAGATTGTTCTGTCTTTTGATTCGACTTACTGAATGCTCAGTGTTACGGTATTTGTTTGAACGCTTAATCCGTTTGCATCTGTGATCACACAGTATACCTGCTGTCCGTCACGCCATTTATTTACAGAAATCTCATAAGTATTTCCATTTGCAAAAGCAGTTCCTGATGCATAGAATTTTGCATTGCCCGGATTCTTGTAATACCATGTATAAGTCAGATTTTTTCCTGTTGCTTCGACTGTGACAGTTGCTGTTTCACCGGATTTCTTAACAGCTACGCTTTCCGGCTGTTTTGTGATCGTAATCGCTGCTTTTTCAAGGCTCAATGTCACAGTATCTGAAATTAATACATTTCCTTCTGCATCTGTCACTTCACAGTATACCTGCTGTCCGTCACGCCATGAGAACATTGGAATGCTGTAAGTATTTCCATTCGCAAATGCACTTCCTGATACATAGAATTTATTGTTTCCAGGATTCTTGTAATACCATGTATAAGTCAGACCTTTTCCTATCGCTTCGATGACTGCAACTGCATTTTCCCCCTTAGATACAGTTACACTTTCCGGCTGTTTTGTAATTGCAAAAGCAACTTCTTCTAATGCTTCTTTTGCTTCTGTCAGTGCTGCAAGTGCTGCATTGACTGCTTTCTGGTCTGCTTCTTCATTTTCAGCAACTTCTTTTGCTGCTGCCAAAGCTTCTTCAAATGCAGTCCAGCTTTCTGCTGTATAATCTGCTGCATTTAAGTCTGCCGCTGCTGTAATTGCTTCATTTAAAGCATCTTTGTTTACAACTTCGATTTCTTTTTCATATACACGAACTTCACGTACGTGGAAACCTTCGTTAGAAGAGTTGTAAGTACCTACAATCTTCACATAACGTGCAGTTACATCATCAAAGGTAAAGGTATCACCGTCATTTGTACCTGCGGCTGTAGCTGTCTTATGAACCACTTCTGTCCATTCTTCACCATCCACACTTGTATAGATGTCATATAAGTAGTAACGGCTGCCTGCTACGTAGCAAAGTACATTAATCTTACCGATTTCGTAAACATCTTCAAGATCGATCACTGCTTCCGGATTGTATGCCCATTCGATTCCATCCCAGTAAGTATTTTCCAGACCGTCTGTGATATGAGCTGCATATCCGCCGCCTGGTGCACCCGGGCTGTTGATTCTTTCATGAGTTGCTGTAACCGGTTTGTCTAATGCAATGTTTCCGACATTTTCTGGTACAACTACAGAAGTAGAGCATTCATTGATTACACGGTTCACTACATATTTCATATTTTCCGGAGAATTATCAGCTTCACGTTCGTAATCCTGATCTCCGTAGATCCATTCCATACATGCTGCTGTATAACCAGCGCTTGCAGCTACAGAAGTAGATCCTGTTTCCAGAATATCTTCCTGACGTTCCAGATAGTTTTCCCATAATGGTTTGTACAGATCTTTAAACATTCCCTGATAATGACGGAATGCATAAGCGCCTAAAGAAGTGGTTGGTGCCCATACTGTGATCAGTGTTTTTGCATTGATTACCATTGTATCGTATGCAAAATCATCTGCACCTGTATCAATTGCCCAGTCTTCTGCACCGCCGATCCAGTTTCCTACCATCAGATCTTTCTGAGTTCCTAATACTAATTCGAACAGATCGAACGTATTTAAGAATTTTTCTTTTAATTCTTTGAATTTTGCAACATCTTTTGTATCATATGCGTCTTTCATATTTCCTAATTCAACAACTGCATAATTGCTGACGATCTGACGCATCAGTTCGGACAGGTCATACATGTAAGATTCGCTGCCACATAAAAGTTCAAAATCTTCAAATAATAATGCTAACGCTTTTTCAACTTTTTCAGTTGCATATGGAAGACCGTATTTTTCCAGGCTTGGACCTGTAGATGCCAGTACCTGAGATGTATATCCGCTTCTTCCGTAGATTGTTTCTTCCAGAATCTTCCATGCTTTTCTTGCATTTACGGATTCAGCGCCATAACGATCTACTACATAATCATCCAGCCATTCTTCCATATCGATGGTGCCTTCAGATACCCATGTAGTATCATATAACATCTGATATAAAGCCGGGTTGTCATAAGTTGCTTCGGAGATCAGACCGATTCCTTTCATGTGAGCTGCTGTATCTCTCGCACGAACGATGTCATTAACTACCAGCTGCAGGTTACCATCCATGGATGGGTTTCCGCCGTAGTTGTCTAACAGACAGCATACCCAGTCAGTTCCGTTAAATTCTTTTGCATCTAATGTTGTGCTTCCGTAAGTTGTTTTGTCCCATTTAGAATCGCCGATACCTGTTAAGTCAAGAATGAGTACATGATCCTGTCTGTAATCTCCCATACCTTTTAACAGTTCGTTACTTGGATTACTCCACCATGCCTGTACCATCCATACTGCATCTTCATCATATTTCAATAAGGAATCCAGTACTTCTGCTGCGATTACTTCATCACTTAAGTCATCCGGACGGATACCGCCTTCATGGAACGGGTCTACTGCATAATAATCACTGGTTGCGCCAAATGCCCATTCCTGAGCTGCATAGAATAATTCTGCGTACTGATCATATAATTCTCCATCGGTACGGATCATATCCGGACGAGGAAGGTTACACCAGGTACCCTGATCCAGAATTTCTACCTCTGGCTGATAATCTGCAAAGTTACATGGGATCATACCAGCGTATCCCTGTAATACAGTCTGCATACCTAAAGAGTTTTTAAATCTCTGGTTTTCTCTGGCCATTTCCAGACGGCCTGTTACCCATTCGTCAGATACAGGACCACCTACAACTTCCAGGTTGTCCATGAACTGCCATGCATAGTAAGTCGGACCTGCGATCCAGTCTTTTGCTTCATCAAATGTATATCCGAAGTTCTGCAGGAATTTAATCCATACAGCTTCCTGTCCTGCAAGGTCAAGTACACAGTTTACACCGCTTAATGCCAGCCAGTCATATTCTCTCTGGAATACTTCTGCATCTGCATAAGAGAATGTATAGTTTACGGTACAGTAGTTAAATGCATAACGTACTTTGTATGGTGTTTCGCAGCGAACTGCTTCTTCCATTTCCACAACTGCTTCCGGCATATTTACCTGGCTTGTCTGTTCAGCAATCTGAACATTACAGTAGTTTTCCAGATAATAATTTAAACCGCTGGCAAGAGATACACCGTCGTTACCTGTAACGAGGATCTTTCCTTCTGCTGCATCCGGTCCTACGATAAAGTAGTCATTGTCATTTTCTGTGTTTGCTGCAAGTTTAAATGTGAACCAGTCACGATATTCTTTACCGATATTACGTTCAATGATTCCATATACATTTTCGATGGTTTCATCTTCTGTAATTTCTTCTGCGTATTCTGTTTCATTGAATGGTTTGATATCAAGAACTTCGTCGATGGTACCGGTTCTTAAAGCATCTGTATTTGTACCTGTTGCTTCACCGTGAATACGAACTTCAGATAACATGGAGATTTTGGATCCTTTTACATATTCCATGTATACACGAACGATACGATATTCTGTTGTATCTAAACCAAGTTCTTTCAGGTTAATGATATCGCCTTCATTGGTTGCCGGATTCTGATCACGTTTCTGATATAAACGATCGTAATTAGATCCGTCTACACTTCCGTAAATTGTATAATAGTAATAAGAACCATTCACCGGGAAGTTTAAGATTACTTCTGAAAGATCATAATTTTCTCCCAGATCGATATCAAAATATGCCGGTGCAAATTCACCGCTGCATGTAGTTACATTCAAACCGTCTGTAATATATTTTACAGAATCTGTTGAAAGGTGTGTTCTTACTGTTTTGCCAAATGCAATGTTATCCGGGTCAGCTGCGTCTGTTGTTGGTTCTTCGTAATCCGGATTTGCTTCTCCATACACTTCGAATTCCTTCATATGTACAGATGCATTTGCAGAGTTATGTGTCATGGTAACACGTACAAAACGTATTTCCATTGCTTCCTCTAATTCAAAAGTTTCTCCTGCATAAGCCGGTCCCATATCTTCTGTTCTTTCAAACAGTTTGGTATAAGAAGTTCCATCCAGACTGGCTTCGATCGTATATAAATAAGTACGGCCGTCACCTGTATATGGATATGCTTTCATCATATCAACAAAGTAACCTGAGCCAAGATCGATGGTAAAGCTCTGAGGTGCTTCACCGCCATCCCAGTAATTAGAATAGTTACCGTCTACGATTCTTTCCGCACCGCGTCCGTAATCTGAATTTGATGAAATTACGTTTTTGCCTAACGCTACATTGCTGCGATTAGAAGTAGAATAGCCCCAAATTTCCAGTTCCTGCATATGTGCTACGTTATTTTTGCTGTTTTTTGTAACCGTAGCGCGGACATAACGAGCTTCCAGTTCGTCGAAAGTATAACTTTCTTCCTTAAATGCTGGTTCTGTTCCATAAGTTTCTTCACGGTCAGCAACCTTTGTCCATTCTTTTCCGTCTTTACTTACTTCGATATAATATAAATAATATCTTCCGTCACCTGCATTGTGATAAGTTGTTGCTTTGATTTCTGTCAATTTGCAGGTTTCATCCAGATCCACCATGATCCACTGCGGAGAATCTTCAGAAGTGATTCCGCCATCCCAGTAAGTAGAATAGCTGCCGTCAAATGCATTGGATGCACTGCGGTTATAATCTACATAAGAAGCAGTTGCAGTCTTTCCAAAGCCAAGATTTTTTGCTTCTTTAGATGCATCATACTCTGTTCCGAATACTTCAATTTCAGCTACTTCCGGATTTACGGATGCATCTTCCGCAGAAGTGATCGTTACTTTTACATTATCTGTAATAATTGCTTTTTCCAGTGTATATTCGCTGTAATATTTGTGTCCCACTACATCAGCTGCATTATCTTCGCTGTAGCTTGAACCTTCATATAATACAGTGTATGCACCACTGGTTGGGTTGTTATAAGATACAGTAAAGTTATATTTCTGACCTTCTTTAAATACAACTCTTACTTTATCTACACTATATTTTGCATCTAATTTTACACCAACATTCACCGGAATTGCTGTATCTGCAGCTACCCAGTGATTGGAATAGGTTCCATCATTTAAGAATGTGATATCACCGCCTGTTGCCATAACGCTGTCAGCGTATGCTCTACCACCATTTTTGTAAGCAGCCACATTGCTACTTGCTGCTTCTGCTTCATCATTTGTTTCGGCAACTGCCCATACATCTGTATTTCCGGTTACACCTGCCGCGTTTACCCCCATAGACGAGAACATGGATGTCATCATTGTCACACTCAATGCCAGTGATAACAACTTTTTCATACAATTTCGCATAAATTCCTCCTTAATATTTTAAAAATATGAAATCCAGAAAATTCTTTTTCTGACTTTCTCCTCTTTTGCAATAAAATCTTTTTTTCTTTCCCCTTCTTTCTGTTTTCACTTTGCGTGAAATAAAACTAAGCATCTTTGATCATTACATTTTATAATGTAAGCCTTTTTTCAGTTTTCCTTGAAAATCACCTACATAATTTTTTTAATTCGTCTGTAATCTTTTCCACCTGCGGACCGATCACGACGTGAATATTATTTTTCCCCGGATGCATGATTCCTGCAACTCCTGAGGATTTAATCTTCTTTTCATCTACCACGTCAGAATTTCGGATTTCAACACGGAGTCTGATAATGCAGTTATCGATGGAAACCACATTCTCTCTGCCGCCGATTCCATCCAGAATCATGGCTGCAACTTCCGTATAATCTTCCGTGGTCAAACATACCCTCCCTTCTTCTAATAAATCTTCATCTTCACGTCCCGGTGTCTTCAGATTCCGTTTCACGATCACCAGACGAAATACTATATAAAATGCTGCAAATGCTGCAATGCCTATCGGTAAGATCATCCAGGTATTGGCTGCGGCAGGCATGGATGCGGAAAAGACCAGATCCACCATTCCCGCGGAAAAACAGAAGCCGGCTCGAAATCCGCTGACCACTGTGATCGCAGTAAAAATACCGAATAATAATGCGTATACAAAGTAAAGTGCCGGTGCCAAAAACATAAAGCAAAATTCAAACGGCTCCGTAACTCCGCATACAAAAGAACAAAGTGCTGCAGATGCCACCAGACCGATGGCTGCTTTTTTATCTTTGGCAGTATGGATCATCGCCAATGCTGCACCCGGAATTCCAAAAATCATACACGGAAAAAATCCCGCCATATACATTCCTAAGGACCAGGATACATCTGCGGATGTTTTTCCTGCCCAGTAATTCCCCAAATCTCCAAGTCCGATAATGTCATACCAAAATACATTATTTAATGCATGATGAAGCCCTGTCGGTATCAGAAGACGATTTAAGAATACATAAATTCCTGCTCCTACAGCACCCATTCCGGAAATCGTATTGCCGATTGCGATCAATCCGCTGAAGATCAGCGGCCATACAAACAGCAGAACAACCGCCGCAAGAATAGATACGACACCTGCCACAATTACGGCACTGCGTTTTCCACTGAAGGAAGACAGCCAGTCCGGCAATTTCGTTCCTTTAAAACGGTTATAACAATGAGCACCGATCAGTCCGGCAATGATGCCGATAAACGGATTCTCAATCTTATCAAATGCAAGTGTTTTATTTGCGGATGCGGCAATGGACGGTGCGATGGTCACGACAAATTCCGTATTCAGAAGCGTTGTGATCATCAGCCAGGAAACAACGGCAGCCACCCCCGCAGCCCCGTCATTATCATCTGACATTCCCACACCGACACCTACCACAAATAAAAGTGCCATGTTATTGATCAGTGCCCCCCCGGCTCTGACCAAAAACAATCCAACCAGATTTGTAATGCCAGCAATTTCTCCCCCTTGCATGGCAGCCGGGCACAGAACGTATCCAATCCCCATTAAAATTCCACAAATCGGCTGTGCGATAATCGGCAAGATCATCGCTTTTCCAAGTTTTTGAATATATTTCATCATTTGCTGATTCCCGTAGCTTTCCTATGCTGTCCTCTCTTTAAATACATGATGTCTTCGCCGGGTTTTACCAGTTTTTTCGTAAAACATTCGATCTTTTTATAACATTCTGTATTCAGAATTACGATCGAAGTAATCGTATCCAGTTTTGCTTCTTCTATGATATTCATATCAAATTCAGCGATCAGATCGCCTTTTTTTACTCTGGCATCCTGATCTACGTGAACAGTAAACGGAGCCCCCGCCAAAGATACGGTATCAATTCCGATATGGACCAACACCTCTGCACCGCCATCTGAAACAATGGTAAATGCATGTTTGGTTCCAAAGATCAATGAGATCACACCATCCACCGGCGCAAAAACTTTCCCTGAAACCGGTTTGATCGCCATCCCTTTTCCTAACATTTCTCCCCGATATGCTGCATCCCGAATCTCTGCACTTGCTACTGCTTCCCCCGCAACAGGTGCTCCCAGAATTTCTGCTGCATTTTTTCCAAACCTTCTCCTGAAACTTTCAAACATTTTGATTCTCTACTTTCCCTCACGGTTCATTTCCATATGAACTCTTCTAATATGTAATGCCAAGTATGTGACCTCATCCATTGATATTTCATGATTCACATATTTTTCGCTGATGTAGTCAACGATCTTCTTTCCGCATTCATATTCAAACGGATATTTTTTCTGAATCAGCAGTTCCAGTTCCATTCCATCGTCATCCAGCATTTTATCTGCGAATAACCGATGGATAAAAAATTTCAAATGTGTTACCAGTCTTGAATAATGAAGACTGTTTTCATCCAGTTTCTTTCCCAGATGTTCTTCTATAATCTCCAGTACTTCACGAATCGTAGACGTGATCTTCATCGTATTGTTAATGTCCGTACCATATTCTGCATTTACAATATGCAGTGCGATCGATGCCGCCTCATCCTCTGCAAATTCCACTTTCAGCTTCTCTTTGATCAGACGTACTGCATATTCCCCGATCATATATTCACTGGGATAAAAAGTCCGCACTTCCCATAACAATGGATTCGGAAAAATCAATCCTGCTTTCTTTCTGGAAATTGCAAAATTGATATGATCCGTCAAGGTAATATAAATATTCGGATTCAAATTTTGCCGAATAATACTTTTTGCATATTCAATAATGTCTCCTGAAACTTCCAAATGCTTCATCGGCATTTTCTGAATCATTTGCCGAAATTTGTCCGTTTCTGCATGGTTATTGAGACGATATGTTTTTTCAATCTTTCCTTCCGGAATGATCTGCCCCGGCTTCACCCGGTAGCCAAGTCCCCTTCCAGTAACAATTATCTCTTCATTGTTTTCATCTAATGCACTTACAATATTATTATTGATTACTTTTAAAACTTTCATAATCGCCAACTCCCCTAGAGATAATCATGAACAATCGTTTGCAAGCCCCTCTCGCTTTACATCTTCTTATCAGATGCAAAAAATAGGCAAAACTAAAGTCCACAGCCACTGACAGTGTTTTTCTATAGATTTTAGTTTTGCCTGTTTTTCACAGTAACAACCTAATGTATTCAGTTACTTATTGTGTTTTTCAATCAAAGATTTTATCTGTTTCATATAAAAAATCCCATAAAAAGACACAGTAACCGTATCTTTTTATGGGTTTAGCTTGCCATCACAATAACTATCCACTCTTATATAACTACAAGGATAGTAACATTTTTCCTAGATAAATGCAATAGTTAAATGAATTTTTTATTAATTTTTACTAAAATGCTGTTTTACACAACACCCTGTGCTTTCATTGCTTCTACTACTTTTTCAAATCCGGCAATGTTTGCACCTGCAACATAGTTTCCTTCCATACCATAGCGAGCTGCCGCATCAGATACTTTTGCATAAATATCCTTCATAATGCCGTGAAGTTTTTCGTCTACTTCTTCTGCACTCCAGCTCAGTCTCATACTGTTCTGTGTCATTTCCAGTGCTGAAGTCGCTACACCGCCTGCATTTGCAGCTTTGCCCGGCATAAATACGATGCCGTTTTCCATCAGGAAGTCAGTTGCTTCTCTTGTGGTAGGCATATTTGCACCTTCTGCTACGATCTTGCAGCCGTTTGCAAGCAAGGTTTTTGCACCGTCTAAATCAAGCTCGTTCTGTGTTGCACATGGAAGATAAATATCACATGGAATGTTCCAGATTCCTTTTCCTTCTGTGTAAACTGCACCTTCTACTGTATCGGCATATTCTTTGATACGTCCGCGGCGTACTTCTTTGATTTCTTTTACCACATCTAGCTTGATTCCGTTCGGATCGTGGATATATCCGTTAGAGTCGCACATTGCTACTACTTTTGCACCCAGCTGAGTTGCTTTTTCTACTGCATAGATTGCTACATTTCCGGAACCGGTAACGATCACTGTTTTACCTTCTAAGGAATCTCCTTTGGATGTTACCATTTCATTTAAAATATAGATCAGACCATATCCGGTTGCCTGTGTACGAACTAAAGATCCGCCCCAGGTAAGACCTTTTCCTGTCAGAACACCTTCATACAGACCGGTTAATCTCTTGTACTGTCCGTATAAATAACCGATTTCACGTCCGCCGACACCAATATCACCTGCCGGAACATCCTGATCTGCACCAATGTATTTGTGAAGCTCTGTCATAAAGCTCTGGCAGAATGCCATCACTTCTCTATCGGATTTTCCTTTTGGATCGAAGTTAGATCCTCCCTTACCGCCGCCGATTGGAAGACCTGTTAAGGAATTTTTGAAGATCTGTTCAAATCCAAGGAATTTTAAAATACTCTGATTTACGGAAGGATGGAAACGAAGACCTCCCTTGTATGGTCCAATCGCACTGTTGAACTGTACTCTATAGCCTTTGTTTACCTGTACTTTACCCTGATCATCTACCCAAGGTACTTTGAAGGAGATAATTCTTTCCGGTTCTACTAATCTTTCAAGAATACTTTCTTTTCTGTATTCTTCTTCATTTGCATCAATGACCACTTTCAAAGAATCGAGAACTTCTTTGACTGCCTGATGGAATTCCGGTTCTCCTGGATTCTGGGCAACAACGCGTTCATAAATTTCTGATGTATAAGACATAGTTTTTTCCTCCTGCTCCGCTCGTTTGAGCTTCTCTGAATTTGTATACAATTATACAATATCACTTCAAAGTAGTAAAGTGTTTTTTTCTTTTTATTCACAAAAAATGAGAGACTTTTTTCAGTCTCTCATTAGCTGAACTTATGAATTATCTTCTGCTCCTGTCTCAATACAAATTTGTTCTTTTTCCTCAGATCATTTATTTTCCATCACTGATCCGACCGAAAAAAGTAAGACAGTACAATCCGCAGATTCCTACCAGTGCATATACGATTCTGGATATCCACGTCAGATTTCCAAACAGCCATGCTACCAGATCGAATTCAAAAAATCCGATCAGTCCCCAGTTGACCGCTCCGATGACCGTGATGATCAGTGCGATATAATCCAGTCCGCGATTTCCCATGATCAAACCTCCTTTTATGAAAATATGGTTCTGTCCGGTGATTGTTCAATCTATTTCCAATCACCCTGCTTTTTCATTTTATCCTTCATTTGGAAGTTTTATACATGTTCTGTTCTTCTCTTACCGTGCTTTCGAAAGAATCTCTTACAGAGAAAACGTCTGATAGCTTTCTCCTTCCAGTGTTTTCCATGTAAACACACCGTCTTCCAGCATCAGATAGCTGTGTGCACTGTCTTCCTTCGGAATCGACACAGAACCCGGATTGATGTACGTATATGTTTCATGCTGTGTACATTTCGGTATATGGGTATGTCCGTGAAGGAGAACATCTCCCTTTTTCAACGGCGGTACATTTTTTTCATTATGAACATGTCCATGTGTCGCAAAGATCATATGACCTGCTTCATATAAAATACAATAATCAGCCAATACCGGAAACTCCAATACCATCTGATCTACTTCTGCTTCACAGTTTCCTCTAACACATAAAATTTCATCTTTGATCTCATTGAGCATGGCAATGACCTTTTTCGGCGCATACTCTTTGGGAAGATCATTTCTTGGACCATGATATAAAAGATCCCCCAAAAGCAGCATTTTCTCCGGCTGTTCCTTTTTCCACGCTTCTAAAAGTTTTTCACAATAAAATGCCGAACCGTGTATGTCCGATGCAATCATTATCTTCATTTTTCTGCTCCTAACCCAAACCTTTTAAATTTTCAAATGCTTCCATATCACTGGCAGTCAGTCGGACATTGGTTTTCATTGTTTTTCCATCCGGTGTGGTCATGGATACTTCAAAAATTGTTCCTTCACTGATCCCTGCACTCTGTGCTGCCTGTAAAAATGCCGGAAATTTCGGATGATTTCCACAAAATGTTTCCCATGATTTTTTTGCTTTGAAAATTGCTGTTGGATTAAATCCCATAATTTGTCACCTCATAGTTCTTTCTCTGTTATCTGTAATTTAAAATTATTTTCTGATGTTTAAACCAGTTCTTTTACTTCTAATACATTGCCGGTTACAGTAAAATGAATATCATATCCTGCAAATTCTACACCATAAACCCGTGTTTCATCGGTATCGTAAGCCGGTCTTGGATCCTGCTGCAAAATTCCGATCACCGCACTTCTCTTATCTTCCGGATAACGATTCAGCAGCTCCTCCGGAAAAATTACTTCCAACTGATTTGCCTTTACATTTCCTGCAAATCCTTCCGAAGCTTCCGGATGACTGTCCGCATAGGCAATATACGGTTTAATGTCATAAATCGGTGTTCCATCCATCAGGTCTGCTCCTGCTACATGCAGTACCGGACCTTTTTTCTCGTCGAATTCTACTTTTTCCAATCGGACACAGGACAGCCCGATATCATTTGGCCGATAAGGGGAACGGGTTGCAAACACACCCATTCGTTTTTTTCCTCCCAGACGTGGCGGTTTCACTGTAGCGGACCAGTTTTTTTTCTCTGATTTTGAAAATTTCCACAAAAGCCAGATATGAGAAAACTGTTCCAACCCACGAAACGCTTCCGGATTGCGGTACTCCGGTTCAAATGTGATCGTTGCTTTCAGTGAATCTACCAGACCGCTCTGTCGCGGAATCCCAAATTTCGTCGGAAAATCGGTATGAATATATCCTATGATCTTCATTGTACTCTCTCCCACGTATGAACTGCATCTTCTCCCGGTCTGCAAAGCTGCAGTGTATCTGCATCCAAAAATTCATATTGAAAATCCATTCCATTACTGCCGGTTAACAGCATCAGCCTAAGACTTCCGTCCTCTTTCCACCGTACTGCACTGAATGTACCTTCCGAATCCCCGGCAGAACCTTTCACCTGCAGTGTTCCGTTTTTTCGGAAAATATATCTATGATCATTCTGATCTTTCCATTCCCCGATTACGTCTTTCACACGTTCATCCGCAAGATCCAGCACTTCCACATTGTTCTGCATCAGATGCAGATCCTGATCTTTCCCCGGACCGTCCAGGTACAGTCCGTATCCGGTTTCGTCTACAGATACGTAATAGTAATCTTCTTCTGCCGTCTCGTCCATAACGATTTTTAAAAGAATCTGATTTTCTTCATCAAATCCGCAAAAATAAGAAAAAGACTGTCCGGAAATCGTTCCTTCCCCTTCTTTTGTAAAGAGATAGATTTCATCGCTTTGGGTCTCCGTCCATTCTTTTGACAGCACATTACTGATCACTACACTGTATTCCCGATCCATTCGATCAAAGGCATCGGCCATGGCTGCTCTTTCCTTTTCTTCTGTTTCCGCTGAGTCTCCGCATCCGGTCAGGGATACTGCACAGATCAGCCCAAGGAAAAAAAGCTGTTTTTTCATTACTGCTGCTCCATTCTAATCTGCTGTCTTTCTACGCTTTCTTTTAACAGCAGTTGTTTATTTTTTTGTTTCCTAACAGTTTAACATACTTGACATTTACTTTTCAACCTATTAAACTTGTAGCATTACATATGACAAGACAGTTGTTTTCGCAGACTGTTTTGATTTTTAATGTTAAGAGGTAGGATTATGGAAAAACTGAAACAATTCATGCAGCGGAAAGACATTGTCATTTCTGCAAAACGTTACGGAATCGACGCACTTGGTTCTATGGCACAAGGACTTTTCTGTTCCTTACTGATCGGTACGATCATCAACACCTTAGGCACCCAGTTAAATATGCCTTATCTGAATACCGTAGGCGGCTACGCAACCGCCATGTCAGGACCTGCCATGGCAGTTGCCATCGGATATGCACTTCATTGTCCTCCGCTGGTATTGTTTTCTCTGGTAGCAGTGGGAAATGCGGCCAATGCACTGGGCGGCGCCGGAGGTCCGCTGGCAGTTCTGATCATCGCCATCATTGCAGCTGAATTCGGAAAAGCAGTTTCAAAAGAAACCAGAATCGACGTTCTGATCACTCCGCTGGTGACCATTTTTGTGGGTGTCAGCCTTGCAGCACTCTGCGCTCCTGCCATCGGTCAGGCAGCCAGTTCTCTCGGTCAGGTCATTATGTGGGCAACGGAACAGGAACCATTTGTCATGGGAATTTTAGTCTCTGTGATCGTGGGAATTGCTCTGACACTTCCGATTTCCAGTGCTGCCATCTGTGCTGCACTTTCTCTGACCGGTCTTGCCGGAGGTGCTGCTGTTGCAGGCTGCTGTGCACAGATGATCGGTTTTGCAGTAATGAGTTACCCTGAAAATAAAGTAGGCGGACTCATTTCTCAGGGACTTGGAACTTCGATGCTCCAGATGGGAAATATTGTAAGAAATCCCCGCATCTGGATTCCTGCTATCGTTACTTCTGCCATTACCGGACCAATCGCCACCTGCATCTTCCATCTGGAAATGAATGGTGCGGCTGTTTCTTCCGGAATGGGTACCTGTGGTCTGGTCGGTCAGATCGGCGTTTATACCGGCTGGGTTAACGATGTGGCAAACGGCACCAAAGCTGCCATTACCGCTTTTGACTGGATTGGACTTCTTCTGATCTGCTTTCTCCTTCCTGCGCTCCTTTGTCCGCTGTTTACGGTACTCTTAAAAAAGATAGGCTGGATCAAAGAAGGAGATTTAAAATTAGCTGATTAATCGTCAGAAAAGATGAGCATAGGAGCATGCATCGATTGGCAGGCTACAAAAAAACACACAGCAGTTTTCAGGACTTTACCCTCCCATCTGCTGTGTGTTTTTAAGTTGCTTATTATTCTACCATATCTTCAATATCGTCCGGATCTACCTGCGGTTCTTCGGATTCTTCCTCTGTTACCTCTTTCGATTCGCCCTCAATGATCACTTCGTCTTTTTGAAGTTCTTTTCCGCAGACGCTGCAGAATGATGCGTTGGCATCGCACTGGGTTCCACACTGATCACATTTTACGGTACCTTTTAATTCCTGAAGCTGACGTTTTAAATCTCTCAGCTGATCTTCCAGTTTGTAAACTCCATTGACTGCCGATTTCATTTCTTCCTCTTCGTTGGCCGGATGAAGTTCCAGATATCTCTTTCCGACTTCTGCGTATGCCTTATCCAGCTTATTCTGAACTTCCAGGATTTTCGCATTTACTTTGGTGAATTCTGCCACTTCTTTTGTTTTCTGCGCAGTTGCTTCTCCTACTTTTGTCAAAGTTTTTCCAAGTTCTTCAAAAAATGCCATCTCGATTCCTCCTTGATGTTGGCCACACAAATTTCTGCCTTTATTAAACCATAATCTTTCTCGCAATGCAAACAGCAAACACCTCATTCGTTCCATTGACAGTATTTTTCTGCGGATGCTATAATCCAGATATTATTCAGAGAACCTACAGCATCCAAAGGAGGAAACAGTCATGCCGCAAAAAACTTATCGTATCGTTTATACCGGAATCTTTGCGGTCATTTTAATGATCTGTTCCTGGATCTCTATTCCTTCCGTCATTCCCTTTACCCTACAGACCTTCGGCATTTTTTTGACCGTCTTTTGTCTGGGCGGAAAACAAGGAACCTGTACCATTCTGATCTACCTTCTTCTGGGCTGTCTTGGAATCCCTGCATTTTCTAATTTTGGTGCCGGTCCCGGATACCTTTTCGGCAACACCGGCGGATACATGCTGGGATTCCTTCTCATCGGACTGGTATCCTGGCTTTTTGAAACATTATTCGGAAAACATCAGGCGGTACAGATCATTGCAATTCTGATCGGCACCATTCTCTGTTATCTTTTCGGAACATTCTGGTTTGTCCATCTTTCCTCTGCTTCCGACAAAAACAGCCCATGGATCGCTGCACTGACGATCTGCGTATTTCCTTTTATCCTTCCGGATCTGTTCAAACTTAGCTTTGCCTATGTATTCAGCAAACGGATTCGTCCATTTTTAGCAATTTTTACCCATTGAAAGGAGACTTTTTATGAACACAGAACAATGCATTACTGCCAGAAGAAGTATCCGCAAATACAAAGCGGAACCTGTTTCTTCCGAACTTTTACAGGAACTGGTCGAACTTTCCAGATTTGCACCCAGCTGGAAAAACACCCAGACTCCACGCTATCACATCATTCTCAAAGAAGATTTAAAGACTGTCATTGCCGAGGAATGTGTCTGCGGTTTTCAGTTTAATACGAAAACTCTTTTAACGGCGCCTGCCATTGTCGTTTTATCTTACGTAACCAAACGCTGCGGCTATGAAAGAGACGGTTCTTTCTCCACTCCGAAAGAAGACCGCTGGGAAATGTTCGATGCCGGAATTGCTGCCCAAACCTTCTGCCTTGCAGCCAAAGAAAAAGGACTGGGAACCTGTATTATGGGCATTTTTGATGAAGAAAAGATTGCAGATCTGCTACATCTTCCGGAAGATCAAAAGATTGGCGCTGTCATTGCCTTAGGATATGCCGACAGCGATCCGGGAGCACCTCCCCGAAAATCCGTGGACGATCTGCTGACCATCTACTCTTAAAAAAGTCATCAAAAAACCTTTGCCGTATCTGACAGAGAAAAAGAATATTTTCCTCTTCTACAGATACTGCAAAGGTTTCTAATTTCATTCTTATTTTAAAATTACATCCAAGATCATCATCAATGTAAATCCTGCAGAAAATGTAAGAATCTGTCTCTTATGTTCTGTTTCTTCTGAGCTTAACGCCTCTATCACCACATAAAACATAGCCCCGGCTGCCAAAGACAGACAATAGGGAAGTACCGCTGTAAAAAACTCTGCTGCCAAAACAGTAAGCAGCCCTGCCAGCGGCTCGACCACACCGGACAGCATACCATATCCGAATGCTTTCCTTTTCTTCATTCCTTCCGCACAAAGCGGCATGGAAACGATTGCTCCTTCCGGAAGATTTTGAACTGCAATCCCTATGGTCAAAAGAAAAGCTCCCGCAAGAGAAATCTGCGCATTCCTCGACAGCCAGCCTGCGAAAGCGACTCCCACTGCCATTCCTTCCGGAAGATTGTGCAGTGTCACTGCCAGTATCATCATCTTTGTTTTCTGTTCTTTCTGAGACAGGCTGCTTCTAAAATAATTCAGACGATTTACCTGTTTTTCTAAAAACATCAGTAAAAAAATCCCAATCCAGAAACCGGCTGCGGCCGGAAGAAAGGACCACCTTCCCATGGTTTCCGACTGCTCCAATGCCGGGATCAGCAAGCTCCAGATCGCTGCTGCAGCCATCACACCGGCTGAAAATCCCATCAGCAGCTTCTGCATCCAGGGGGCAACCCCCTGTTTCATAAAAAATACACAGCCCGATCCCAACGTGGTTCCCACCAGCGGCAGCAGCAGCCCCGCTAAGATTTCCATTTTCATATCCAACCTCTGCATCCTCTATTCTGTAACTATTGTATTCAGATTGATGGGATCCGTTACAAACATACAGATTCAAAGAAGGGGCTGGGAAATCGGAGAATTTTTAATTTTACTGTTTTTCTACGAAAATCAGTCCGAATACCCCAGGTCCGATATGAGCACCAATGGTCGCACCGATCTGATAACGTTCGGTAATTTCAATTCCGGATTCTTCTACACGTTTTTCAAAAACATCGCTGTTTTCCAAACCTTTGGTATAAACAGAATAACGTGGGAAAGAAGTGTCGATCTGACGTTCTCCAATCATTTTCAGCAATGTAGTGATGGCTTTGTTTTTTCCCATGCATTTTCCTACAACTGCAACTTCTCCTTTTTCATTTACCGTGATCAATGGTTTGATTCTTGCCATTTCACCAAGAACTGCAGATGTTTTGCTCAGTCTTCCGCCTTTGTAAAGATATTCTAACGTATCCACTGCGGCAAATACCTTTACACGACCTTTTAAACTTTCCAGTTCTTCTACAATCTGTTCTGCTGTGGCCCCTTCGTCTGCCATTTTCTTTGCGTGATCTGCGATCACACGAACCAGATGGGTTGCTGTCAGAGAATCCACCAGATAGATTTTATCGTACTCTGTCATATTTTTGGCAAGTACGGCACTCTGATAAGTTCCGCTCAATGCAGAAGACAGTGTGATATAGATCAGTTCATCCCCATTTTCTTTTGCTGCTTCAAAGGCATCCAGCAAATCCTGCAGAGATGGCTGGGAAGTTTTCGGAAATTCATCACTTTCTGTCAAAAGTTCATAAAATTGCTCCTTTGTCAGATCATAGGCATCTCTATAATCTTTATCGCCCATTGTAATGTGAATTGGTAAAAGATCGATTCCTTTTTCTTTTGTTTCTTCTACAGTATAATCTGCAGATGTATCTACCATAATCTTAATCATGCTTTATTACCTCTTTCGCTTTATTTGTTATCAATCCAAACAGCTGCACAATCTCGTCAGCTTTCTCTTTTCCTACCTTTTCCATGATCTGATCTACAAATTTCAGAATCTGCTCATGCTGTCCTTCATAGACACCGGCATTTTCCATGTTCATAGACACAAACACCTGACGTTTATCTTTTTCTGAACGTTTTCTGAAGATCAATCCCTTTTCTTCCATACAATTTAAAGTACGATTCATTTGAGATTTCTGCATATTGGTCTGCTCACAAAGCTCTGTTGCCGTAATCTTTTTTTCCGGATGCTCCTTGGCATTGCGATGCAGGATGCTGCAGATCAGTGTTTCATTGTACGGCATCTGAAATACGATTTTTTCGTTACAGATGGTCGTTGAAAGTTTTAACCATGCGTCCAGGATTGTTTCATTCATATTCTGCATAGTTACCTCTTTTCGTTGCTTTCTTAAATAGTTCACAAGGTATACTATTTACAAAATCAACTTTTGTCAAGTATTTTTTTTCAATCTCTTGTTTTTCAAAAAGCGAAGTGTTATACTCAACCCCGTTGTATAACCGTGTGTTCGAAACCATCCACACGTAATGCGAAGGAACTTTTGAGGGAAACTCCCACAGATACTCCCGGAGGTTTCTGCATCCACACAGCTCCGTTTTGTGTGGAAATAAAACTAAGGAGAAAAATAGAATATGAGAACAAAACGTGTCACCTTTATCACACAGGCATCGATGATCGCCGCACTTTATGTAGTGCTTACGGTCTTTGTCAGTGCCTTCAATCTGGCAAGCGGTGCCATCCAGTTTCGTATTTCCGAAGCGCTGACGGTACTTCCGGCCTTTACACCAGCAGGAATTCCGGGATTGTTTATCGGCTGCATCATCAGCAATCTCATTACCGGAAGTCTTCCTTTCGATGTGATTTTCGGAAGTCTTGCCACACTTTTAGGAGCTTTGGGAACTTACGGTCTCCGCAGATGGAAATGGGCAGCTCCGATTTCACCGATTCTGGCAAATACCGTGATCGTCCCTTTCGTTCTGGCATATGCATATCATATTCCAGGGGGAATCCCATATCTGATGCTGACCGTTGGAATCGGCGAACTTGTTTCCTGCGGAGTTTTCGGCATGATCTTATATGGTGTACTGGCCAAATACCGCAATGTGATATTTCAATAATACGTCAAATACAACAAATCAGGGAGAACGGCGTTGCCGTTCTCCCTCTTTATTTACAGGTCTTCTTACTGAATTTCATCTACACTTTTTAACGCAAAAATCGTCTTTACCGTTTCATCTTTCAGTACCCCGGTTCCTCCAAGGATATAACCTGATTTCACTTCATTTGCTGCCACATAGTCTGCTGCAATTGCTTCGCTGCCATCTCTTGTTAATACCAATGGTGCATTTAATGCTGCTGCCAATACGCCGCCGCACAATCCGTCAGGGAAGTTCTTGCCATAAGCAAGTACCACGGTATCAGGATCTGCAAAGAACTCTTTTGCAACTGCTACGGAAGTTTCATATCTTCCTGCACCGGATAATCTTTTCACAGTTCCATATTCTTCCAGTTCTTTTGCGGTAGATTCTGCAACTGCTCCTGCGCCTCCAACCACATAAATGTTCTTGAAGTTTGCTGCAACTGCTTTCTGTGCATCGTTCAGAGCTGCGTTCTTTTTAGCAAGAAGGATTGGTTTTCCTGCTGCAGATGCGGATAAGCTGTCTGCAAAGGTTTTTCCTGTTGCTACGATCAGATCGTCTCCTTCCAGTCCTGCTTCCGCAAGGATTGCAAGGTTGGTTTCATATCTGTCTACACCGGAAAGTCTTTCTACGTTGTATCCGTCGATGTCTGCTGCTGCGTTAGAAACTGCACCTTCACCACCCAGTACATAGATGGTTCCGCCAGCAGTTACATTTGCTTTGATGTATTCATGTAATGCTGCTACGTTTGCTGCTTTGCCGTTAGTCAGAAGGATCGGTGCATCTTTCACTGCTGCAAGATAGCTTCCGGAAAGAGCATCTGCAAAGTTGCTTCCTGTTGCGATGATGGCTGTTTCGAATTTTTCTACTCCGAGAACTGCTTTTAATTCTTCTGCAACTGCGATTCCTGTCTGATATCTGTCTGTACCGGAAAGTCTGACTACTTTTTCTTCTACCGGTGATTCTGCTGTTTCATCTGCTTTGAATCTTGCTATATAGGCTGCATTTTTCTCAACAACAAAAGTAAATTCTGCATTTTCAGATACTTTTTCACCTAAGTTATTGTACCAGCCTTCAAAAACATAACCTTTATTTGCAGCTGCTTTTAATGTAATCTCTGTTCCGGACATTACATCTGCTGCTCCGCTGACCGTTCCGCCCTTTTCTGCTTTTGCATAAACAGTACAAAGCTGTGCTTCTTTGTTTGCAATATCAAATTCAGAAACTGCTACCCAGCCGTCATTTGATTCTTTTGCAACAAATTTGGCATAACGTACTTCCTGTTCTTCAAAATAGAACGTCTTTTTAGAATCATCATTTGCGAAAACTGCATTTTCTTCAATCAGTGTCCATTCATCTTCCGCATTTTCTTTTACATAAAGATCTGCTTTGGTAACACGGCCGCTTGCCTGCGGTGTTCTTGGGGTAAAGGAGAACTGATTGATCGTATAAGCCTGTCCAAAATCAATTTCTGCATAGAAACTGTTGGATCCTGTTAATTTATCACTTGCCCCCTGCCAGTTAGAATGCCAGATTGTAGATGTTTTTCCATCAAATGCATATTCTAACAGACCTTCTGTTTCTGAATAAACAGTTTCTGAATTGGTTGTTCCTGTCCATGCTGATTTATTGTAAAGATCAACCGCTTCTGTGGATTCTTTCACTACTACATTGTCAATCACCGCTTCTACTGCATTGGTTTCAGAACCGATTCTTTCTACCGGAATTGCAAATGTAGAATGGGTAATGCCGGATTTCTTCACCATATCATTATGGATAAATTTACCGGTTGCTTCGCCGATCAATTCTCCATTCACATAAAGCATGGTATCCTGCTGTTCTGCAACGATCTTAATGTTGACGGTCTTTCCTACCGGAAGTTCATAATCGAAATAGTAGTTGTAAAGTTCTCTTGTAAATCCAAGTTTTCCGTCTTCCATAATACGGATGTCGTGTGTGCCGTATTCCGGAGTTGTTTCAAAAATGATATCTCCCGGTTCCGGGATTTCTGTCAATGTAATATCAAATGATAATTCATTTCCATTACCAATCTTGTTGATCGGAGAAGTTACATAACTGTTGTTGCCGCTTAATGTCAATGCACCGTCTTCTACGTTTGCAGTTCCGGCAGTCAGATCTCTGTCATTTTCAGAACCATCTTCCAGACCGTTTTCGAAATCATAGCTTTCGTAAGTATCACCAATCTTTTCTTCCTGATAATATGGATTGGTTCTAGGTCCTGTTCCCTGTTCCTGTGCAAGTGCGGAAAGTGCTGCTGCAGTTCCTTTTTCTTTTCCTGTCGTAGCCCATGTCTTTTCTGCATAGAACGGAAGTGCATCAAAGAATCTGTAGTACAGATCGGATTCTGTCAGACCGGAAGCACGTTTGTCGATGTTATCACTCCAGATGGCATAGGCTGCACCTAATACCTGCTTGTCACCGGATGGAAGTTCTACATAGCTGGAAGACCTTACTACATTCGGTGAAAAGCTGTTGAAGATTCTTGTTATATTTAATAAATCTCCGTATGCATTGGCACGATCCATGCTTCCATCCGGAACCATATATCCGTAATCATCGATGGTATTGATCAGTTTGTAGCCCATATTGTACATCTGAACTCCATCGGCCCAGTCTCTTGACCAGAGATTGATCTCTACATTTTCAATGGCTTCTGAGATAATTTCCGTCTTATGGTCATCGATCCATGTCAAACCGCCCCACATACGAACCGTGTTGGTTTCTTTTACATATGGAACGATCTCATTTATGAATTCACGATAAGCAGTTGCACTTGCCATAAATTCATCAGCACCGATGTGGATCGTTGTTTCACTGTCAAAGGTAGCATCCTCGCCCTGAGTATAATCATCAAAGATTTCTTTAATCTTTTCTACTGCCGCATCATTTGTCAGGTCAAAGTGATCGATCAGCGGTCGGTTGGAAGAAGTTGCAGACACTTTATTTTTTACCATTAATTCCGGCCAGATTCTGGTAAAGGAAGAAGCATGTGCCGGAACATCGATTTCCGGAACGATCTTCATTCCCAGACTTCTCTGATCCTGAATAAATTCCTGCATTTCCTGTTTGCTGATGGAATAGTCTTTTGCAGTCGGAGATTCTCCTGCTTCATTTGTCAGACCGGATTCCAGACGGAATGCGTCATATGCCAGAAACGCTTTCTCTTCATTTTCATATTTTCCGTAATCTTCCAGGAAGATATAGTTATCAGATAAATGAATCTGGAAATCGTTCATTTTGTAATATCTCATCGTTCTTGCAATGTCACGAACCATGTTCATAGCAACCGGTTTACGTGCAATATCCAATAAGAGACCACGGGTTTCAAAACGAGGATAATCTCTCATGGAACCGATCACAAATCCCTCTGCATCCTGCTGATACATCTGAAGGATTGTCTGCATACCGTACATATTTCCGGTTACACTTTCAGACTGTACGTTGATCCGATCCTCTTTGATCTCTAACGTATATCCTTCTTCTCCAAGAAGAGCATCCGGTGCTTTTTTCGTAAAGTTAAATGCTTCTGCAGATGCTGCACCTTTTACTTTTTTCAGTGTCACACCTGTAAAATCTTCATAATCTGCAATAAATTCATCTACGATTTCTTCCAGATCTGCATCTTCATAAGTAACTTTATTCAGATCAGAAACTGCCAGTTTTTCTGCAGATTCCGAATACCATTCCTGAATTTCCGGAATGATCACAGGTTTTTCGTTTTTATTTTCTTCCTGAGTATAGGTTCCTTTTACAAGATAAGCAATGTCCCCTGTTTTCTTGCTTTCTTTGGTTGCCGTATTGGTTACCACATAAGAAACCTGTACTTCTTTATCGGTCAAAGGATGTACCACTTTTAAATCATCACCGATGATCTGTTCGTAATCAGCACCATTTAATTCGATCTTAAATCCTTCCGGGACTTCCGGTAATGTAAACTCTGTCACTGATTCTTCTACCGTGGTTCCTTCTAAAGTTTCCAGATAAGCGACAAGATCATTCAAATTATTGATCTCCATTTCTGTTTCTTCGCCATACACCTGTACTTCACAAATCCCTACATTGACCCAGTTCATAGTGCCGCCGTCTGCAGCATCGATGGTGATCTTTACCTTCTGTGCTGTTTTTTCCTGCTCCAGAACGATGGTTTCTACCTGAGCAGCTTTCTCTGTCTTGGTATAAACGGTCGTTCCGTCAAGATCTACGTGATATCCGAGAATGTTCTGATCCGCGCTGGAACGCTCAAAATGGATCACAATCTGTTTGATAGTTTTGGCTTCTCCCAGATCTACTTCCAGATATTCTCCTACGGCTTTGTTCTGTGATGTTCCCCAACGGGTAGAAAGATCCCCGTCTACTGCTTTCGCCGGTGATGTTTTTTCGACTTCATATTCACTGGCTGTTGCTGTTTTATTCAATGCAAGGTTGGTACCTGCCGCCTGCAGATCCATCGGAACTGCCGTTGCGATCATCGCAGCTGACAATGCACAGGAAAGCACTGAATTTACTGTTTTCTTGTTCATAAAAAACCCCCTTATTTTTTCTAAATTTTATCATTTCATATAACTGCTGTCAAACCGGGAAGAACTCTATCACGGAAACTTTTACACAAGATATTGCTCTTCCGGGAAATCTCTTTTATAATTATCTTATTATGAGTAAAAATACGAAAACAAAACACAACACCTGGTATAAACTGGATCTTTCCGCAAATGTTTATCCGACCCTTCAGCGGAAGAATTTTTCCAACGTATACCGTATTTCTTTAAGTCTGACAGAAACGGTTCAGCCGGAGATTCTGCAGAAGGCTTTGGACATGACGCTCTCCCGTTTTCCTACGTTTCAGGTAGCGATCCGGAAAGGGCTTTTTTGGCGTTATCTGGAACCGAACCACAGACCGGGACCTTATGTACAGCCGGATATTGAAAATCCGTGTATGCCTATGCATTTTAAAACAGATCACCGTTATCTGATCCGTGTTTACTATTATGAGAAGAGAATCTCTCTGGAAGTATTCCATTCTCTTTCTGACGGTACCGGTGCCCTTTATTTCCTAAAGACCATGACCGCTGTCTACTTAAGACTTTTAGGACATTCCGTTCCAAACGAAGACGGAATCCTTGATATTACCCAGATTCCGGATCCGGAAGAACTGGAAGATGCCTATCTTCGATATGCCACTTCCAAGATCAGCCGTCCCAGAAGTCAAGGAAAGGCATATCGGGTTCGTGGAACAAGAGAACCTTTTTATACCTTAAATATTATTTGCGGTGTGATTCCGGTCGACCGCATCCGTGTTGTTGCAAAAAACTTCGGAGTGACCATTACAGAGTATTTAAATGCCGTTTTGCTGTACGCACTGCTGCAGAAGCAAAAAGAAGAACATTTATGGAAGGAACGTCCCGTTACCCTGGCAATGCCTGTGAACCTTCGAAGCTTCTTCCCTTCCAAGACACTTCGAAATTTTATTTCCATGGTTTATCCGGGCATTGACCCGCGCATGGGAGATTACACCTTTGAAGAAATCTTATCTCATGTACATCATTACATGCGGTACTATATTAATCCGAAGTTTCTGAATGCGGATATCGTAACCAATGTTTCCGTACAGCAGAATCCTTTCATCAGGATCGTGCCTCTTTTCATCAAAGACTTTACAGTACGCAGATTTTATGCACAGGTACAGGACGGACAATCCAGTGCCGGACTTACCAATGTGGGGCTGATCCGTCTTCCGAAAGAAATGCAGCCTTTCGTAGAACGTTTTGATGTGCTGATGGGACAGCCTTTTTCTGCCCGTACCAACTGCGCGATCGTCAGCTACGGGAATACGCTGACGATCAATTTCACCAGCAGTATTAAAGAAAGTGACATCGAACGATATTTTTTCAGAAAGCTGATTCAGGATCAGATTCCTGTCAAGATTGAAACCAACCGAAAAATGGAGGAATAATATGTCTTATTGTGTCAATTGCGGTGTAGAACTGGACGATACCATCACCGCCTGTCCTTTATGCAAAACCAAAGTCTATCACCCAGACCGACCCGCAGTTCAAAACAGTGTTCCGCCCTATGCCACGGTAAAAGGAACGGTAGAACCGGTCAAAGCAAAAGAATTTACGATCCTTATGTCCATCATCTTGCTGACTACTTCCGTGGTCTGCCTGCTGCTGAACCTCTTTTTGATTCCGTTCGGTCACTGGTCCTTTTACGTCACAGGCATCTGCAGTGTTTTCTGGATCTTTTTTATCCCGCTGTTCTTTCCGCAAAAAACGGGAATCTATGTCAATGTGGCACTGGATGGACTGAGCATTGCCCTGTTTTTAGCAATGATATCTTACCTGCATCCAAACCAGCACTGGTATTTGCATATCGGACTGCCGATCACCTTTTTAGGAACCTTGCTTTTGGAGATCATTTTTATCTTTTTTATTCATTTAAAAAGCTCTATGATCATTAAAACAGTGATTTCCGTCACCGCCGTTGCCATTTACTGCATCGCCATTGAAACTGCAATCTGTCTTCATCTGGGAAATACTTTCCGTCTGAGCTGGTCTGCAATCGCCGCTACCTGCGTGGCGGCCATTGACATCATACTGATGACCATTTATCTGCGGGAAGGACTGCGCTCAGAAGTACGCAGACGAATGCATTTTTAATCTACGAAACTTACGTTACTATTACGAAGGAGCATTATGAACAGAAATACCCAAGACTTTACCCAGGGAAATCTCTGGAAACAAATTTTTAAATTCAGTCTGCCTTTGATCTTTTCCAATCTTTTACAGGTACTTTTCAATATGGCAGATGTGGCTGTTGTAGGACAGTTTGCCGGTGCCAATGCACTGGGATCTGTCGGCTCTACTTCCATCTTAGTCGTTTTATTTACAACAACGCTGATCGGAATTGCCGGCGGAATGAACGTACTGGTTGCGCAGGCGATCGGTTCCAAAAAGGAAAATGACATTAAAGAGATCGTACACAATTCTGCTTTCTTAAGTATCATCCTCGGAATTCTGATGATGGTTCTTGGCATTTGCTCCAGCCGTACGATCCTGGAACTTTTAAATACCAAACCGGAGCTTTTGGACGGTGCTTTGACTTACGTACGCATTTACTTTTTAGGGATTCCTGCCCTGATGCTCTATAATTTCGGTAACGCAGTATTAAGTGCCGCCGGAGACACCAAGCGGCCACTGAAATATCTTGCGATTTCCGGCGTGATCAACCTGATCCTGAATCTCCTTCTTGTAATCGTTTTTCATCTGGATGTAGCCGGAGTTGCCATTGCCAGCATCGCTTCCCAGTATATTTCCTGCATCCTTGTACTGCGTGCATTGATCAAAAGTCAGGAGGCTTTTGCGCTTCGTTTTCATTACCTGAAACCGAAAATGAGCCGGATCCGTTCGATTCTGGCATTGGGACTTCCCGGCGGCGCACAAAACGCACTTTTTCAGGTTGCCAACCTGTTTGTGCAGCGATCGGTAAACCGTTTCAATGCAACTATGGTTTCCGGAAATTCTGCTGCAGCCAACGCAGACAATCTGGTTTACGAAACCTTAGCCGCACTGTATACTGCCTGTGCCTGTTTTATCGGACAGAACTATGGTGCCGGAAAAAAAGACAGGATCTTGAAAAGCTATTTTATCAGTCTGGCCTACTCCTTCGGAATCGGAGCTGTCATCGGAATTTTACTCTTAGTTTTTGGGGAAGAATTTCTCAGTCTTTTTACCAGCGATGCCGATGTGATCAAAGCCGGAATGTACCGTCTGACCGTCATGGGATGCTCTTATCCGTTTTCTGTATTTATGGATAATACCATTGCCGCTTCCAGAGGTCTTGGAAAAAGCGTGGTTCCTACCATCATTGTCATCATGGGATCCTGCGTGTTCCGACTGGTATGGATCTACACTATTTTTGAATATTTTGAAACGATCACCTCATTATATTTACTGTACATCTTTTCCTGGAGCATCACTGCCGTCGTCGAGATCATTTATTTTGCAAAGATCTACAAACAGCAGATCCAACTGATCTCCTAAATTTTCGTGGTTGAAATTCGCAATCCGAGGCATTATTATTAAAAGACACCAAATTATAAAAATAAAAGGAAGATAAGAATATGAACACATTACCAATTGAAGTACAGCAGCTTTTTGACTATTTAAATGCAGGAACTTCTGCATTTCACGTCATTGAACATTCCAGAGCAGTCTTAACAGCCGCTGGTTTTGAAGAAGTTACTTTAAAAGAATCGTGGAACCTTTCCAAAGGCGGCCGCTATTTCTGTGTACCATTCGGTACAACCCTTTATGCTTTTACGTTAGGAGAACACTGTGATCTTTCCAACGGCATCCACATCGGCGGCGCCCACACAGATTTCCCTACTTTAAAAGTGAAACCAAATCCGGAAATCGTTTCTCACGGCTATGTTCAGCTGAACACTGAAGTATACGGCGGTCCGATCTTAAACACATTTTTTGACAGACCATTGTCTTTATCCGGAAAAGTCGTTACCCGCGGAGAACGTTATGATCAGCCAAAGGTTCATCTGATCGATTTTAAACGACCGGTTCTCTATTTACCAAATCTGGCAATCCATATGAGCCGTGATGTCAATGAAAAAGGCGCACCGATTGACAATCAGAGACACCTCCTTCCAATGCTTGGAATGATCAACGATACTTTGAACAATGATACGAAATTTGTAGATCTGTTAGCTGCAGAGCTGCAGGTAGACAGCCATGATATTTTAGACTATGATCTGTGCATTTACCCGACAGAGAGTCCAAAACTGGTAGGAATCACAGAAGAATTTATCTCAGCACCGCGTCTGGATGACATTACTTCTGTTTCCGCTTTGATCCACGGACTGATCGAAAGCCATAACGATGACCGCGTCAACCTTGTCTGCTTATTTGACAACGAAGAAGTGGGAAGTTTGAGCAAACAGGGCGCAGATTCTTCTCTGGCTTCCGTGATCATCGGCAAGATCTGGCAGGCATTCGGCAAAAACATGGTAGACTGCATGGCAGACATTTCTGACGGTCTGATGATCTCCGTCGATGTTGCACACGCTTATCATCCAAACTATCCGGCACCACAGGATATTACCAACTATCCGGTTCTGAACGGCGGATTTATCTTAAAAACAGCAAGCAATCAGTCATATGCATGGGATCCTGAGATTTTAGGCGCACTGATCGATCTGTGCGACCGAAAAGAAATTCCGGTTCAGAGATTTGTAAAACAGTCTAACACCCGCGGCGGCGGTACCATCGCTTCTGTCATCTCTTCTCATCTTCCAATGAGAACAGCGGATCTTGGGGTTGGACTTCTGGCAATGCATTCTGCCTGTGAAATGATGGGACTCAAAGATCAGGTTGCTCTGACACAGTTTGCAAAAGCATTCTTTGAATAAGAGATTTGTCACAAAACATTTCCATAGAAAAAAGAGATCAGGAACTCTCCCGATCTCTTTTTTATTTACTTTCTAAAATTATCTGGTACCGAAAATACGGTCTCCGGCATCACCAAGACCCGGGCAGATGTATGCATGGTCATTTAATTCACGATCTAAATGTCCAAGATAAACCTGTACGTCCGGATGTGCTTCATGGAATTTTTCTAATCCTTCCGGAGCTGCGATGATGAACATACATTTGATGTTCTTTCCGCCATGCTGTTTGATAAAATCTACTGCTGCGATTGCAGAACCGCCTGTTGCCAGCATTGGATCTGTTACAACGATGAGACGCTGATCGATCGGATCTGGAAGTTTGCAGTAATATTCGTGTGGTTCATGTGTTTCAGGATCTCTGTAAAGACCAATGTGACCGATCTTTGCAGATGGTACCAGAGTAGTGATACCGTTTACCATACCAAGTCCTGCACGAAGGATTGGAACAACTGCAAGTTTCTTTCCAGCGATCATTGGGCTCATGCAGGTTTCCAGCGGAGTTTCCACTTCTACGTCTTCTACCGGAAGATCTCTTAATGCTTCATAACCCATAAGGATAGAAATCTCTTCGATCAGTTTTCTGAATTCATTGGTTCCTGTTGCTTTGTTTCTAAGCATAGAAATTTTATGCTGGATCAATGGGTGATCCATAATAAATACATTTTCCATATTTTCCTCCAACGATGTATAAATGATTTCATTTGTTTTCTGTAGCGATTATACCCCATTTTTCTTTTATTGACAACAGCCTTTTACAAAGGTTTCTTAAGATTCTATAAGGTTCCATAAGATCCAGGAAGCCGGCGCATTCTTTTCTAATTCTTCGGTTCCATACTGCGTTGCCAGATTCTTCGTATTTTCTAAAAACGTATCAAACCAGTCCTGACCGGTCTCGTACAGTACATCGTGATGCGGAATTCCCCAGCCGTCCATAATGTCCATACAAAGCTGTTCCATTACTGTTCCTCGCAGATCGGTCTGACCGCCTTTTAAAAACTCGGTAAAGCAATAGCGAAGCGTATATTCTTCATAGCTCAATAATTCTTTATATTCCTGCAGATGTGCCTGAATCCGCTCCTCTGCAGAGGATACTTCTTTTGGCGAACTGCACACGGTTTCTAACAGTGTTTCAATCCCGTCTTTCAGACTGCCTCTAATCTCAAAGCACGCCATGGCTTTATCATAAGATTCCGCCTGCAGTTGTGCTAAATAGATCTGCTCATTCAAAGCATTTTCTGCCGATACTCCCGGAAATTTTTCCCGGACATCTTCTGTATAATAGCCTCCATCTCTCGGTTCCCAATAGTCCTTCAACAAATATTCACCCGATTCACTGATAGAAAATGTAATGGCCGTAGGAACGCAGCTTTCACCGACTACCTGAATCACTTCCGAATCATACATCTCATAAGTTCGCATCAACACCAGAAGATACACCGTTTCTTCTTCTGCCGTATCCCGATCTGCACCGTTCCTGATTTCATTTGCCAGCATCACATGGCTCTCAATCCGAATGGTACCTTCTTTCGCATTCTGTTTCTCATTTTCCAAAATCGCAGCAGAGATCACTTCTTCCAATTTTCTCCAATCCGTCTGTATCTTCGAGTCATCTCCGATATAATCTGTTCTGTATGGTTCTAAAGATTTTGCTGCTGAATCCGCAATGCGGACTTCCACATTTTCCACATGAACAAAAACAACCCGATCGTTCTCTGTAGGATTCTGCACATTGACACCGATCTGAAACCATCTTCCCTTCTCTGCCTTCATTTTTACCGGCATCCCATGGGTAAGATATACAGGGGTATCGTAGGCATTTTCTTCTTTTGCTTCCACCGGTTTCAAAGACACTTCCGTATCTCCAAGACCTTCTCCCGCGGAAAGGAAAATTTCATTTTTCCACGGTGAAATCTCTTCTTCCGAATATACGATTTTTTCCTGACTTCCTGCCGGTATGACAATTTTGATATCATAAGCCCCTTTTTTCGGATTGGTCAAAAAACAAACTGCTACGATCACAACAGTCAGCACTGCTGCAATCATTGCCCACCAGGCAGGCTTTTTATAATTCATCACTGCTTTTACCCTTTCTTTCACTCGAATTTCTCCGAACGCCAGCGGTCCGGCTGCAATCCTTTCTCCAGGAACGCTGCAGTTTAAAAGTACCTGAGAATAATCCGCTTTTTGTCCTTGATCCAGATGACGGATCACTTTTTCATCACAGGCAAGCTCCAGATCCCGACAGAACAGTACATATGCCAGCCATAACAAGGGATGAAACCAATACACCGACAGCAGAAGAAATCCCAACGGTTTCCACCAATGATCCTTTCTTTGGATATGAGACTTTTCATGAGCAATGATATAGTCCAATGCTTCTTCCTGCACATCAAAAGGCACATAAATCTTCGGATGACAGATTCCGGATACAAAAGGAGAATTTACCTGCTCACTTTGAAACACACATCCCTGATACCGCACTGCTGCTGCAACTTTTCGATGCAGCTTCATCCCAGTCCAACCGCTGTACAAAAACAGGCACAGCATCCCCAGAATCCATACCCGCGCACAAACAGGAAGGAGGGTTGTCTCTATAGTGGACGGCTCCTCTAACCGGTCTGCTTTGGTTACCACATAAAACCCATTCTCACCGGAAGAAATCGGTTTTCTGCCCTCTGCAACTGCCGCATCATAAATCTGCGACGAATCATGATGTATTTGTACCTGTCCTACATAATCATCTTTCCACGCTTCGATCACAGCACCGCTGCCCAGTGATTCCGGCATTAAAGAAAAAGAGCTTTCCAAAGAAAACGGGCAGATCAGCCGCAGTCCGACGATTCCCCACAATACCACACGGAACCATTTCGGTGCTTTCGGAAAAAGACCTCTTAACAGCAGCACCACCAGAACGATCCAGCCTGCCGACAGACTCCTGCTTAAAATTTTCGTAAAAAGTACGGTCATGATCCGCCTCCTTTCCTGATTCGATCGATCATCTGCTGCACTTCATCCAGCTCCTTTTCTGACATTTTCTGATGTTTGGTAAAAGCTGCAATAAACGCAGGCAAAGAACCTTCAAACTTCTTTTCCACCAGTTCTTCAATCTCACTTACCTGTGCTTCCTCTTTAGAAATAAGGGATGTGATCATTCCCTGATCATTTTTCAGAACCTCTCGTTCTCCAAGACGCTTGATCACGGTATAAGTGGTTGTCCGCTTCCAGCCAAGCTGCTCCTGACACAACTTTACCAACTGTACGGTAGTTACCGGCTCCTGTTCCCATAAGATCAGGCAGAATCTGTATTCACTCTCAAAAATCTTTGGCATTCTCATTCCTCCTTTCACCTGTCTAACTTATTAGACTTTTATATTTTTAGTCTACTACGTTAGACTGTTGACGTCAACGAAAGAATTTCTTAAGAACCGCTCTCAACAAAAAAACAACCGACCCTCGTAAAAGGAATCGGCTGATTTTTATAAAAACTTATGAACTACGAATACGTTCCACTTTTTCATAGATGACATAGATGAAATAAACAATCACCATCGCTATGGATGCAGCTAACCCTATATAAAATTCTGGAAATGCCCACCGGATGCTGTTCTGTAAGTTTATTTCACCTGTAATCGTCATGATGTGCCATGTAAAAAACTTGTATACTTCGGAAAACACGATACCAATGGTTCCTAAGGCTCCTAAAAACGTTCCAATCATCCGTTTTCTGAAAGGAACCCATACACCGATTACAAATAAAACAACCGATACAATCCCTATCGGATTCCATAAATTGATCAAACCTGTGATTTCCTGAACCCCTTTCTTACCGCCATACTGATTCAAAAGCATGGGCAATAAACTAACTATAAACAATGCCGTTACTGTCATTTTCTTTTTCATTCCCACGCAGCTCCTTTCTAAAACGGTTCGTTATTACTTGTATTTTAGCATGTGGAACAATCCATGGGAATGCACTTTAGAAAAACTTAAAAATATATTAAAATAAAGTTTCTTATTTATCTTTTTGCATCAATACCGAAAATGCGATCAAACAAATGAATACAGAAATGACTGATCCTGACGAAGTTGCAAGTCCCATTGGAAATAAACTGTCCGGAAACATTGTCGAAGTCAGATACACTCCCGGAATCCGCATCAGCATAATTGCAATGATATTATGTAAAAAGGAAAGTTCTGATCTTCCGATGGCACAGAAATATCCGCTGAAACAGAAATGGATTCCTGCGAAAATACAGTCCCATACATATCCGCGTAAATACTGACCGCCCAATCTGACTACTTCCATTCCTTCCGCCGTCGCTGTATCTGTAAACAGTCCCACTACCGGTTCTGCCACAAACTGCATCGTCACTGCCACAACACAGCCAAATCCAACCGCAAGGATCACCGCATAACGGAGCGTTTCAATCGCACGTTTCGGTTTTCCGGCTCCGATATTCTGTGCTCCAAGTGCAGATACGGTAGAAAGCAGGGAAGAAGGCACAAGAAACAGGAAACTGATCACTTTTTCCACAATACCTACTGCGGCCGAATCATTTAATCCACGATGATTGGCAATGATGGTGATAATGATAAATGCGATCTGGATCAATCCATCCTGAAGTGCTACCGGAACACCAATCTTTAAAATACTGCCCATTGCTGTACGGTTCGGTTGAAAATCCCTTTTTGACAAATGAATCCCGGTATTTTTCTTTAAAATCATTCCCAAAGACACTGCGACACTGATTGCCTGTGACAATGTGGTTCCCAGCGCTGCCCCTGCCGGACCCAGATGAAAGATTCCCATAAAAATATAATCTAATATGATATTGGCAGCACATGCAATGGCGATAAAATACATGGGACTTTTCGAATCTCCCATTCCACGAAATATTGCACTGAGCACATTATAAGCAGTAATAAACGGAATTCCGATAAAGCAGATGGTCAGATACGCTTTTGTCCCTGCAACTGCATCTGCTGGCGTAGACATCACTGCCGTGATCGGATCTACAAACAATACTAACAGCAATGCCAATACTGCCGCCACTGCCATAAAAATCGTTACTGTATTCCCAATTCCGATGGCAGCCTTCTTTTGATCTTCTGCGCCGATAGACTGACCGATAAATACGGTCGCCCCCATGGCAAGTCCCACGATCATCACTGTCAGCATATGCATGACCTGAGAACCGATGGAAACGGCTGTGGTCTGTGCAACGGTACCAAATTGTCCGATAATATAAAGGTCTGCCATTCCATAAAGCGTCTGAAGTAAATACGAGAACAAATACGGCAACGAAAAGATCAGGATATTTTTCCATACACTGCCGCTGGTTAAATTTTTTTCCATAACAAACTTCCTCCTCTGTCTATAAATAAAATAATAAACTCCATAATCAATGCAGAGTCAAGGATTTTTTCAATAAAAAAGGAATGTCAGTATTTTTACCCACATTCCTTTTGATCTTAATATATTCATTCACTCAATGCCGCACTGGTTTTTCATCTGGTATTCTCCGGCACCGATGCTGCCGATTTAACATTTAGATAAAAGGCACACCGTCTCGACATTTCCTGTGTTCGGGAACATATCTACGCAGCAGCATTTTTCTACCTGATATCCACGCTCCTGTAATGTTACCAGATCTCTCGCTAACGAAGTCGGTTTACAGGAAATATAGATCATACGATCTACACCATAGTGAATGATCTTCTCCAATGCCTTCGGATGAATGCCGTCTCTTGGCGGATCCAGTACGATAAAGTCCGGTTTTTCTTCGATGGTGTCCAGAACTTTCAGCACATCACCGGCCAGAAACTCGCAGTTTTCCAGTCCGTTCAGTTTTGCATTTACTTTTGCTGCTTCTACAGCTTCCTCGATGATCTCCACACCTACTACTTTTTTCGATACGGCTGCCAGAATCTGTGCGATCGTACCGGTTCCGCTGTACAGGTCAAACACGATCTGGTCTTTGGTACTGCCAATATATTCTCTTGCTTTGGAATAAAGTACCTCTGCTCCCAGAGAATTGGTCTGGAAGAAAGAGAACGGAGAAATTTTAAACTTCAGTCCTAACAGTTCTTCATAAAAGAAATCCTGACCATATAAAATATCGGTACCGTCATTCTGCACCACATCTGCCAGACTGTCATTTTTCGTATGCAGGATTCCGGCAAATTTTCCCTGGATCGGAAGTGCCAAAAGCTTTTCCACCCATGGCTGCAGATCCACTTCCATCTGTGTACTGGTTACCAGATCCACTAAAATTTCCTGTGTTTTGACCGCTTTTCTGACCAGTAAGTGACGCAGATATCCTTCATGGCGCATTTTCTGGAAAAACGGAACTTCTGCTTCGCGGAAATGTTCCAGTGTGGCTGTCAGGATCAATCTGAAATCCTGATCTACAATCTGGCAGTTCTCCACTTCTACGATATCATAAAAACCGCCTCTCTTATGCATTCCCAGAGAGAGAGGACCTCCTTTATAAGCATCTCCAAAAGAGAATTCCATTTTATTGCGGTATTCTGTATGTACCGGACTTGGAATGATTCCTTCAAATGGAATTTCCGGACAGACCGGTTCCAGTAAGGCACGTACCTGTGCTTCTTTCATTTTCAGCTGTTCTTCATAAGGCAGGGTCTGGAACTCACAGCCGCCGCAGATGCCGTAATGCGGACATGGGGATTCCGTTTCTGCCGGAGATTTTTCTAAAATTTCCAACAGTCTTCCTTCACATTTTCCTTTTCTCTTTTTTGTGATCGAGAGACTGATCTTCTGTCCTGCCAAGGCATGCTTTACGATCACTTTTTCATCTTCAATAGTTAAAACACCTTTATTAGGGAAGGCTACATACTCTACCACGCCTTCACAAACCTGTCCTTTTTTCATCTTTTCTCTTATCCTTTTCCCCTGTTTTCAATCACCTTGTAAACTATGGTGTCCCATAGAACAAAACGAGCTGTCCTTTTTTGAGGACAGCCCCTGATTTTTTATTCTATTGTATCGTCTACTAAATCGTCTGTTTCGTCATCTTCATCATCAAAGAAATCTTCGTCGTCATAACAATCGAAGTCATCATCGATCTCATCTTCATAATCTTCCAGATAATCCGGTTTAACGAAACGATATACTGCATACACGATTCCTGCAACCGCTGCAATGACTAAAACTGCACCTGCAATACAGATTACCAGATTACATTTCTTTTCTTTTGCTTCTTCTTTTTTAAGGATCTTTGCTGCTAATTCTTCTACTTTGCTCATATGACAAGACCTCCCTGTTTCACTTTTACAGAATTCTGATTTCTACCGGATTCTGCGATTCATTTCTCATATGATACCACAAAACACTTCTTTTTACTAGCGAATACAAAATATTTTATAGCTATTTTATAAATTTTTCGTTTCTGTTCTTTTCCGTTTTCTCTAATCGCTGATCTTTTTTAATTTTGCAAAGGAGGCAAACATTTTCTTCCGTCCGCATCCGTCAAAATCAACCGCGACTTCGTAATCTCTGCCGCCTTCTGTAATTCCGGCAACCGTTCCTTTTCCGAATTTTATATGCTGTACTCTGTCACCCACAGTATATTCCAGACTGTCTGCTTTCGTGACAGTAAACTGCTGTACCGCTTTTGGTTTTTCCCGAAATGTTTTTTTTCTTTCCATCCAGGACTCCGTTTTCGGAAGTTCCACTGTTTTCTCTTTTCTGACTTCGCATCCTCTCTGAAGATATTTTTCCGGCACTTCTTTCATAAAACGGGATACCTGATTAAACTGATTCTCACCGCGGATCATACGCATTCTTGCTGCAGTCATTGTCAGTTTTTTCATGGCTCTCGTAATCCCTACATAGCAAAGACGGCGTTCTTCTTCAATCTCTGCTTCCGGATCATCTGCTGCGATAGACATATAGCTCGGAAACAGGCCATCTTCCAGACCTGCCAGATACACATACGGAAACTCCAATCCTTTGGCACTATGGAATGTCATCAAAAGCACACGGTTTTCATCATCTTCCATGCTGTCAATATCCGCAACCAGTGCTACTTCTTCCAAAAAGGCAGAAAGAGGTGGTTTTTCCTCTTCATAGTTTTCTTCAAAAGAAGCTGCTTTTGTGATCAATTCATCAATGTTTTCCAGTCGTGCCTTTGCTTCATCGGTTCCTTCTGCTTCCAGCTCTTTTTTATAACCGGTCACTTCCAGAATATCTTCGATCAGTTCTGTCACGGACAATTCTTCTGCTTTGGCACGGAATGATTGAATCAGAAGTGCAAAATTTTTCAGTTTCGGTACACTTCTGCCCAGCTGCGGCACGCCCTCCGCATTGGCAAGCACCTCAAAAAAGCTCATTTCATGAGTATCTGCAAACTCCTGAACCTTATCCTGTGTGGTCTGCCCGATTCCACGTTTCGGAATATTAATGATCCTTTTTACCGCCAGATCATCCACTGCATTATCAATGGTCTTTAAATAAGCTAAAATATCTTTGATTTCTTTTCTTCCATAGAAATTGATCCCACCGATCAAGCGGTACGGAATGTTATTACGGATAAACTGTTCTTCAAACAGACGGGACTGGGCATTGGTACGATAAAGAACTGCATGATCCTGATATCGGCTGTCGGACTGTCGGACACTTTTTCGGATCTGCTCTGCAATGTATTCTGCTTCCTCAAATCCATTGTGGAATTGACGGAAATAAATTCCCTCGCCGTCCTCTTTTTCTGTCCACAATCGTTTGGATTTTCTTCCCTTATTATTTGCGATTACTGCATTTGCCGCATTCAGAATATTTCCTGTCGAACGGTAATTCTGTTCCAGCTTGATTACTTTCGCCTCCGGGAATACCTGTTCAAAATTTAAGATATTTCCAATGTTGGCCCCACGGAATTTGTAAATAGACTGATCATCATCACCTACAACACACAAATTCTGATATTTTTCTGCCAAAAGACGTACAAACTGAAACTGTGCGGTATTGGTATCCTGATACTCATCTATCATAATATATCGGAAACGTTCCTGATAACGATCCAGTATGTCCGGATGCGCTCTAAAAAGCTCTACTGTTTTCACGATCAGATCATCAAAATCCAATGCATTATTTTTCTTCAGTGCTTTTTGATATTCCAGATAGGCACGTCCGAATAACTTCATCTTATAATCTTCCCCTGCATTCAGAAGAAATTCTTCCGGCGAGATCAGCTCATCTTTCGCATGGGAGATCACATTTAAAAAAGTCTTTTCTTTATAAATCTTCGGATCCAGATTCATACTGCGGATCACCGATTTCATAACTGTTTTCTGGTCATCTGCGTCATAGATCGTAAAATTCGTATCATATCCTAAATAATCAATGTATCGTCTTAAGATCCGTACACAGGTAGAATGAAACGTAGATACCCAGACCGCCTCACTTCCAAACTCTACAATCTGATCCACACGTTCCCGCATCTCTCCTGCCGCTTTGTTGGTAAAGGTAATTGCCAGAATGTTCCACGGATTGACACCGCATTCCTCAATCAGGTATGCAATCCTGTGCGTCAGCACCCTGGTCTTTCCGGAACCTGCACCTGCAAGGATCAGCAGCGGGCCTTCCGTGCATAATACCGCTTCTTTTTGTCTATCATTTAATGTATCATAAATACTCATAAATTATCCTCTCTGTTATGATCAGCTTATTTGTATTTTTCAGTATACCACACGTATGTTCGGTTATCAATCTTCTTTCTAACGGAAAAGGGAATTCCATCCTGCATTTCTTAATATTCTCGAAAAGGCTTGCAATGTGGGATTCTATATTTTATAATGTAACGTATTAAAGTATGAAATTATAAGGAATTTGACATGAATTATGTTTTAGACACCCATACCCATACTTTGGCAAGCGGCCACGCTTACAGCACACTTCGTGAGATGGCTTATGCCGCCAGCCAAAGGGGATTGAAAATTCTGGGGATCACTGAGCATGCACCAAATATGCCCGGCAGCTGTCACGAATTCTATTTTCGAAATCTTCGGATCGTAGAACGGCAGATGTACGGTGTTGATCTGCTTTTAGGAGCAGAATTAAATATTCTGGATGCTGACGGTACGGTCGATCTTCCCGAATCTACGCTGCGGAAACTTGACATTACCATTGCAAGTCTCCATACTCCCTGCATGAAACCAGGCACCTTAAAGGAAAATACCAATGCCTATATCAATGCAATGAAAAATCCGCTGATCAATATCATCGGTCATCCGGATGACAGGCGTTATCCTGTGGATTATAAAGAAGTGGTTCTTGCCGCCAAAGAATATCACACTTTGCTGGAGCTGAACAATTCTTCTTTAACAGAAGGCGGTTCCAGAGTGAATGCAGAACCGCTGGATATCGAACTTTTAGCCCTTTGTGCTGAGTACGAAGTTCCCATTGTGATCGGCAGTGATGCCCACATCGATCATGAGGTAGGAAATCACGACAAAGCCGCTGCACTTCTGGCAAAAGTGAAGTTTCCGGAACACCTGATCGTAAATCAGGATGCAGATTATTTAAAAAAATACGTAAATCGTTATAATAAAGGAGAACAATTATGAGTAAAACTGTAAAAACAGAAGCTGTAGACCATCTTTTTGATGCCATTCTTACCCTAAAAGATAAAGAAGAATGCTATACCTTTTTTCAGGATGTATGCACCATCAACGAACTGCTCTCTCTTTCCCAGCGCTATGAAGTAGCAAAAATGCTGAGAGAAAAAAGAACTTATCTTGAGATTGCAGAAAAGACCGGTGCTTCCACTGCAACCATCAGCCGCGTCAACCGTTCTTTAAATTACGGCTGTGACGGATATGATATGGTATTTTCCAGACTGGAAAAAGTAGAAAACAAATAGAATTGAAGGGATCTATCAAATGAATGTATTAAACAATCTGGAACCTGCTGCTGTGTTTCATTTTTTCGAAGAAATCTGCAGCATTCCACATACCTCTTTTCACGAAAAACAGTTAAGTGACTACTGTGTCGCTTTTGCAAAAGAACGAAATTTATATTATGAACAGGACGAGCTTGGAAATATAATCATCATTGCCGAAGCAACCAAAGGTTATGAAAACGTAGAACCGATCATCTTGCAGGGGCATTTGGACATGGTAGGGGACAAAGCACCTGACTGTGACCTTGATTTAGAAAAAGACGGACTGCGTCTTTGCATTGACGGAGATTGGATCCATGCAGACGGAACTACGTTAGGGGGAGATGACGGTATTGCAGTCGCTTACGGACTGGCAATCTTAGATTCTGATGAAATCCCGCATCCACGTTTGGAAGTGGTATTCACTGTTTCCGAAGAAGTAGGACTTTTAGGGGCTTCCGGAATCGATCTTTCCTGCTGCCGTGCCAAACGTCTGTTAAACATTGATTCCGAAGAAGAAGGAATATTTACCGTTGGATGCGCCGGCGGTATTCGTGTTCAGTCCGATATTCCGGTCAGCAGATGCTCTGCTTCCGGTCTTCGTCTGGATTTCCGTTTTCACGGTATTTTAGGCGGACATTCCGGTATTGAGATCAACAACGGTTTGGCCAATGCCAATGTACTGGCAGGACGTTTTCTTATGGCTTTAAAAAATGTCTGTGATTTCAGCATCATTACTTTTCAGGGCGGCGTAAAGGAAAATGTAATCCCAAAAGATGCCGGCTTTTCCCTGATGATTTCAGAAGATCAGCGTTCCGCTGCGGAAGAGGCACTGGCTGCATTTAATGCACAGATCAAAGCAGAATATGCTGCTGCCGATCCGGATGCAGTCCTCCTCATGACCGTTTCCGGTGATGCCAAACTTCCGGTTCTGACTGCTGATTCCGGTTCCAAATTGATTACAGCATTGAATCTGATGCCAAACGGTGTTCAGTCTATGTGCATCGACCTTCCGGGACTGGTGGAAACCTCCCTGAATCTGGGTGTCGTATCTTTGACAGAAGAAAATCTGCAGTTATGCTTTTCGATCCGAAGCTCTGTTGCTTCTGCAAAAGCATATATCATCGAAAAAGTAACGCTCTTTACCGAATTTTTAGGCGGCAGCGTATCCAAATCCGGTGAATATCCGGCGTGGCCGCTGGCACGGGAATCTGCATTCCGTGATCAGTGTATCGAAGTTTATGAAAAACTGTATGGAGAAAAACCGCAGGTAGTGACCATTCATGCAGGCCTGGAATGCGGAATCCTTTCTGAAAAGATTCCGGGACTGGACTGTATCTCCATCGGACCAAACTTAAAAGAGATCCACACCATCAAAGAACGAGCTTCCATCTCTTCCATCGCAAGAGTCTGGGAATTCGTAAAAGCAGTACTTGCTTATCAACCATCCATCTAAAAAATAAAGGCGTGACCGTTTTGGTCACGCCTTTTCATTTCACAAGATTCTTTTTTTTGCTGTTATCACATTCCAGCCAATCCCTCTGCTATGCAAACATGGACATGATATTCGCTACCAGAATTCCCCCGCCGGTACCGATTACATATCCCATCAGAGCCATGAGGACTCCAACCGGAACTAAAGAACCGCTGTAAGCGCCTGCTAAGATTGGAGCGGAAGCAGAACCGCCGATATTGGCCAGAGAAGCAACTCCGCAAGTAAACATATCCAATTTAAAGATTTTTGCAAAGATTACCAGCAGAACACCGTGAATGATCAGGATCATAAATCCTGCAGCGATCCAGAGCGGTGCATCGGAAAGTTCTAAGAAACTTGCACGGGATGCTAACAGTGCTACAACACAGTAGAGCATTACGTTGGAAAGTTCCTGTGTTCCAGCCATTTTTCCGATTGGTGTAACTGCACCAACCAGACCGGCAATCGTTACGAAAAGAACAGTCCATGTTGCTTTGTCCAGCCAAGGAGCTGCTGTATTGATCGCAACACCTACATTTTGACCTACGGCTGAGATTACCAGTGCTAAACCTAAAAGGAAAATCAGATCCACAAATGTAATCTTTTTGTCGTTTGCTTTCGCATCTTCTTCCAGACGTTTGGATACTTCATCCAGCGCGCTGGTATCAGCTTTTGTCCATTTATTGAATTTTGGTGCAAGATTGATCGCCCAAAGTAAGAACATTACCCAGATGGAATAGTCGATAGAATCTACTACCAGAGCGTATGCCATATCTGCTTCTCCGATATCAAACGCTGCCTGTACAGCGATCATATTTCCGGAACCGCCCATCCAGCTTCCGCAAAGTGCTCCCAATGCTTTCCACGCCTCTGATCCAAGCTGTGTATGAAGCAGTGCATAAGTGATGATAAATCCAAGTCCGATAGAAACCGATGCCGCAAAGAAACCGCCCAGCATTTTTGGTCCCAGTTTCAAAATCTTACGAATGTCGCAGCGAAGCAGCATCAGGAAAATCATTGCATATAAAATATTATTTTTTAATGCAGAATAAGCAGGTTTGGTTGCTTCCATATCCCAGACCTGACAGGTACATAAAATCATTGTAATCAGATACAATAATACAATTGGTGGTACGAAATCAAAGAATTTAGCTTTGGTATATTTCTGTAACCACACGAGCATTGCAGCTAAAAAGATCAGAACCGCAATGTAGGTAAATCCGTTTGTGATCATGTTTGATCCCTCCTGTATTATAATTTTTTGCACAATCTTCTTTACAAAATCCATAAAGATTGTGTACAATGATACAATAATACCATAAAACAAATAGATCTAGCAAGATATTTGTCATAAAAAATAGCAAGGAGAACAGAAGTTATGAAAATTACAGAAGTTAAAATCGGAATGATCTCTGTACCGCTGCACGTGCCGTTTAAAACAGCACTTCGTACAGTCAACAGTGTAGAAGATGTGGTAGTAGAAATTCATACAGATACAGGGGCTGTAGGATATGGTGAAGCACCGCCTACCGGTGTGATCACAGGTGATACAACCGGCGGCATCATCGGTGCTATCAAAGACCATCTTTCAAAAGCGATCATTGGAAAAGAGGTCGATGATTTCGAAAATCTGATGATCTCCGTTCAGAACTGCATGGTAAAAAATACCAGTGCAAAGGCTGCCATCGATATGGCATTGTGGGATCTGTATGGACAGTTATATAAAATTCCTGTCTACAAACTGATGGGCGGTTCCAAAAAATCGATTACAACCGACATTACCATCAGCGTAAACGATCCGGAAACGATGGCAAAAGATGCCGCAGATGCCATTGCCCGTGGCTATGATTGTCTGAAAGTAAAAGTCGGAAAAGAATCTGAAAAAGACATTGCCCGCCTTTCTGCAATCCGTGAAGCAGTTCCAAAGTCTACTTTAATCCGAATTGATGCAAATCAGGGATGGACTCCAAAAGAAGCGGTTCGTATCTTAAACGGCATGCAGGATCGGGGTCTGGACATCGAATTCGTAGAACAGCCTGTCAAAGGACATGACATCGACGGCTTAAAATACGTTACAGATCATTCCTATGTGCCGGTACTGGCAGACGAAAGCGTATTTTCTGTAGAAGACGCATTTAAGATCCTTCAGATGCGTGCTGCAGATATGATCAACATCAAGCTTATGAAATGCGGCGGATTATACAACGGTCTGAAGATTGCGACTGCTGCAGAAGTTTATGGCGTAGAATGTATGATCGGCTGTATGCTGGAAGCAAAAATTTCCGTAAATGCAGCGGTTCACCTGGCATGTGCAAAACAGATCATTACAAAGATTGATCTGGACGGTCCGGTGCTGTGCAGTGAAGATCCGATCATCGGCGGTGCCGTATTCAATGAAAAAGACATTACGGTTTCCTCCGAACCGGGACTCGGCATCAAAGGCATTCAGGAAGGTAAGATTACCTATCTTTCATAAAAGAAAAAAGAACAGATTTCCATCGTCAAACATGGAATTCTGTTCTTTTATTTTGCTTGATTTTAGATAAATGTAATGATGCCCAGTGCTTTCAAAAGCAGCACCAGAAGCAATAACGGTGTAATGTATTTCAGCATTACAACATACAGATTTCTTCTTCCGAATTTTTCCCCATTTTTCGTCACTTCTTCAATGATCATTTTCGGTTTCAAAATCCATCCCACAAGGATGCAGGTCGCAATGGCAACGATCGGCATTAATACATTATTGCTTACATAATCCATCACATCCAGAATCTGTCCTGTTGTACCGTTTGGAAGTTTCAGTTCGAAGTACCATCGATTATATCCAAAGCATACTGCAAGTCCGCCAAGCACTGCCAGAATCAGTACTGCAGTGACTGATTTATTACGCGACCATCCAAAGCGGTCGATCAGACTGGAGGACACAGCTTCCATAATAGAAATTGAGCTGGTCAGCGCTGCAAACAGTACCATGGCAAAAAACAGACATCCAACAAATCGTCCTGCACCGCCCATCTCAGCAAATACTTTCGGCAGAGAAACAAACATCAGACTCGGACCGGAAGCCTGCATTCCTGCTCTGCCCTGAAATACATAAACAGCCGGAATGATCATTACCCCTGCCAGAAAAGCAACCAGCGTATCAAAGATTTCAATCTGATTTACTGATTTTGACAGGTTTCCTTCATCTTTCAGATAAGAACCATAGGTAATCAGGATTCCCATGGCAATGCTTAGACTGTAGAAAGACTGTCCCATGGCATCCAGAAGTACGGTAAAGAATCCTTTCAGCGTCAGTCCGTCAAAATTAGGGATTACATAAATTTTAAATCCTTCCCATCCGGTTCTTGTCACACCTTCTCCGTCTGTATAGCTGACTGTCAGTGAAAATACAGCAATTCCTACTACCAGCACGATTAAAATCGGCATCAGAATCTTGGAAAAAGATTCAATTCCATGATTTACACCAAGATACACCACTGCTGCTGTAACTACCAGAAAGATTCCCATCAGGATAACCGGTTCCCCTTGGGATGTGATAAATCCGGTAAAAAATCCTTCGGTAGCTGCTGCTGCCGCACCAGATCCTGATAAAAATGTAATAAAATATTTTAATACCCAGCCTCCGATGGCACAATAATACGGCAAAATGATCGCAGGAATGATACAGGAGAGAACTCCTAAAAATCCCCATTTCTGATTCAGCTGCTGATAAGCAGTCAAAGGACTCTGCTTGGTCTTTCTTCCAATGGCAATCTCTGTGATCAACAGTGTGAACCCAAACGTCAATGCCAGAACAATGTACATTACAAGAAAAAGACCCCCTCCGTCTTTTGCCGCAAGATATGGAAATCTCCATATATTTCCAAGACCCACTGCACTGCCCGCTGCAGCCATGACAAATCCCAGAGATCCGGAAAATGAATTTCTTTTTTCTTTTTGCATAGTTACCCCTTTTCTTCTACGTAGTAATAGGCAGTATTATAACACAAACACAGTAAAAATCCCACTAAAATTCGTGGGATTTTTTATAAAAACGGCTAAAATAATTACAGATCTGCATTCAGGCTGCAGCAGTAATTTTTCTCTGTTTTTTGAAACTGACGATCATCGCTGCCAGCTGTGCTGCTGCCATGGAAATTACGAAGCTGGATACTACCAGAAGCAAACGGTAAAGCTTGCCTTCAAAACGTCCGTTCAGCACTGCCATCATCCGATGAATGACTACCTGATGGATCAAAAACGTATAAGAGGACAGGTTCCCGATCCAACGGAACAACGGACGATCCAAAACTTTCATCAAAAGACCTTTGCTCTTTACAAAGATCACGACCAACCAAAGAGAAACCGGAACAAACAGTACATTGTAACAGATTCCATTATAAACACCTTCGATTCTATGGAAGATCTTTACGACCACAATAAACGCCACAATCGTCAAAAGTTCCAAAATGGTCGCTGTAGATTTCTTCCACTCTTTCTGTCCGGATCCGTTCAGATAGAACCATCCCAAAAGTGCACCTAAGGTAAAATCAAGCATTCGATAAAACGGTAAAATATAGGTTGCCCAATAAGCAAAGCTGTCTCCAAAGGCCAGCGGTCGTTTACTTACCCAGATTCCGATCAGATTCATAACTGCATAAATAGAAAATGCCAGTATCGCTGCACATTTTTTCTTTTTGATCTTAGAAATCGCCCGGATCATCCATGGTGCCATAAAGCACAGGAACAAATACGTAGACAAATACCATGCAACTCCATTATAAGAGAAAAAAGACTCTATATAAGGACTCCAGCACTGTACCAGAAATACGTTCATCAACAAACGCTTAATGGCATTTCTGGAATGTGGCATATTCGAGAACAGAAACTTCAAAAACAGCATAAGCAAATGCAATGCATAAAGTTTCTTGATCTTGGAAACTGCAAATTTTGCATTCCCTAATACAGATACATCCTGCTTTTCGATTTTCGGCAGATAATTGATTGCCACACAAAAACCGGAAAGTACAACAAACATCGAAACGCCGAAAGCTCCGGTAAAGAAAGACACTCCGCTGTGTCCCAGAAAGATTTCCAGAAAACCGACAGCTCTTAACGTTTGTAACGAATCAATTCGTTTCTTCTCTTGTAACATTTCATATTCCATCCTTTATTATTCTTTTACTCCCTTTTGATACGGCAAACGGATATATTTCCCATCGATCAATGTGAATTCCGGATCCAGTTCATTGCCCGATATGATCGAATATGCCAGTTCCAGCATTCCGCCAGCCTGCCCGGCTGAATCATTCATTACAGTTCCCTGCATATAATCATTCTCAATGGCATCCAACGCCGCCTCGATTCCGTCAATGCCAAAAACCAATGGCGGCTTCAGATTCTCATCTTCATAGTATCCTGCTTCTTTCAATGCGTCTACCGCACCCAATGCCATACCGTCATTATTGGAAAATACGACTTCAATCTTATCTCCAAATTCTTTCAGCCACTGCACCATCTTCGTCTTTCCCTGATCCCGGTTCCAGTTTGCAATCTCATCTGCCAGCTTTTCAACTTCATAACCGGCTTCGGTTACGGTATTGATCGTATACATAGTACGGACGATCGAATCCTGATGCCCTGCTTCTCCTTCCAGCATGACATATTGAAGGATGCCGTCCCCATTCTTGTCTACAGAATCAAAATCTTTTTCCAGCCGTTCCAGAAGCAGCTCTCCCTGTATGATTCCTGACTCAAATGCATCTGCACCGACATAATATAATTGATCCCATCGTTTCAGATCATCTTCTACCAGCTCCCGATTGAAAAATATGATCGGAATTCCATTACTTTTTCCCCGTTCAATGATCGTAGAAGCATCAGTTCTGTCTACCAGATTAATACATACCAGGTCGTACTCTTTATCAATGAAATAATCCATCTGATCATTCTGTTCTGCCTGATTATTTCCTGCATTCTGAATATCCAGGGTGATTGTAATTCCGTATTTATGTTCCAGTTCTTCCGCCTGTTCCTTCATTGCATCCATCAACTCTGATACAAACGCATCATAACCGCTGTAAATACTGACTCCAATTTTCAGGTTATCGACCTTTTCTTCTTTATTTTCTTCTTTACCGCAGCCACAGCTTATACTGCAGACTGCGATCAGACCAAACGCTCCCAGTATCCACCTTTTCATAGTTTCCCCTCACTCTACAATTGGAAACAGCAAATGTTCATAAGGTACATGATAGATTTCCTCTGCATCGACACAATAAAAGTCAATGCTGTCTATCTCTTTTTTCTCAATTCCATTGATTTTGTCCACCAATGTTTCTACTGCAATGTATCCCATGTTAAATTCATTTTGAAAAACGATTTTTTCAATCTTCTGGTGTTCCAATGCAGCTACGATCGATGCTGTATTTCCAATTCCATATTTTTTCATATCCGCCAGAAATGTATTTTCCGAATCCGCCACTTCCAGAAGTGATTCTTTATCCAGAGCTGCCACGGCATCCGCTGCTTCTCCATTTTCTGCTTCTTCGATAGATATGACCGATGCTTTTCCGTTCAGACTTTCTAAAAATCCCTGTTCTCTTTGTTCCACACTGTTTCTGGACGTGTCACCGGATTCCAATGCAATGATCGGACATTCTTTCCAGGAAAAGTCCTGCAGAATCTGTTCTCCCAGTGTTTTCCCCATCTCATAATTATCTGCTGAAATCGTCGGTAAGGCTGCTTCCTCAAATCCGCTTTCTAAAAACACTGTTGGAACATCGAATTTCTTATTCATCCACAGATCATAAAATCTTTCTGCATTTTCCACTGCCACAAGAATGCCTTCTGCTCCTTCAGCAACCTCTCTTTCAATGGCTTTCATCTGCTCTGCTGCTTTTCCGTCTTTATACAGCACAACATAGTTTATATTGACTGCAAAATCATTCTGAGCCTGTTTAATCCCCTGCTCAAGAGATTCCCAGCCGCCGTCTCCTGCTGAATACAGCACTACAGAAATATTTTTCTTTGGCTGTTCATTTTGATTTCCAAATACTGCCTGAAAAAAACTGAGCAATACCAAAACGATCATTGCGAGACAGAACAGCATTGTTTTAAAAACACTGCCTTTTTTCTTATTTTCCATCCTGCACCTCCAGTTTCATCGGCAGATGAATCGTAATTTTTGTCCCTACATCCGGTTCACTTTTTATCTTCAAACCGTAATTTTCGCCAAAATACAGCTTGATACGGCGGTCTACATTCCGCAGTCCGATTCCTGAACCACGTTTTCTTTTATATGGCTCTCCTGTCAGCAGCCGTTCCACCTGTTCCGGAGGCATACCGATGCCATTATCGACTACATCGATATAAATGTCACCATCCAGCTCATATCCGGATACCAGAATTTCCCCGTCACCGTCTGTAACTTCCATTCCGTAATAAATTGCATTTTCCAATAACGGCTGAATGATCAGCTTAATGGTCAGATATTTTTCCAGCTTTTCATCCAGAAGAAAGTTCACCTGAAACTGATTCTTAAACCGCATCTTTTGGATATTACTGTAATTTTGCGCATGCTGAAATTCTTCTTTGATTGTTATGATCGTTTTTCCCTGACTTAACGAGATTCGGAACAGATTGGCAAGCGCCGTGATCATTTCTACCGCTTCTTCATACCGTTCGGATTCGATCATCCAAACAATCGAATCTAAGGTATTATACAGAAAATGAGGATTAATTTGAGACTGGAGCGCATCCAGCTCATTCTTTCTCTTTTCTTCCTGCTCTTTTACTCTGTCATCCATCAGTTTCTTCATTTGGAATACCATTGCCCGCAATGTTTCCCCCAAATGCCTGATTTCCTCCGGACCGCCGACATAGATCTTATCCGGATACTGCAGATCCAACTGTTTTACCGATTTTTCCAGTTTATGGAGCGGACGGGTTACTACAATGGAAATACACTGGTTAATAACGATCAGCATCAGGATTGCAATGGATAATACCGTCATCCAGACCGCATTGATGTTATTCAAATGCAGGTTTTCCTTTTCAATTACCGATACAATCTTCCATCCGGTATATCCTACTGTTTTTACAATGACGATCCTTTCTTCCCCTTGAAATTTCTCCATATGGGTTCCGTCGTCGTATTCTGCTGCCGCAATATTATTTTCTTTCGCAATCCGGGAATAGATCAGGTTTTGTTTTGGATGATATACGATCTCCCCTTCCCGATCTACCAGATACATATAACCTAATTCATTGGAATTTACTTTCGTAAACAAATGCTCAATTCCACTGAAATTCATATCGACCAACAAAATTCCGCTGGTCGTATTTCCATCTCTCGTAAGCTCAATTCCGCGGCTCAGCGAAATGACCCAATAATATCTGTTATCACTGTCCACAAAAAGATTTTGTACGTGAGAAGACGAAAAATGATGATTTTCCGGTTTCTTCAATGCCCTCACGAACCACTCCTGTTCTGCAATCGATGCATGGCTTTTCAGCGTAGTTACCGGCGCTGCGGCTACCAAAGTTCCATCGGTTTCAAAACAGGCAATACTGACCAGATTATCCCTGTTTGCTTCATATAAAAGTGTCATTTCCCGGTCAATATTATCGGATTCAAAATCCGTATCTTTAATTACATTATAATACAGCGAATCCGAAATACGCATCATATTTCGAAGATAGTTGGTCAGATTCACTTCTACCTGACTGACTAACTGGGTATTGTCTTCCACAATCTGCCGCTGGGAATTGTTCGTATAGGTAGAAAAATAAATAATCCCAATGGACAGCATTCCGATGATGGAAATCACCGTAAAAGAAACAGCAATCACAACACGGAAATTATATTTCCAATAAAACCTCTTTAAGAACTTCATCTTAGCTTTCCTTCTTTGTACGGTACTTGGAAGGTGATACCCCATACTGTTTCTTAAATACGTAACTGAAATAATTTGCTTCTGTATATCCTACCTTCCAGGCAATGACATAACTCTTATCCTCTGTATTATTTAAAAGGTCAACCGCATGTTCCATCCGCACTTTTGTCAGATAAGAAACAAAGCTCATTCCAATCTCTTTTTTGAACATGGTCGAAAAATAAGATGTACTTACATTCAGATACTTGCACAATTCTTCTACTGACAGATCACTTTTCATATAATATTCTTCAATATACGCCTTCGCTTTATCCGTCAGTGCATTGGTAGAACTGGTTCTGATATTACGGATCATTTTCCAGATACAGAAACATTTACTTTGCAGCCATTCTTCTAATTCTTCCAACAAATGTATTTTTTCTGCTTCCTGATACGGCATGATATTTTTCCCAAAAACTTCAGATGCATCTAACTGATAGCTTCGCATCAATTTCATCATTTCTGTTAAAATTTCCATGAATACCAGCTGAAACTGCTGAACAGTGACCATATTTTCACTCTTCATTTCCTCTATAAAGCAGTCTATCGACTCTTTCAGCTCTTCTTCCGTACCAAATTTCATGGAATGAATGATTTCCTGTATGCCTGTCCATTCATGCCATACAACTTTATTGGACTTTGGCTCCACATCGTTGATATAGATTGCCTGTCCTTTTTCTTCCCCAAGCACACGATAATCCAATGCTGTTCTGGCTTCTTCATAGGAACGGTGAATCTGTGAAAGCTCCGAACAAACCGAACCAATTCCCGCATCAGAATCCATATCCAGCATTCTGTCTCCCATTTTGCACACCTGATTCATATGATACACAAACTGATGAATTTCATCTGCCTGTTCCATCTGCGCAATGATCACTACATTTCCAAGATACATAAATATATGACACTTGATATTGTCCTCAAAATATTCCTTTGCAAGATTCATTTGGGAGATCATACGAAGCTGGTCTTCCTGAAATCCATCGGTCTTTTTATGCGAATCTCTTTTTAACAGCGCCACAGAATAAAATGGCGAGATCAGATCCATCTCATAAGATTCAATCATTCTTTTGGCATGTTCATTGGAAAATTTTCCATCCAGAAGACCTGCCAACAGCTGTTCTCTCATTAAAGGAAGGCTTTTTTGATAATAATCATTCAGATTTTTTAGATTGTTTCGCTCATCTAGTTCCTGATCCAGATTCGTCTTGATCCTGCGAAATACGTTTTCCAGATCTTTCGCTCCGATCGGTTTCAGCAGATACTCTTCTGCTTCCAGATGAATGGCTTCTCTGGCCAGTTCAAATTCATCAAATCCGGAATATAATACAACTCTTGTATTTTTATAATTTTCTTTTACTTTTGCACATAACTGCAGTCCATCCATAAACGGCATCTTAATATCCGTCAATACAACGTCTACATGCATATGTTCTGTCAGCTCCAAGGCTTCCTCTCCATTGCTGACGGAACCGATCACTTCAAATCCAAGGGCATTCCAATCCACCTTTTTCGCAATGGAAACTCTGACATCTTCTTCATCGTCCACTAATATCATTTTATATAAATTCAACGAACCCCTCTCCTTTGCATTCAAACTTATACTTTTTTAGTTTATCCTATCTTATAGTAACAGTCAAAGGATTTTATGCTGCAAACATTTTCAAAACGTTCTTTGCAACACAAAAAGCTCTCCGCACAGAATGCGGAGAGCCAAAAAATCTCAATTTTATTTATTTTTTCTTTACATATTTACGGATATCCAGTGCTACAGCGATAACAATAACGAGACCCTGTGCAATGTAGTTGTAATATGGATTTACGCCTAAGAACTGTAATACGATCTTTAAAAGTTCGAATACAAGTACGCCGACGAGGATTCCGCCTACAGTACCGATACCACCTGTGGTAGATACACCACCGATTGTACATCCTGCAATTGCTTCCAATTCATATCCGTTACCCATGTTGGAAGTAGCTCCACCGGATTTACCAGCAAGGAGATAACCAGCAAGTGCATACATGATACCAGCAATCATAAAGATTAAGATTTTGCTCTTTGCAGTATTTACACCAGAAACTTCTGCTGCATTTTCATTACCGCCGATTGCATACATATATTTTCCGTGAGTTGTCTTATTGTATAAGAACCAGAAAATTAAACCGATCACAAATGCGATGATCAACAGATATGGAAGTCCAGGATAGCTTCCAACTGCAAATAATTTACCATTAACGAAGTTAATGTAATCCTGCTGGAAACCACCGATTGGCTGTGCATCTGTAAAGATCAATGCGATACCATAAATGATAGTCTGTGTACCAAGTGTTGCGATAAATGGTGGTACGTTTAATTTAGAAACGATCAGACCATTGATGATACCGATTACTGCACCAATCACTAATACGATGAACAGAACCAGCCACATGTTAAATTCCGGCATGTTCGGGAACATACGTCCTGTGTAGTTTGCACGCTGTAATAATACACCTGTTAAGCAAGCAGAAAGACCTACCTGACGACCTGCGGAAAGGTCTGTACCTTTTGTGATCAGACATCCTGAAACACCAAGCGCGATTAAGAAACGGATGGCTGTGTTCATTGTCAAGTTATTGAAGTTACCCCATGAGAAAAAGTTGTCAACAGTAAAACCGATAATTACGCATACAACTGTCAACAGAACTACGATAGGATTATTTTTTACATAATCCATTACTCTCTGAGGAATAGATTTTTTGTTATTCATAATTCTTTTTCCTCCTTATTATTCGAACTGTGTAGCCAGTTCCATAATATTCTCCTGTGTAGCATCCTTACCATCAATAAATCCTGTGACACGTCCATCACACATAACCATAACACGGTCGGACATACCGATAAGTTCTGCCATTTCACTTGAAATCATAATGATACTCTTACCTTGTTTTGCAAGTTCAGCAATAATACAGTAGATTTCGTATTTCGCACCAACGTCGATACCTCTTGTCGGCTCATCCAGAATCAATACATCCGGATTATTTGCAAGCCAGCGTCCGATCAGTACCTTCTGCTGGTTACCACCGGAAAGACTCTGAATCAAAGTCTTGCTGGATGGTGTTTTAATGTTCATCTTTTCAACATTATCCTGCACTAATTGTTCTATTTTTTTATTATTCAGGCAGAATCCCCAATCCAGATACTGATTCAATGATGCTACAGAAATGTTATCTGCAACAGAAAGAACACCTAAGATACCTGTCGCACGACGATCTTCTGTAAGCATTGCAATACCCTGATCGATCGCATCTTTTGGTCTGTGAATCTTTAATTCTTTTCCATTATATTTAATTGTTCCGGTCGTATGAGAACGGATACCAAACAAACCTTCCATTAATTCTGTTCGCTGCGCTCCAACCAGACCGCCGACTCCGAGAATCTCACCTTTACGAAGTTTGAAATTCACATTACGGAAACTCTTAGGATTAATGGATGTAAAGTTTTCTACTTCAAATACAACTTCTCCCGGTACATTTTCACGTGTTGGGAACAGATTTGTTAATTCTCGTCCTACCATTTTGGTAATGATCATATCTGTTGTCAAACCTTTTGATTCCCATGTTCCAATGTACTGTCCGTCACGCATGATCGTAACTTCATCGGAGATTCTTAAGATTTCATCCATCTTATGAGAAATGTAAACGATAGAAACACCTTCCTGTTTCAGATCGTCAATGATTCTAAATAATGCCTCTACCTCGTTATGAGTCAGAGAAGAAGTTGGTTCATCCAAAATCAGAACCTTACAGTTTGCGGAAACTGCTTTTGCAATTTCTACTGACTGCATCTGTGAAACACTTAATTCACCCAGCATCTGTCGCGGATCAAAATCCATACGTACTTTTTTCAATAATGCTTCGGTGTCTTCATACATTTTTTTGTGATCTACGATTGGGATAAATCCCAACGCTTTTTTCATTGGATAACGACCCAAAAAGATATTTTCACCAACTGTACGGGCCGGAATAGGCTGAAGTTCCTGATGCACCATGGCGATTCCCATTTTTAATGCTTCCATTGGATCGCCGATTTCCACTTTTTTGCCTTCGAAGAAAATTTCTCCTTCGTCCATTTTGTAAATACCAAACATACATTTCATCAAGGTAGATTTACCTGCACCGTTCTCACCCATTAAAGCGTGAACAGTACCCGGACGCAGGCGAAGCTGTGCATGATCTAAAGCCTTAACACCTGGAAAGGATTTGCAAACCCCTTTCATCTCCAAGCGGTACTCAGACATATTGCATACCTCCTCTATCAGAAAGTGGACCGCTTACGCGGTCCACTTACAATCTATGACCTAATTATTTAATCATTACGTAGTCAACCCAGTAATAATTGTCGATTGCATTGCCGTTTAAGCAGTCAATAGCAACATCAACAGCTTTGTGTGACTGTCCAATGTGGTCATTTAATACAGTACCTGTCATAGTTCCGTTAGCAACCATTTCCTGACACTGTTCAAGAGCATCAACACCTAATAAGTAGATATCTTCGCCAACTACACGTCCTGCAGCTTCGATTGCAGCAGCAGCACCTAATGCCATACCATCATTGTTACAGAAGATAACTTCTACGTCATCGCCATACTGTGAAAGAGCAGATGCAGCGATTTCCTGACCTTTTGTTGTATCCCAGTTACCAACCTGATCTACTAAACATTCAACTTCTACACCAGCATCTGTAAGAGCTTTGATAGAGAATTCTGTACGATACTGAGCATCGATGTTTTCTGGGTCACCTTCGATCATAACATAAGAAACTTTACCGTCTCCGTTAACGTCACCTTTGTTGTCTAATCCAAGAACGATTTCACCCTGGAATGTACCAGACTGACGAGCGTCTGCACCTACGTAGCAAACATTTGCGTTGTTTAAGATACCTTCATACTGTTCGTCAAGTGTGTTTCCGTCTGCATCGTATGCAAGTGGTTCACGGTTGATCAGTACTAATGGGATATCAGCCTGTACGATCTTGTCGATAAGAACGTCTGCTGATGATGTCTGAACTAAGTTCAGGATGATAACATCCATACCCTGTGTGATAAATGTATCGATCTGGTTTGTCTGTGTAGCCATATCGTTTTTACCATCTACCATAGAAAGTTCATATTTTACTTCGTCTGTTTCAAGACTTGCAAAATAAGTTTCGATTTCATTACGATATAATGTCATGAAGTTGTCATCATAGTTGTAAATAGCAACACCAACTTTGTAAGTTTTTGTTTCTACTTCAGCGTCATCAACTGTTTCTCCATCAGCTGTGTCTTCTACTGGTGTCTGTACGTCAGATCCTGTTTCTGTACTTCCACAACCTGCTAAACATGCAGCACTCATTGCTAAGCATAAAAGCATACTAACTACTTTCTTTTTCATTATATAGTCCTCCTTATATTTTGGGTCCCCTGCCCATTTGCTAAGTAAATTCTATCATTTTTTTGCTAAAAATAAATATAAAATTCTTCAAAAAATCTATAAATTTATACACTTTGTTATTTTTTTAACCTTTTTAAACTGATTTTTATTGTACTTATACACTATTTTTTCTATTATTTCTCTTTGTTTTCTGTTACTTTTGTATACTTCTTCAGATTTTTCCGCCACAATGAGAAAAAGGGGCTGTTACAAAATAGATAAATAATTCCTTTCAAACCGCTTTTTTATTCATTGATATTTATTATTATTGCTTTGACTCAGTTTCCATAAAAGAAAAATGCCCAGGTTGCTAAACCTAGGCTTAACTTTTCTTTTTATGAATTGCAATTCCGGGAGCAGTCCTATGATAATTCCATAGGCAGAGACGACCTTTGTATTTCTATTGCCCGCAAAGTCGGGACGGGTAGCTCCTCTCTCTCGCCGCAAAAGCACTTAAGCTTTTCATTGCCTACAATCTAACATTCAAATCAGGCACTGTCAACTGATTTCTCTCTTTTCAAAGGCGCATTCAACGGGGCAGACTCCGCTCCAAACATAACGCCCCATACCCGACCCGATTGTTCGGCGTTTGTGTAAATCCCGGAAGTTCCCTTGCACCTCTGCGAAGATAAGCTTTCACCTTATTCCCAAACAAAAACGGATCATTACCGCGGACGATTCCCCATTCCATCAGCAGAGCTGCACTTCCGGTCACAAATGGCGTCGCAAACGAAGTTCCGGTTACAATCCGGTATCCGCCGCCGACAGCCGGCGCCTGAATTTCTACTCCGGGAGCTGCCAGATCCGGTTTGCCCGCCCATGGCAGCACTGAAAATGCTCTGCCGGAAAAATCTGCATAGCTGTCTGTCAGACTGTCATAAGCTGCTGCTGAAATTACATTTGACGCTGCTGCCGGAACAGTAAAACTTCCTTCCACCGACGGATTTAAAAAACGGGTGCGGGAATTTGCTGTTTCTGACACAGGAAGCCACAGATCTGCCAGATTCCATACGATCCGAACCGGCTCGATCACGATTCTCCAGATGCCGCTTGGCAGGTACCGCTCCCCTGATAAAAAATCAAAATAGATTTCCTGCTGTACACTATATGGAGTCGGGGTTCCAAAATACACCAAAAGTTCCGTCCCCTGCAGCCGAAAACGCTGGGTTCCCAAAGTTTCTTCAATCGGGCCTGCCCTTGTTCCATCAGGACTTTCCAGATAAATTCGGATTTGATCCGTATAAGATTTCCACAATTGCAAATTAGTAGATCGCTGGTATTCCCCAATCGCAAATTCCGATACAACTGTTTCATTTTCCCGAAATACCAGAGACTGATGCACTCCTGCGACCCCTTCATTTCCCATCCCTACACAGATCACATTTTTACCGACTCCTGCTACCGTATCCAAATAGGACTCCAGAAGACTGCTGCCCCGATGATTTCCGTAATTATTGCCGAAACTGAGATTTACTGCTACCGCCTGCTGCAGTTCCACTGCTTTTCGGATGCAGTAATCGACTCCTTCCATCAGTTCGATCGTTCTTGGAAATCCACTCGTTCCCGGTGTGCCGAGTTTTACGACGATCAGTTCCGCTTCCGCCGCCACTCCTCGAAGCCTTCCGCCGCTCCCTCGTCCATTTCCGGCTCCAATCCCCAACACACTGGTTCCATGTCCGCTAATATCCACACTCGGCACCAACCACCGCCCTTCTTCCACAGTTTCTGCAGACAAAGCTTCATTGATCTGCCGGGCGGTATACTCAGTTCCGCGGCTGTATCCCGTTGGCGGATTACCGGAAATCGTCTGATCCCATAGATAACGGATTCTTGTCGTACCATCCTCGTTTTGAAAATCCGGATGGCGATAATCCACCCCCGAATCTACACAAGCAAACAGTATTCCCTGACCATTCAATCCGTTCGGAGCATTTTGTACCCTCGTGATACAAGCTGCTGCTCTTGCATTCTGCAGTGCAAAATAGATGGCTTTCGGTTTTTCCACATAAGTTACCTGCGGAATTTCTGTCAAAAATTCCAGCATTTGCTGTTTAATTTTCAAAACAGCAAATCCGCCGAACAGCTCAGTTACTTCCTCTGCAATTCGGCGGACATTGTCCAGATTCCCGGTATATTTAATGATGACTTCCCAAGTATTTTCCGCTGTATCATACCCTATATTCAAACTTTCAGAACGAACCCGCTCACTTTCGGTTGCATCCAATGCAAGATTTAACAAATTTTCCAATTTCTGATCATTCATGCTACATGTTATGCTAAAAAACTGGATTTGCCGCTCTTCCCGGTTGCTTTTTTAACGATTTCACTCTTCTTTTTTGCTTCCCTCTGCTCTTTTCCGGCTGGTCATCATTCCGCCGATTTTTCCGGTCTCTTTTGCGGAAAGGGAACGCCATCCTTTTTCTAAGACCTGATCCAGCAGTCCCATTTCTTCTGCAATCTCATATTTCATCCGCTCTGCGCCTTCCATTTTCAGAATCCCTTCTCTGGTAATCTTCTTTTCTTTCATAATCCGGCTCCTTACTTTTTTTAAGATTATGACCTGATGATCCCGTTTTCATACCAGACCTTCTCATGAAAATGTCTTATACTGATTTCTGCATTTTTTACGGAATGATTCCCATGAAAATTGCCATTTTCTTTCTATACTTCATACCTCTTCCCCCGCAATTTCCTTAAATAACAATTTCTTTCCCAAGACAGAAGGAATAGAGCACCAGCTCTTTTACTTTCTTTCCTGTAATCTGCTCCAATGCCTGCCCGTACAGCTGCAGCTGTTTTTCATATCGCCTCACCAGTTCTTCCCCGGTTTTTACATGGTCTGTTTTATAATCCAGAATCACATACTGTCCGTCTTCTTCAAAATAGGCATCCATAATTCCTTGAATCAGAACTTCCTGTTCACTGTCATACTCTGCATTGATTTCTTTTGCAGGTCGTGCAAACACAAATGGCTGTTCCTTATATAATTTTCCGGACTTTTCTGCAACCAGCATTCTTTGACAGAGATTGCTGGTACAAAACTGATAAATTTGAAATGCATTGATGGTTTCTGCCGCAGTCGGTGTCAGTTTTCCGCTTTCTGTCAGCTGTTTGATACGTTCTTTTACCTGTTCGGAATGCCGGATTCCTGACAGATCCATACATTCCATCAACTTATGGTATGCATTTCCCCGTTCTGTTGCGCTTCCTTTACGTTCTTCTCTTAAAAATGCCGGTACATACGGTACCATCTGCGGCTCTTCAAACATTTCCTGAACTTCTTCTTCCATCGCTGCCATTTTCAATTCTGATACAGAAACTTTCCCCGGAATTGCCGTTTGATCTTCATATGGATATCGGTATTCCAGACGTTGTTTCAAATCTTCCGGGATTTCCGTTTTTTTCATACGCATTGCTTCATAATCATATTTTGCAGTTACTGCCTGTTCTACTTTCTTTCCTACCAGCATTTCCACATCTACAATCTTCTGCCGGAACGGAACCAATTCTCCTGCGGAAACCTGAATGATCCAGTCCATAAAAGACTGACCGCCGCACAGGCTTTCATATGTTCCGCGTCTGCACAGCCGATTCTGCAGTTTTACAGTTCCGATCACACTTCTGGCGTCCTTTAAACTGCCGGTCATGATCAGCTTTTCTTTCGGTCTGGTCAATGCAACATAAAGAACTCGCAGTTCTTCCCCTAAACTTTCCAGTTCAATCTGCTTCTGAATCACTTTTTTCTGTAAAGTAGGCATTTTTTTTCGTTTTTCCGGATCAATGGCATCTAACCCCAAGCCCAGTTCCGGATGAATGGCAATCCGTTCTTTGGAATCCTGTTTATTAAAACGCTTGGACATTCCGGAAACAAATACGATGGGAAATTCTAAGCCTTTGCTTTTGTGAATACTCATAATATGCACCGCATTTTCATTCCCTGTTCCCGTTTCCGCAATTCCATAATCTACTTCATATTTCTGCAGACTTTCAATATATCGGACGAAATTAAACAATCCCCGATAACTGGTAGCCTCATAATCCAAGGCTTTCTGCACCAGCATTTGAAGATTTTCTGCTCTGACAGCTCCGTTTGGCTGCATTCGAACCAGCTGCTCATATGCAGTTTTATCATAAATTTCCCACAACAACTTATGGATTGGAAGATATTCTGCTTTCTTTCGCAGCTCCTCTGTCATTTTCCAAAATGTCTGCAGTTTTTTTCGAAGCTCCTCTTCTTCTCCTGAAATACGATACTCCGCACAGGCTTTATAATACGGAACTTCCGGATAAGCACTTCTGATCTTTGCCATCTCTGAGGAATCCAGATTTCCGATTGGGGAATGGAGCACTGCCGTCAATGGAATATCCTGTTTTTGATTATCTAAAACTTTCAAATAATTTAATATCGTCTGAATTTCCATTGCAGAAAAATATCCCGTCGATGATCCTGTCACTGCTGTAATTCCATAACTTCCCAAAACGCTGGAAAAAGTATCGCTCCAACTGCTCATCGTACGAAGCAAAATCACGATGTCACTTCGTTTCACCGGACGAGGCTTGCCGCTTTTTTTGTCAATGACTTTTGCATTTTTCTCCAGTTCCAAAATCCTTTGTGCCACCATATGGGCTTCCAGTTCTGTTTTATCTAAATTTTCTCCCGTATCCTGCTCAGAAAGATCCAACAGCAGCAATTCCGGCTGGATCTCCTCCGGATCTTCCGGTTCCGGAAACTCAGCCCCCGGATAAAGTGCTGCCTCCTGATCGTATACAATATTTCCAAGTTCCTTGGTCATGATCCGTTCAAACAGGAAATTAACAGTCTCCAAAACTTCTTTTCTGCTGCGGAAGTTTTTAGACAGACTGATCCTTTGACAGTCACTGTCGGTTGACGTATAGGTTTCCATCTTTTTCATAAACAATTCCGGCCTTGCCTGACGGAACCGGTAAATGCTCTGCTTCACATCCCCTACCATAAAGAGATTATTTTTCCCAAGAGACTGCTTGGAAACACTGGTTAAGATCAGTTCCTGTACCATGTTGCTGTCCTGATATTCATCGATCATGATCTCGGCAAAATACTCCCCATAAGATCTGGCAATTTCCGTAGGTACATAGGAGCCGTCCTTTTTTTCTACCAGAATCTGCAGTGCCAGATGTTCGATATCCGAAAAATCCACGATGTTTCGTTTTCTCTTCTTTTCCGAAAATCGTCTGGTAAATTCTAAGGTCAGTGCAACCAATTCCTGTTTTAAGGAATCTGCTGCTTTTTCTGTCTGAAAAATAATATCCGAAGGCAAATAAAAAAACTGCTTTTCCAATGTTTCCAGTCTTTTTTTCATTCGGTTTCTGGTGCTTTTTACCAATTCCTTTTCTTCTTCCGATGCATCCATTTTCTTTCTGGAAAGTGCCGTAAAACTCCGTCCTCTGATTACTTTGGAACATTCTTCATAAGTTTCACTTTGCAGACACCTGTCCAGAAAATTTCGATCTTCGTGCAGTGCATCTGCATAATTGATCGGACCGCCATGCTCATAACAAAGAGTAATTGCCTGTTTGATTTCGCCTTTTAGATCGTTCACGATCCTTTTGACATGAGTCAGGATCATTTCTTCCACTGCTTCTTCTTTCATTTCCAGCAGATTTTTCAGCCATTCTTCCGGAAAAGGATCACTGGTGGAAAATTCATATAATTTCAAAACCAGTTCTTCCAAAACTTCATCACTTTTTCCGGAAGCATAACATTCTACAAAATGCAGAAATTCCGGTGCTTTTTCTGCATATTTTTCTTCCAGCAGTTCTTTTAATACCTCTTTTTTCAGAAGCTTTAATTCTCCTTCATCAGCAACACGAAACGCAGGATCTAGATCGATTTCACCAAAATGATTTCTTAAAATATAGGCGCAGAAACTGTCAATGGTTGTAATCTGGGCATGAGACACCAGCATTTCCTGTTTCTGCAGATAACCGTTATTCGGCTGTTCTTCCAATCTTTTTCGAATCGCAGCGCCCACACGCTCTTTCATTTCTGCTGCAGCAGCTTTGGTAAATGTTACGACCAAAAGACGATCCACATCTACCGGACGCTGCTCATCACACACGATCTCCATAATCCTCTCGACCAGCACCGCTGTCTTTCCGCTTCCTGCTGCTGCCGATACGAGAATATTTCTATCTCTCAGATCAATGACCTTTTTCTGGTCTTTTGTCCACATTACTCCCATTGAAATTTCTCCAGTTTTCTAAATGATGATTCTTTTTCTGAAAATCCGCAGATTCCATTATATGCACAATAATCGCAGGCTGTTTTCTGTGGCGTTCCGTAAGGATTGACTGAAATCTTTCCTTCCATAATTTCCTGCCCCAACTGTTTTGTCTTATTTCTCACAAAGTGCTCCAGCTGCTCAAACTGTTCTGTAGATACAGCCTTCGATGCTTTTGAAACACTTCCGTCTTTATTATAACTGATCGGCAGCATCTTTGATTGGGTTCCGCCCTCCTGATCCATATACCGAAGGATCTCCGGATCTGAATTACACAAGCCGTCTAAGGATAATTCCTGAAACAACGCACTTTCCAGCTGCGCATCACTCAGCTCCTTTTCCGCCTGGATGATCGGATCCTTCATTGGAAAATAAAACAAGCCCGCCGGAATTACTTCGGAAGATGCATGTTTCTTCTTTTCCAATTCCAGAGCTGCATTCAAATACACTGCCAGCTGCATCTGGAGTCCATTGTATAATGCGGTCAGATCAAAGTAGGCCGAACCGCTTTTATAATCCATGACTCTCACATATACCGTATCTTCCTTCTCATACGTATCAATTCGGTCGATCCGCCCTTGCAAAAACAATTCTCCATCATTCAAATAAAAAGGTACTTCCATCTGTTCCGGTGTAAACAGCCCTTTTTTCAGCTGTTCTGTCAATGCCCATACAGCACGTTTTACCAGACGATGCAGACGTGCGATCATATATTCATTTCTTGCACTGTCAAACAGTAAAGTGTTGCGGTAATCTGTGATCACCTGATCTACACACTCTTTGGTCAGTTGTTCCCGATCCTGTTCTGTCAGGGAAAACCAGTCATAAGAACCTTTTTTCACTTTTCCCACAAAAAGCTCCACAGCACGATGCAGCAGATTTCCCATATCTACTGCTGCAAATTCATAAATTTCCCGTTCCTTTAACCGCAGACCATACTGCAGAAAATGTGCATAAGCACAAGCCGCATACCGCTCCAGTCTGGTCACACTGTACACCGGCTTTTCTCCGTACAATGCCTTAGCAGCCGCTGCCCCCAGCATCGTTTCTGCATCTCCTTTTAACAGCTGTTTCCATAAAATTTCAAAGTGTTCCTGAAATTCCGGTGACTGCTCATACCATGCGATCAGCTGCTGAAGTTCCTCTGTTTCCTGCTGTTCCGGCAGTTTCCGGGTCAGATAATCCAATCCCTGGGCTGTCGTTTCCAACCGTTCCGGACGATCCTGCTCATCCTGTGTCGTCTGCAGCTTGGGAAACAGCTTTTCAAACACTTCTTTCAAATAAGACGGCCGCAGTGCTGCTCCATGAAAATCAGTTGACGCATACGACAGCACCAGCCGTTCCGATGCCTTGGTCAAAACATAGTACAGATAGAATTTCTGCAGATATACCTGTTCTTTTGCCGTCGGGGCTAAGGATGCCTGCTGTTCTTCTAAAAATTCCCGCTCCATTTGGGACAGGATTCCGCCCCCATTGATATTTTTCGGAATATTCCCTTCATTAACGCCCAGAAGAAACAACACTTTCACATCTTTCAAACGGGTTCGTTCCATATCTCCTACTACGACACGGTCTCTTCCCGGCGGGATCAGTCCCACCTTCACTTCTGCAAATCCTGCATCCAGAAGTTCTGAAAATTCTTCTAAGCTGCACGGTTCCTCACCTAAAAGTTCTACGTATTTCTCCAGCAGCTCCATGACTGCGCGAAAAATCTGATGATACTCTTTTGCTGCGGTCAGATCTCCCTCCTGCTCAAATGCTGCTTCTTTTTCCGAAAGCTGCTTTTCCAGCTCTAATGTTTCCATCATTTCATAAAGAGAAGTACATTTCTCCCGAATCGTTGACTTTTTATCCCGCAGTACCGATGCCGTCCGGGCAATCCTTTCATAAAATTTTTCCCGGATCCGATTGATCTCCTGCAGTTCTTCCTCTGTCTGTCCTTTCGCAAACCGGATCCACTTTTCTGAATACTTTTTTATTCCCCGGATTCCAAGTGCCAGACAATAATTTTCTAATTCATCCGTTTCTTCGGTAGTGATTCCTGAAAATCCACTGCGAAGATAACGAAATACGGTCTCATACGTAAAATTTTCTTCTGCCATTTTTAAAAATGCACGAATAAATTCAACAAACGGGTGGGTTAATGCATTTCGCTTTTCATCTAAAAATACCGGTATCTGAAATTTCGGAAATATGCGTCCAATATGTTCCTGATATTCCATATTTCCCAAAACAACCGCAATCTCTCCATACCGGTAATGATCCTCTCTGACCATTCTTCGGATTTCCGTTGCAGTTCCTGTAATCTCTTCCATAACCGTACGATATTCTGCGATTTTTAAGTTTTGCGGTTTTTCTGCATAAATCGCTTTTCCGCCGCGGAACAGATGGTGTTCTAAAAATGTCAGATCTTCTTTTCCTAAAAAACGATGATGCTGTTTGCCGTCACACCAGATGGACGGAACCACTGCAATTCCTGCTTCTTTGACCGCTGCAGTAACACTCTGTATCAGTTTTTTGCTTAGATAAAATAATTCTGTCTTTCCGGACAGACTGTACGGTTCTTCCCGATGATCCAGAGTCGCGGTTATGTAGACCTGATCTGCAATCTTGCACAGTCCCTGAACCAGCTGAAGCTGCACCGGGTTCAATGCCGTAAACCCATCCAGCACGATCACAGATCCTTTTAATCTTTCAGAAAATTCCAGCACCTCACAAAATACCTGCAGTACCTGATCGGAAGTCATATATTCTTTTCCCATATAATCTAAAAATGCCTGATAAAGCACCTGTACATCTTTCAGTTTTCTGATCAGCAATTCCCGATTTCCCGACATCCGGATCACTTCTTCCAAAAGCTCCGGTGTAATCCGATACTGCATGAATTCAGAGATCAAAGATTTGACTTCACTGATATATCCCAGTTTTTTTAGATTTTTCCCTAAAACGATCAGCTCTTTTTCATGTTCCGCCGCAAGTTTCCGAAGAACAATATTTTTTCCTGTTTCTTCCAAGATCATTCGATTGCCGTTCCCTGTTTCTTCCAGCACTCTCAATGCCAGTCTCTGAAAACTGACTACGTCAATATTGAAGATTCCTTTTCTCGGATGCATGGTTACAAGATCTCGCTGTGTCTGAAGTGTAAACTGCTCCGGAACAATACAATAATAATTTTTTTCCGGATGTTCCATGGATTCCTGAATGATCCGGTTATAAATATAAGTGGTTTTTCCAAACCCTGAATTTCCCAAAATAAACTGCAGAGACATCGGTTACTCCTTTACTCTTGTTTTCTATTTTTCAGTTTACCATATCTTTTCTTATTTGTCTTAGAATGACTTGTTCATAATTTGTTCATTTTCTTTTCACGAACCTTTCATTTTCCAAACATGATTCCTTCATTTTTCCTTTTTATAATAACATCATAAAAGAAATTAAGAATTGCTTGAAAGAACTTTTTCATAAACAGTGCCAGGCAATGCTTATTGCCTGGCATCCTCCCTTTTTTAGACCCGCGAGGGTCTTTTTTCCTGTCCAAATTTATTTTTCTGTAAAACAATGAGCCACACTTTTGTTCCGCGCGAGCAATGTCATTTATGACATCATATGTCAATACAGCAAAGTTTTTCCTATGAAATGAAATATAAAAAACACGCTCTGTAATTTTCAAATTACAGAGCGTGTTTTTATTATACTTCAAAAATCATATCACCATACGATGGCATTGGCCACATATCTTTTGCAACGATCATTTCCAGCTGGTCGATCGGTTTGCGCAGTGCCTCCATAGCCGGAACCACTTCACGATTAAAGAACTCTGCCTGTTCTTTTCCGCGTCCCAGCTTTTCGCCTTCTGCTTCCAGTTCTACCAGTTTGATCAATGCATCTTTTGCATTGGCCAGCAGCTCGGAAGTCTGCTTCAGGATTCCTGTCTGAACAGATGCATCCACATCGCAGGATCTGACTGCGATCACAGTATCTGCCAGTTCTTTGGTATACTTAATCGCTGCTGGGATCAGCTGCTTGCTGGCAATGTCGATCATGGATTTTGCTTCGATATTGATTACCTTTGCATAAGTTTCATACTGGATCTCTGCACGGGATTCCAGTTCTGCTCTGGTAAATACACCGAATTTTTCAAACAGTGCCACTGCTTTTTCTGTCGTTAATGCCGGAATGGCATCTACCATTGTTCTCAGATTCGGAAGTCCGCGTCTTTCTGCTTCTTTGACCCATTCATCGGAATAACCGTTTCCGTCAAAAACGATTCTTTCATGTTCCATGAAATATTTTTCGATCAGGTCATGAATCGCCATTTCCTTGTCTTCAGCCGCTTCAATATAATCGCAGGCTTCGCAGAAAGCTTCTGCTACAATGGTATTTAATACGGTATTTGGTTCTCCGCCGGAATCTTTGGAACCAACCATACGGAATTCGAATTTATTACCGGTAAATGCAAACGGCGAAGTTCTGTTTCGGTCTGTTGCATCTTTTGCAAAATCAGGAAGCGTCTTTACGCCAGTGGCAAGACGTTCTCCTTTGAGCGAATGATTTGCCGAACCGGTACGGATCAGCTGATTCATTACATCATGGAGCTGATCCCCTAAATATACCGAAATGATCGCAGGCGGTGCTTCGTTTGCCCCCAGACGATGATCATTTCCTACATCTGCCGCAGATTCACGCAGAAGATCTGCATGGATATCAACTGCTTTTAAAACGCAGGCAAGTACCAGAAGGAACTGCATATTTTCATGAGGGGTTTTTCCCGGTTCTAACAGATTGATTCCGTCATCTGTCGTTAAAGACCAGTTGTTATGCTTTCCGGAACCATTCACACCTGCAAATGGTTTTTCATGAAGGAGACATACCAGCCCGTGATGATTTGCAATTCTTTTTAATGTTTCCATAATGATCTGGTTATGATCTACTGCAACGTTTACTTCTGCATAGATCGGTGCCAGCTCATGCTGCGCCGGAGCAGCTTCATTATGCTGAGTCTTGGCACTAACTCCCAGTTTCCACAATTCTTCATTCACATCTTTCATGAATGCACCGATACGTTCACGGATTACCCCAAAATAATGATCATCCATTTCCTGTCCTTTTGGAGGCATGGCTCCAAACAAGGTACGGCTTGTGAAAACAAGGTCTTTTCTCTGTAAATATTTTTCTTTGTCAATGAGGAAATATTCCTGCTCCAGCCCTACGGACGGAGTTACTTTTTTAGAAGTGGTATTTCCAAAAATACGAAGAAGTCTCAAAGACTGTGTATTAATAGCCTGCATCGAACGAAGCAGGGGAGTTTTCTGATCTAATGCCTCTCCTGTATAAGAACAGAAAGCGGTTGGAATGCAGAGAGTCGCACCGGTCGCATCCTGTCTGACGAATGCCGGAGATGTACAATCCCATGCGGTATAGCCTCTCGCTTCAAATGTTGCACGCAGCCCTCCCGATGGGAAAGATGATGCATCAGGTTCTCCTTTGATCAGCTCTTTTCCGGAGAAGTTCATTAACACTTTTCCGTCCTGCATCGGAGCCGAAATAAAGGAATCATGTTTTTCTGCTGTAGATCCTGTCAAAGGCTGAAACCAGTGTGTATAATGTGTAGCACCTTTTTCAATCGCCCATTCTTTCATCTCATGAGCAACGACATCCGCTGTTACAAGATCTAATTCTTTTCCTTCTTCCATGGTCTTTTTCAATTCCTGATAAACCTTTTTCGGAAGACGGGCTTTCATAGCGGAATCATTAAATACATTTTCACCGAATATTTCTTTTACGTCGATAAATTCACTCATAAATTATCCTCAATTGTATTCCTGCATCACTGTTTTCTCCAAACTTTGGAAAACAGTAATATTTTGCCATATATCCATATATATTAGGAAAGGCGTTCCACAAGTGAAACGCCTCTGTATCCATCATAGTTCCAAAGTTGACAATTAAGCCTGTCCGATAGAACCGAAGATTTCCATTTTTTCTTTAACTTTTGCTTTGATAGCTTCTGTACCTGGAGCTAAAAGTTTACGAGGGTCAAATCCTTTACCTTCTAAGTCTTTGCCTGCTTCGATGTATTTACGTGTAGCTTCTGCAAATACTAACTGGCATTCTGTATTAACGTTGATCTTAGCAACACCAAGGTTGATTGCTTTTTTGATCATGTCATCTGGAATACCTGTACCGCCGTGAAGTACTAATGGCATATCGCCTGTTAACTGCTGGATTGCATCCAGAGTTTCGAAAGAAAGTCCAGCCCAGTTTTCTGGGTATTTTCCGTGAATGTTACCGATACCAGCTGCAAGGAAATCAATTCCGAGGTCAGCGATCATTTTACATTCGTTAGGATCTGCACATTCACCCATTCCTACAACGCCGTCTTCTTCTCCACCGATAGAACCAACTTCTGCTTCGATAGATAATCCTTTTTCTCTGCAAACTGCAACTAATTCTTTTGTTTTAGCTACGTTTTCTTCGATTGGATAATGAGAACCATCGAACATTACAGAAGAGAATCCAGCTTCGATACATTTGTAGCAGTGATCATAGCTGCCGTGATCTAAGTGAAGAGCTACTGGAACTGTGATGTTCAGTTCTTCTAACATACCGTTTACCATACCAACGATTGTTTTGTAGCCGCCCATATATTTACCAGCACCTTCAGATACACCTAAGATTACTGGGGAATTGCATTCCTGAGCTGTTAATAAGATTGCTTTTGTCCATTCTAAGTTGTTAATGTTGAACTGACCTACTGCATAGTGGCCTGCTTTTGCTTTTTTGAGCATTTCTGCTGCTGAAACTAACATAACATAACCTCCATTAAATAATGATGTATGAGAAAAATCCCATTTGAACTCATTATAACGCATCTTTGCGGAATTGAAAACATTTTTTTTGCTTCTTTTTATTCTTTTTACAAAAAGAAAGGGAGCAACGCTCCCTTTCTCCAATTTTCGGCTTATTTTTCGATGCCTAAAGTAACTGTTGTCGTCTGAACGGTATTTCCATTTCCGTCAGTGATCACACAATATACCTGCTGTCCGTCACGCCATTTGTTCATTGGAATACTGTATGTATTTCCATCTGCAAAGGTAGTTCCGGATACATAGAATTTCACATTTCCAGGATTCTTGTAATACCATGTGTAAGTCAGGTTTTCGCCTGTTGCTTCTACAGTTACCACTGCTGTTTCCCCTGATGCTTTTACAACGGTATCAACCGGCTGTTTTGTGATCGTTACGTTTGCTTTTACAAGACTTAAGGTAACGATATCTGATGTTAATGTATTTCCATCTGCATCAGTGATCACACAATATACCTGCTGTCCGTCACGCCATGCATACATTGGAATGCTGTATGTATTTCCGTCTGCAAATGCGGATCCGGATACATAGAATTTCTTATTGCCCGGGTTCTTATAATACCAGGTATAAGTTAATTCTTTTCCGGTTGCTTCTACAGCTACCACTGCAGTTTCTCCGGAACGTTTTACAGTTACGCTTTCCGGCTGTTTGGTAATCTCGATGGCTGCTTTTACAAGACTTAATGTCACCGTTTCAGAGGTTAAGGTATTGCCATTTCCGTCAGTTACTACGCAGTATACCTGCTGGCCGTCTCTCCAGGAATTCATCTGAATCTGATACGTATTTCCTTCCGCAAAGGCAGATCCTGATACATAGAATTTCTTATTTCCAGGATTTTTGTAATACCAGGTATAAGTCAGATCACTTCCGGTTGCTTCTACCGTTACCACTGCTGTCTCACCTTTGACTGCAGTTACATTTTCCGGCTGTTTGGTAATCTCGAAACGAACTTCTTTCTTCACGAGATTATCTTTTCGCATTCTTAAATATGCAATGGCTGATTCTACTTCTGCTGCAGTTGCACTGCTGTTTTCATAAACCAGTTTTGCATCTGCCAGCGTACCTTCCAGAAGTTCTACAGAATCTTCTGTGTAAAGGCTCAGATCAATTGATTCTACTTCATCGATCAGTGCTTTCAGTTCCGTTTTATCTACATTCTGTTCATTGTTAAAGAGTACTTCTGCCACTTTTAACCAGCTAGAAGAACTGTGAGTCAGAATGATACGTGCATATTTTGCTGTGACCGCTTCAAACTGAATGGTCTGATCTGTCTGTTTTGTGAAACTTCCAAGGGTTGTCCAGTTCATTCCATCGGAAGAAACCTGGAAATCTGCACCTTCCAGCATATCGCTGTTTTCCACTGAAATCAAACGTACCTGTGTCAGTTCTTTTGCATTTCTAAATGTAAATTTAATATAATCTCCAGGAGTCTGAACACCGTTCTTCCAGAAAATCGTACTAAAATCACCATCGATTACATGGTCAATGCCGTAAACATCATACTGAGGCATATTGGTTGCTACCGTAATCAGCGGTTCATTGGAGATCTCCAGATTTTCGATTGCTTCTTTGATCATCCGGATTGCTGTATCTACATCTTTCTGACTGATATCGGTATCATTCATTAATTTTTTCGCTGTGCTGACTGCAGTATTGAATGCTTCTACAGATGCACTGGAATAACTGCTTACATCCATGTTTTCTGCTTCTTCGATCAATGCGTTCAATTCAGCAAAATCTACTTCTTCTGCAGTAACTGCTGCAAATTCCGGATATCCGGCTGCACCCTCTACCCATGCAGAAAATCCATCCTGTACTCCTGCAATTAATGCTTCCAGCAATGTTCCATCGGTAAGTTCTTCTGCTGACAGACAGATTACTTCTCCTCTGCTGTTATTTCCGATTGCAGTCTGACTTCCGCTGTAATATAAATTGCGGTAAGTAATCGTATAGATTTCACCTGCTCCGCTTTCATCATATCCGATCACTGCTCCGGTATATCTCGGCCCTGTTACCGTTGCTGCTGTATAACAGTTTTCAATCGTACAGCCAACCGCTGTATTTAAACTTCTGTTGGCAGCTCCTACCAGACCGCCAATGGATTCGCCGCCTGCAGTAACACTTCCCCAGGAATAACTGTTGCTCAGAACAGAGTTATTTAACATACCTACCAGACCACCGCAGTCATTTAATGCGCCTGTTACTTCCGCTTTGCTGAAGCAGTTGGTAATGGTTGCATACATCGTTCTTCCTGCAATTGCACCTGTCTTGGAAGAACCTGCAATACTTCCTTTTCTGATACCTACATTTTTTACAGTTCCACCATCTACAAAGCCAAACAGACCCACATTGTCTTTATCCGGCTGATGAATGATCAGATTGGAGATCACATGACCTTTTCCGTCAAATACACCGGCAAAATGGTTCTTCTGACCGATTGGCTGGAAATCTGTAGTTGTCAGATAAATATCTTCTGTTAATTCATAATAATCGTCTGCAAACTGGGCACTTTCGTTCACGATCGTTGACATCATGATCAGATCTGTTCCGCTGCTGATCAGATACGGATCTTCTTTGGTACCGTTTCCTTTTAATACAAACTCTAATGCCTCTTTTGCTGCCTGAAGATCTGCAAGTGCTGCTGCTCTCTGTTCTTCCGTTGCAGATGCATTGTTTGCGACTTCTTTTGCCTGTTCCAGGACTGTCTGTAATCTGGCAACAGATTCTTCTGAATGCCATGTAAAATCCATTTCTTCCAGTTCTGCGATCAGAAGTTCCAGTTCAAATCCTTCATGTTCGGAAGCAGCGATCAGTTTTGTGCTGTTTGCTTCCAGCCACTGAACAAACGGAACTAAAGTTCTTGTTCCTGATACTGCACATGCACTTCCTGTACCGATTCCATAAGTACTATGTCTTTCATATAAGGCTTTTGCTTCCTTTGCCATATGCAATGGATTTTTTTCCGGTGCAAAAATAGACATATATTTCTGAATGGATTCTGCCAGGTCTTTTGTTGCATTGGCATATGGTTTCAGCTGTCTGTATAACCCGGCATCGGTATAGCTTTCTTCTGCCAGCAATTTTTCGCAGGCATCCACAACTTTATTAATCTCTGCCAGTACCTGATCTGCGTTTTCTTTTGAAATTTCAGACTGGAATGCTCCGATGGCACGATTCAGTTCCGGACTTCCTTCGCCTTCACTTCCACGAATGCTGTTATGATTTGCTAAGATCAGCATTGCTTCTCCCAGCTCTTCAGAGCCCATAATATATTTCATGGAAGTATTATAAATTTCATTTGCATCATAATCTTTCAGATTCCATGTATACTGGGTGATCATTGGAATCAGCGTTTTGTTGATATTTGCCCACTGGAACGGATTGGAAAGCAGACCAACCATATCTTCCGGATTCAGATCTGTTCTGAAATTTTCGATTGGTCCAAGATCCAGATAATTTGCATTATCTACGGTCGGATAGTTTGTCCACATCAATGGAGAACGTCTTTCTTCTCCTGATGCATATCCGGTCTGTTCATTGAGCGCTGCTTTTTTAAAACGATCTGCTACACTCTGATCGGTATCACTGAATACACCGTTTCCAGTTGTCATGATATGCACATTTTCTCTGAAATTGTGATCATAATAGGAAAGTTCCTGATATGGATATGCCTGTTTGAAAAACTGTGCAAATCCATGCTGCATCCAGTCCGTAACAAATCCTGCCGGACAGAAAATCAGATCATCACAATCTCCTTTTTCTGCACACCAGTCTGCCATAATGTTGACAACAGCTGTTGTTTCTGCCATTACTTCGTCTGTTAATGGTTCATTTTTGTTATAGCGGCCGCCGTCTAAGGTTCGCGGACCATATTCAATATCATCTAAAAGCAGACCAAAGGCTCTGACACCTACATCATACAGCTGCTGGAATTTTGCTTTTAATTTATTGATATCGGATCCTTCTACATTTTCGTCACCTTCGGTATAACGGATCCCGTTTTCATTATTGATAAAGCAGTGTGCTGTCCATACCAGATCTACTTTATATTTGCGTCCCATGGAAGCTGCTGTTTCTACATTCTGAATATTGTTTTCTGCATCTTCCGTTTCATTCGGATAAAGTTCATACCATTGATTGTAATGATATGGATCAAATTTCGGAGCATATACTACTTTGTTCATCTTATAGTCAGAACCATATTTTAAAAGTTCTGCTTTTTCTGCCCAAGTCCATGGTTCCCCATAATATCCTTCGATCAAACCACGAACTGCCATATCTGCATAATCGTTGATGACAAAATGACGATAGCCATTTTCATTTGCTTCGATCTGCGGCTGAATAAATCTAATCGTTGTCAATCCGCGGAACAGACCAATATCATCATTTCCAATGATTGAAATTCCGTTTTCATCTGCAATGATAATGTGAGATTCATCTTTTGCTAAGACAGAATCATCGATCTGTTCTTCATAAACAGATCTCATCCATGTTTCCACTTCATCATCCAGATCATCTCTGCTCAAAAACAGATTGGTTTTGGTTTCATCTGCTTCTGCTGCAAACGTTACATTTTCATTTCCAAAAATTTCTTTAATATATTCTGTAGTTTCGGTATCCAATGAATTTTCATCAGATACAACATTGATTTCCTGATCGTATGCGGTATATTCCTCTCCATAAGAAATATCATGCGGTGAAGGAAGTATTTCGTATTCCTGCACGACATTTACGATCTCGTTTTCTTTCACTTCTGCTGCTGCAGAATACATTCCTGTATTCAAAATCATCACTGCAGCCAAAGAGAAAGACATGATTTTTTTTAATTCCCCAATTTTATGCATCGTATTTTCTCCTTTTCTACATTTCCCCGATGTTTGCAAATATTTAATAAACCAACGGCCTTCTCCTCCTTCCTATAAAACTTTTATAGCTTATCTTTTAAGAGTTTTGAAGTTCGTTCCATGATAGTGTCAAAAGAAGTCTCATGGAACTTTTTCACTTTCAAAAACTCTCTATATCCTGGTTTCACACCATGGATATCGCTGCCCAATGCCACAATATCTCCATTTTGGCTCCAACGCTGGAACCGCTTCTTGACAAACAGACCGCTGAGTGCTTCCGCATTCAGCTGACCGTGAATCCCCTGATCAAATAACTGCTGGACTCCTTTTTCTTCATATCGGTCTACATGTGCCAGAACAACCTGCAGTCCCAAACGTTCCTGAATTGCCAGAACCGTCTCCATCAGTTCTCTCGTCCAATCCCCCAACGGCATTTCCAGCAAAATAATGTTCGTTCCGGCAATGCAAAGCTGTTCAATACCTTCCAACCGCTCCATTCCGCGACAAACAAACACTTCTGCACCCGGTTTGACCTCCGGAAACTTCATCCCGTCTTTCTGTCCGCTGATGCTTTTATATGCAGACTCTCTTCTGATCACAAAGTGCTCTAACCGCTCTTTGTGCGGATAAAAATGAGACGTTGCGATCACCACATCTGTGCCTGCATCCTTTGCCTGGCGTAACTGCTCATATGTTTCTTTAAGATTCCTGCACCCATGATCCATCCCCGGAAGAATGTGTGCATGAAAATCAATGATCTGCTTCCTGCTCATCTGTTTCCGTCGCTTCTCCATAGCTATAATTATAAGAATACCGATATCCGTTTCTTCTGTAATATCCATTTCCTTTTCCGCTGACATCATTTAGCAGAAATCCAACAATATTTCCGTTCAGATTTTGTAAGGTGTCTACCGAATGACGCACTGCGGAAAGATCCGAGTAACCGCTGCGTACGACCAACAGATATCCTGTCACTTTTTCCGCAAGGAATGCTGCATCAGAAACCAAACCTACCGGCGGGGTATCAATAAAGATATAATCAAACTGTTCTGTCAGACAGGCCAGTACACTTTCCAGCATCTCACTGCCGATCAGTTCTGACGGATTTGGCGGAATCTCGCCGGCAGATACAAAATACAGATTTTCCTGTCCGGATTCCTGAATATTGATCTCAGAAGTAATCTGAGCAAGCACTTCGCTTAATCCATTCTCTCTTGGAACCTGAAAATATTTATTGATCGAAGGATTTCGCATATCTCCATCGATGATTAGTGTTCTCTTTCCGGCCATTGCAAATGAGATTGCAAAATTGATCGCATTGATCGTTTTTCCATCGGATGCATCGGTACTGGTTACTGCATAAACCGGACATTTCTCTCCTTTCGATGTGAACAACAGTTTTACCCTAGCCATATTGTAGGCTTCCTTAATGGCAAACGGTGACAAATTATTCAGCATTTTCTTTCTGGAACTTGCAGTAAAAAATGACCCTTTATTATCTTTCTTTGTTGCTATCTTCATCCTGATCCTCCTCTGCGATATTTAATTTCGGAATCACACCGATAACAGAAATATCAAAATTTGAAGTCAAATCTTCTTCTCCGCAGATTTTTCTATTAGAAAAATCATATACCAGAAAAACTCCGCAAGATAAAAACAGACCTACCAAAAATCCGGCCAGCGTATTGATCAGGACATTCGGCGAGGAAGGCTGCTTTGGAAGTTCTGCATAATCTACTACTTCAACTCCCCCTGCTTTTACCACTCGTACCAGCTCATTTGGCAGAATTCTGGCAATGGTATTGGCAATCTTTTGTGCCAGTTTCGGATCTTTGTCCGTAACGGAAACCGATAATACTTCCGTTCCATTCACTGATGCTGCTGAAATTTTTTCTCCCAACTGGGATGCCGTCATATCCAGTTCTAATTCTTCGATTACCTGATTTAAAACAGTGTTGCTCTTCAGAATTACAATATAGGTATCCACCAAAGACTGAGATGCATCGATTTCTGATAATGTAATCGTAGATGCTGACTTACCGGTTCGATCCATACTGCTGTAAACATAAAGGCTGACCGAAGTTTCATACTGCGGACTAATAATTACCGCATTCGCAAACCATGTCACAATACCGCATATTCCGGTTACCAGAAGAATCCATTTGATTCTTCGCTGCAAATTCATCACAATGTCCCAGAGATTAATCCTCTTATTTCTTTCTATCATTTCTTTTTCCCTCCTGCCTGCTCCTTCTCACTTCTTCAAGCATCTGTTTTGTCATTTCTGTATTTAGATCCAGAGCTGCTCCATATCGTTCTAATCCCTCTTTTGTCATGGCAATTCCTACACATCCGGCCGGAGTAAATGTCATTTCCCCCAAAATCGGTATTCCATGATCATCGTAAAAATCCATTCGCACTGCAGGAAAACATCTGCTCAATTTTCTGGAATATTCCAGCATCTGTTCCAATGCGGCCGGCTTCGGTATGTCTGCAGGATTTTCCGAAAGATTGATTGGAAGAAGTTTCCATTCTGTATCATAATTCAGGTACCTTGTTTTCTCTCCGCGTCCGTCGCAGTAGAGAATATATTGAGGTTCCCCATAAAAACACATAACTTTATAATCCCCCGGAAGATTGGAATCTTCTCCTTCAATATAGGTTTCACAAATGATCTTTTTTTCGATTCCCCGATAATTCAGTTCTGCTGAACGCTTCCAAAAATCTTCCTTCATCCAAACTTTCAGCTGCCTGCGTGCTGCTTCCGCATCAAAAGATGCCTTGTCTTTACAGATGATATTGTATCCGCTTCCATGATTGCATTTCAGTACAAACCGCTCCGGCAGCAGATTAAAATCGATCTCATCTGCATCGTCCCACACGCCGCAAAGTGTATTTAAAAGTTCCTCACACCCCTGTTCTTTTACATATTCCCGCATGGCGTATTTGTCTGCGCACTGCTTAACCAGGGGATGCGAATTATAAATATTTAATTTCAGCCACATGAATTTTTCATTCAGATCCCTCGGTGTTTTCAAATGCAGACATTTTTTTCTTGCACAAAAATATGCAAAACGGCTGCATAAGGCCGGTGAGACCTGGGACAGTATGCCTGTCATACCGAACGCAGCTTTTCTCAAAAGTTTCTCCGGGCTCAAATGATTACCCCCTTTTTCTCTTTTCCATATATTGTCTGATCCCCGCTCTCATTTCCGGATCAATCAGCATCCATATTCCGTAAAGAAGCACGGACATTGCCGCAGCAATGACCAAATGCACGAAACTTTGGGACACATGAAATCCTTTGATGAATGCCAACAGCAGCAGCATTGGAATCCACATCCACAGATATTGCAGGAAGCGAACCGGTGCTGCTCCCAAAATTTTGGACACATAAAGGTAATCTACAATATTTTCATATAAAATCTGGACACCGATTCCGATCAGAACAAACATACTGCTCTTTCTTGTCAGGATCCATGTCAGGATCATCACTACTACAGACAGACTGCGGATCGTAATATCCTTTTTTTCACGATTGGTCATCTGCATCAGACCGGAACATGGTCCAAAGGAAAGTCCCACGAGAAAACAAGCAGAAATTCCTGCCAGCAGATTGCTGTATTCCAGCAGATCTTTACTGAAAATTTCCAGAATCACTGACGGAAATCCGATCAGACATACTCCCACTGCAGTCAAAAACATCATCTGCATCCGGATTACCATACGAAACAGACTGGAAATCTTCTTATAATCCCCTTTCGCATATAATCTGGAAAACTCCGGAAGAAACACCTTACTTGTCGGCCCTGACACAAACGATACCAGGGTACGCACCAGCGAGATCAGATTTACAAATCCGGCTTCAAATGCCCCCACAAAAAGATACTGCAAAATTACCGGTGCTTTTGCGATCACACCTGTCAGCACATCTCCATATTGAAATACGCCCACTTTTTTCACATCTACCTTTTGCTGGACTTCTTCCTGCGGCCGTTCCTTTTTCCGGCTGACCAGCATAAAATAACAAAGTACTGCAAAATACTGAAATCCATAGGCACACAGCAGGGTTCTGATATTTAATCTGCCCAGCAGTCCTAAGAGCACCACGGAAACCAGCAGTACCATTCGTCCGATACAATATTCTCCTAAAATCGACTCTTTGTACTGGGATCTTGCCAGCATCAGGCTGCTTTTATCAAATACAAAAATTTCAAACAACAGGATTCCAAGCACAAAAAACAGTTTTTTGTCCCCGGCAAACGATGCTGCCGCCAACAATACCACAAAGATCGGTGCAGCATATCTTAAATAATATTTTTTTCGAAATTCTGAAATTGAATTTCCTTCCTTCGCACAATAAAACAGATTACATTTGGAAAACGCGGAAAAGAATACCCAAAATCCAATCTCTGCCATACTGATATAATAACCATAGGTACCATAAAGATCTACATTCAGAAAATGTATGATCAGAATCTGTATCGCAATCTCGATTACCGCACCAATCCCTTTGGTGAAAATACTCCCAAATAAAATTTTATTCATCTCTTCTCTACCTGCCGCTTTCTTTTTTATTCCCAAATAAACGGATAAAATATCCAAGGATCAGCATTTCATAAGCAGAACAGGTTGCTGTGATTCGGAACGTCATGGAAATCACCATTCCTGCCAGTGCCAATCCCAGCATCCAGCGAATCCATCCGCATACCTTCAGATTTAAAATCCGTTTCAGTGTCACCAGATAAAATCCGATCACTCCGATCAGACCAACCATGCCCTGTTTGAACAAAATCGTATACCAGTAATTATGAAAGATCGTATTGCTCTGTAGTTTGTAAAACATAATCGGTCGGTTCCAGCTGGCAGTTTTCAGTACTTCATAAAATCCCTGAACGTTATTGGCATTTCCCCCAAGGCCAAAACCGAACAGCTTCCGATACCAAGGTGCGACACTCATAATCTCTTTTACAAACACATTTTCATTTTCACGATACCCAAGACCTTCCTGAATACGAAGAATCTCAGACACTGTGTCCGTTTTATCCAGCGCGATCACACCAATGATTAAAAATGCCACAAGAATCAGCACCGCAGCAATTCGAAACGGTGCATTCGTTCCAAATTCCGGAATATCCAAAAGATACAATACTGCGATCACCGCCATCGGCATTCCAAGGATGACCATATATCCACGGGTACCGGAAAGCAGTATGATCACCACAGAACAGAGACAGTAAACGATCGTCTCTGCTGCACTGAATTTTTTCGTAAAATAACAATATCCAATGATCAGGGTTAACGCAATCACGACTCCACCGCCGATTGGCTGATTATTGGTAATGATTCGAACACCCCATCCGTATTTTATCCATATGAAAGCGATCACCATAAGCTCTGTAAAAATCCCCAGACGCACCGCAAACCGCAAATCTTCCGCACTTGCTTCGTAAATTTCGTCTTTTAACGTTTTTGAATTTAGATACCATAAAAAAACCAGTATATATCCATACCTGGTTATCACAGTCGCAACAGTCAAAAACAGTTGTTGAAAAAACATTCCAATTACCGCATACAGAACAATATACGCACAGTACAAAAAGTCTGTCAGCTGTATGGACGAAATACGCCGAATTCCAAAAATGATCGACGTATAATAAAGCGGTAAGGCAATATCATAACTGCCTGACATTAAATACGCAAAAAAATACACAGATGTAACTGCTGCAAAATATCTGATGGTATTTTTATGCAAATAAAAATACACAATCATTGAAGCGATAATCTGAATCACATATATCAGCATTTACCGTTCACTCTCTTTCCAAAAATATGCATTCTGCAATTTCTTTCTTGCAGACAGCGGCATCGTTTCATCCCAATCTACGGATTCGGAAAAACGCTCCACTTTATCAAAATACTCTGAAGAATCTCCAATTTTTTTCGCCGGCACTCCGGTGATCATACAATTATCCGGCACATCAGAAGTGACCACACTTCCTGCACCGATCACCACATTATTCCCGAAGTAGAGCAGATAGGGTTCTGTACCGAAATATAAGGTAGAAAAGAAACAATTCTCTCCCTGGGAGTGGAAATATCTGACTTTTTTTAACAATTTTGCTCTTTTAAATCCGCTGCGGATCAAGGTACAGCCACCCATTACGATTGATCTTTTAAAATCCATAGTATCTTAAAACAACTTTATCCTCATACCATAAACCCAGCGGTTCAGCTTTTGCGGAAGCATGCTGGAACCAAACAACATAAAAGATAACAGAAAACCAATATACGATCTATTAGTCAGAATGGTTTTTCTGGCATTTTTGCTTTCTCCTGCAAGGTTCATCGTAAAAATATAAACGATCAGTTTCTTTCTTAATTTTGCTGCAATACATTCTTTTTCTTCTTCAGTTCTCTTATCATTGTTCAATTCCGTTTTCAGATCGCTGATAAATGCTTTCGCATAGGCGATTGGAACTCTTGTGCGGGCATTGTTTTCTGCATTGCGGTTATAGTTTACACACCGCTTATTTGTATAAGCAACACACGGATTGTTCTGTGCAACCCTTGCCCAAAGATCCAGATCCTGACCGATCCGTTCTCCCGGACGGAATCCTCCTACATCCAGTATTGCTTTTCTTCTGATTACCGTTGCAGAAGTCCAGACAAAATCATACCCTTTGCGTAAAGACAGCCAGTAGCTCTTTTTGCCATCGGTACAGCTTTCTTCTGCATTAGAATAATGAACCACATCCGAAGATAAGATCACATTATAGGCGGTCACAAAAATATCTGCTTCTGTATATTTTTTGGTCAGCTTGTCGATCTGCACCAGATAATCCGGACACCAGACATCATCCGCATCCAAAAAAGCAATGTATTCTGATTTTGCCAGAGAAATTCCCGCATTTCTGGCAACTGAAACCCCCTGATTCTCCTGACGTACGATCGTAATTCTGTCATCTGTAATTTCTAATAACTTTTCCGCTCCGTGGTCAGTCGATCCGTCATCTACCACGATAATTTCAAAATCGGTGTACTGCTGTGCCAGCACGCTTTGAACAGTAGACACAATATAAGATGCTTTATTATATAATGGTATTACCACGCTAAATTTAGGCATACCCATCCCCCTTAAACTTTACAATGTATTTATTTTTCTTCAAACACCATTTCATTTTGTCGTTTCAAAATGCATAAATCAAAATTGATTTTATGCATCTAAAATAAACCATATATTTTATTGTTTGGAAAATCTATGGAATCCTTATGATTGAAAAATTTAGAATTTATGAAATTTTGTATGAAATAAAATCCAAAAAACAAATACCATGCTTCTTTGCGAAACATCACAGAACTATCATATTAAAACCAACCTTAATTGTCAACATAACATTCTTTCATGTTTTCTTCAAAATTCTCCACAAAATCATTGATTTTCTTTGTTCCGCAAAAAAACAGCGGGATTTTGGTACTGTATGCATCCGCAGCACCGATCCCGCCATCTGTTTTATTTTTTAATCACAATTTCAATCGCTTTTTGATTATTTTCAATGACAACTTCCCTGTGTTCTCCGCCAAATTCTCCGTCCAATGTCCACGGTACCATCTCTTCCGCTTCGATCTTCAACCGTCTGGTTCGGAACGAATACATATAATGGGAATCCAGCTCTGCCTTTAAAAGTGCTGTCAGAATTTCCTGCAGTTCCAGCGGATTTCTCGGCCGCCTGATAAAGGTTACTTCGTAAACTCCGTCATCGAACTGTACATCTCCTTTGACCAATCCTTTGAATCCTGCAACAGATTTAGAATTGGTGACCATGCCGAACAGAAAATCTCCATCAAATTCCATTTCATCACTGGTTATTTTCATATTATAAGATTTGATGTTATAGAGACTTTTCATACCTTCCAGAATATAGGCCATATGTCCCAGAACATTCTTGATTTCCTGTTTGGTACTGTAGGAAACTTCCGTAAAAATACCAAAAGAAGCAATATATACAAAAGAATCTTCATTAAAAGAACCTACATCACAGGAAAACGGCGTTCCCTGCATAATATGTCTTGCTGCTTCCGGCATATTTCTCGGTATTTCCAGACTCCTTGCAAAATCGTTGGTCGTACCTGCCGGAATATATCCAATAGGAATTCTTCGTTCCGGCACTCTCTGCATCATACCGGTTACCACTTCATCTAATGTCCCGTCACCGCCGCTGCATACGACCAGATCGTATCCATCCGGCAGATTGCTCAGCCTTTCCATGGCATCTAAATACCCTGTGGTAGGCACCACGGTTAATTCGTTATCCCTTTCGGCCAGAATCTGTATGATTTCACTGAGTTTTGAACTGATCTGCTCCTTGCCGGAATGAGGATTATAGATAAAATATATTTTCTTCATCAATACCTTCTCCTATGCGCTGCTTTTCCTCTTTACAGTTCCTTTTTCCACCATAAACACCGGGCGATAAGACATTTTTGCCTTACGCAGCCCTTCTTCTCCCGTATCTTCCTCTCTGTTTACATAAATGACATTTTGACACTCATGTTCCACAAACTGCTGATTGATCATCGTATAAGCACCTTCGTATTCCGTTAATGCTTTTTCGATGTGAACGACCATCGTATCATCACATGCCTGTTCTCCAATGCAAAAGGCCACTGCCTGTCCGTCTACCCGCAGGATTCCTCCGCAGACCTCCAGCTCTTCGAACAGACGCAGATAATTGGATGCAACACAGCTTTCTGCATTTTTATCATGATCTTCCATGCATTCATTCAGATTTTTCCATTTTAAAAGAAGCTGAAATGCTTCTTCGGTATGTTCTCCGGTCATAGAAACATATTCCCAGTTTTCGTAAGTCTTCTGAAACTTATTCAGATGATTTTTTTTGCTGTGATATTTTTTTCCGGAAAGCGTACGAAGTTTTTCTGCTTCATAAACATAGTCTGCAATGTCACGATGATATTCGATTTCAAACTGTCCCGGAAACAGGCTGTCCAGCTCCTGAAATTCTTCCGGTGTTACACAATGCATCGCAAATTCCTGCCCTTGTTCTTCTGCATATGCCATCAGTGTTTCCACACATTTTTTTACATCTCCTGCACCATAAGGATAGTGAAAACTGAGTTTTTTTCCAACAGTTGCTGACACCAGCATTCCTTCCACTTCTGCAATCTGAATATTGTAAAATCTTGCCCAAAGAAGCAGATTTCCAAAAGTATCTTCACAGCTTCTGGATTTTTTCTGTTTGATATAGCCGGTAACCATAGGCTGATCCTCAATTACCGGCTTTCTGAATTCTATTGTCATAAATACCTTTCTTAATGAAAAAAGTTTTTTATGAAAACATTTTTTCTTATTGAAAACGCGCTTTCTCTTATTGCAACTAATGATTCTTGCTGAAAACGACTTTTCTTATAAAAACACTTCTTAATTAAAATATTTTTTAGGAAAACAGTTTTTCCTTATAAACACCGGCATCTACAAGTGCCTGAAAAGATTTCATTACAAATGGCTTATCTTCTTTATAAGTCACACCGAACCAGCGGTCTTTTGTTTCCAGAACAGATACTTCTGCTTTTCCGGCCTGGATCTGCGCATCTACTACCGCCGGAAGCAGATATTCTTTTTTCAGATCACCTTCCGGAATGCTCTGTAAGAATTCCACAAAATTCGCTTCCAGAATATCCAGCATCTCCGGAGTAAAGCCCCACATATTCATAGAAGCATACACACCTGCATCTGTCGGTTCTACAGTACCGTCTTCTTTTTCGATGCCAGCACCGTCTGCTGTTTTTACCAGTCCGCCGGTTTCTACTACTTTCTGCAGATGTCCTTGTTCATCTACCTGACAAAGACCTCTGGTCACTGCTCCGTTATCACTTAAAGTATTGCCTAAAATAAATCCTGCCATACAGAACTGCAGTTTTTCTTCTGCAGAATGATCTTTTACAAGGAAATCATGAACTTTTACAAATGCTTCTTTTCCATAATAATCATCTGCGTTGATCACTACAAACGGTTCTTTCACAGTATCTTTACAGCAAAGCACGGCATGACCTGTTCCAAATGGTTTGGTTCTGTCTGCCGGTTTGGTAAATCCTTCCGGTAATTTATCCAGTTCCTGATAAACGTATGCAACTTCTGCAATCTGTTCGATTCTGTTGCCGATCACTTCTTTAAATTCTGCTTCAATATCTTTTCTGATAATGAATACGATCTTATTAAATCCGGCTTCCAGTGCATCATGAATAGAATAATCCATGATGATCTCACCACCCGGTCCTACTTTTGCAAGCTGTTTTAAACCTTCTCCAAAACGGCTGCCAAGACCGGCTGCCATAATCACCAACGCTGTTTTCTTCATTCTATATTTTCTCCTTATTACACTACATGACTGATTTCATCGCATCAATCACACTTGTTACATATTTTTCACAAAGTTCCTGGGTTTCTGCTTCTACCATGACACGAAGAAGCGGCTCTGTACCACTGGCACGTACCAGAAGACGTCCATTGTCGCCCAAGGCTTCTTCTACTGCTTTTTCTGCTTCTTTGACGGTCGGATGATTCAATACCAGTTCTTTATCCGTTACTTTCAGATTCTGCAGAAGTTGCGGATAAATCTTCACTTCTGAAGCAATGGTACCAAGAGTTGTTTTCTTTTCCAGCATTACTTCCATCAATTTCAGAGAAGTCAGAATTCCGTCCCCGGTTGTTGCATGCTTGCTGAAAATGATGTGTCCGGACTGTTCTCCTCCCAGAGAATAACCGTTTTTCACCATATTTTCGTAAACATATTTATCACCGACTGCTGTTTTTTCGTATTTGATTCCTTCTCTGTCAAATGCCTTATACAGTCCCAGATTGGACATGATGGTCGTTACCACCGTATCATCCTGAAGTTTTCCTGCTTCTTTCATATATTTACCGCAAATATACATGATCAGGTCCCCATCGATGAGGTTTCCGTTTTCATCCACTGCCAAACATCTGTCTGCATCTCCGTCGTAAGCAAATCCTACGTCCAGCTGATGTTCCTTCACAAACTGCTGCAGAGACTCGATGTGGGTAGAACCACAATTTGTATTAATATTGGTTCCATCCGGATTATTGTGGATCACATAGGTTTTGGCTCCCAACGCATCAAAAACACTCTTCGCAATGGCAGATGCACTTCCGTTTGAGCAGTCCAGACCAACTCTCTTATTTTTAAAAGAACGGGTCGGCAGAGAGATCAGATAACCGATATAACGGTTTCTTCCTGCGGAAAAATCAGTTGCACAGCCGATTTCTTCTTCTTTTGCCAAAGGAAGTTCTTCCATTTCCCCATCAATATACTGTTCGATCTTCGCTTCCACGTCAGCTTCCATTTTCTGACCCTGTCCGTTAATGATCTTAATTCCATTGTCATAAAACGGATTATGGCTTGCGGAAATCATGATACCGCAGTCAAATCCTTCGGTTCTTACCACATAAGATACACTCGGTGTGGTGGTTACGTGAAGCAGGGAAACATCTGCTCCTGAAGCAGTCAAACCTGCCACCAGTGCATATTCAAACATATAACTGCTTCTGCGGGTGTCTTTTCCGATTACGATCTGTGGTCTGTAACCATCTTTTTTATAATACCAGCCTAAAAAACGGCCTACTTTAAACGCATGTTCTACTGTCAGTTTTTCGTTGGCTCTTCCTCGAAAGCCATCAGTGCCAAAATATTTTCCCATTTTCACAGCACTCCTATCTTACTTATTTTATAGTTATATGAATTATATGCCAATCATTTCACAGTGTCAAATCATTTTCCGATACCGATTTGCGCCGTATTTTCTTATTTTTTTACTGCTGCTTTTTGAAATCCTGCATTAGACTGCTAAAAAACTCCGAAAACGGGAACTGCCTTACGCAATCCCATTTCCGAAGTCTTTTGTTCTTTTTATGATTCGTTCATTTTTGCAAGTTTTGCTGCCTGGTCTGCTGCAATACATGCATCAATGATCTCCTGAATGTCTCCATCCATGATCTTATCCAGTTTATAAAGGGTCAGATTGATACGATGGTCTGTTACACGTCCCTGTGGGAAATTGTAAGTTCTGATCTTTTCAGAACGATCCCCTGTACCGATCTGGCTCTTACGAAGTTCTGCTTCTGCATCATGTGCTTTCTGCTGTTCGATATCATACAGTTTTGCACGAAGCAGTGCAAATGCTTTTGCTTTATTCTGCAGCTGAGACTTTTCTGTCTGGCTGTACACAACGATTCCTGTCGGATAATGGGTCAGACGTACCGCAGAGTCTGTCGTATTGACACACTGTCCACCGTTACCGGATGCACGCATTACATCAATACGGATATCTTTTTCATCAATCTGTACGTCTACTTCTTCTGCTTCCGGCATCACTGCTACCGAAGCGGTTGAGGTATGAATACGTCCGCCGGATTCTGTTTCCGGTACACGCTGTACACGGTGAACACCGCTTTCGTATTTTAATACAGAATAAGCTCCGTTTCCTGTAACCATAAAGTTTACAGATTTCATACCGCCGATTCCTGTATCATCAACTTCCATCGTTTCTACTTTCCAACGGCGTCCTTCTGCATAATGCACATACATACGATAAAGCTCTGCTGCAAAAAGAGCTGCTTCATCACCGCCTGCACCTGCACGGATTTCCACGATAACGTTTTTATCATCATTCGGGTCTTTTGGCAGAAGAAGAATTTTTAAGGTTTCTTCTAATTCTTCGATTCTCTTTTTTGCTTCATTTAACTCTTCTTTTAAGAGTTCTCTCATTTCTTCGTCAGATTCTGCATCTAACATTTCCAGACTGTCTGCAACCGTCTCTTTGCATTTTTTGTATTCTGTGTATGCTTCTACAAGCGGAGTCAGATCGCTCTGATCTTTCATCAGCTTGCGGAATCTTGTCTGATTACTGGTTACGTCCGGCTCATTTAACTCATTCATGATTTCTTCATATCGAACCAGAATGTCTTCTAACTTATCAAACATTTCGTACCTCCCTGAATTCCTGTTTCCTCGTTTCTAACAAACGATACTCTATCTATGTCAATTTTTTTCCAGTTACCACTCTGTCAAGTCCTGCAAGATCCTTTTTCACAGTGACCTGCGTATAGCCTGCAGACTTCATCATTTCGCTGACTGCCTGTCCCTGATCATAACCGATCTCAAACATAAGCCAGCCTTCCGGCTTCAGATACTGCATGGATTCTTTGATGATCTTGCGATAAAAGAAGAGACCGTCTTCCATTCCATCCAGTGCCATCCGCGGCTCTCTGTCCCGAACTTCCGGTTCCAGCAGTTCAATCTCTTTCGTAGCGATATAGGGCGGATTCGAAACGATCACATCATATACACCTTCTATCTGCTCAAACAGATCACTGTGAATCCACGTACAAGGGATTTCCAGTTTTTCTGAATTTTGCTTTGCCACTGCCAGTGCTTTTTCCGAAAGATCCACTCCGGTTCCCCTGCATTCTTTTGTAAAATGCAGAAGGCTTAAGATAATACAGCCGGAACCGGTACACAGATCCAGAATCTCACTTCCCGGCCGTATCTGGTTTAACGCTTCTTCCACCAGCACTTCCGTATCCTGTCTCGGACAAAGCACATCCGGTGTCACTTCAAATTCCAATCCGCAAAAACACTGCACTCCTAAAATGTGCTGTACCGGAATCCGGTTTCTGCGTTTATCCAAATATTCTTTATATAAATTTTCCTGTGCCTCTGTTAAGGAATTGCCGCCCCGCAGATACAGATCATTTCTGCTGCACTGACAGGCACTTTCCAAAAGAAGCCAGGCATCGATTTCATATTCTTCAATATTTTTTTGTTTTAAAAGGTCTTTTCCAAGAGTCAAAGCCTCTCTCAGCGTCATGCCTTGGTTTCCTCCAATTCTTCATGGATGAAGGTATCCCAGTCAAACACTGCTTCTACTGCAGCAATCGCCACCTCTACCATCTGTTCATCCGGCTCTTTGGTCGTCAGTCTCTGCATCATCATACCCGGATAGCTGATGATCTGTACAAATCTGCTGTCACTTCTTCCTGCCAGACGGATCAGCTCATAAGATACTCCTGAAATGACCGGAATGAGCAGTAAACGGATCACAACCCTAAGTACCGGAGAAGTCACTCTGATGAAAATAAAGAAAATGATACTTACCAGCATTACAATAAACAGAAAGCTGGTTCCGCATCGTTTATGATGCTTGGAAGATTTCATTACATTTTCCACGTTCAGTTCCAGCCCCTGCTCAATACAGTTAATGCATTTGTGTTCTGCACCGTGATACATAAATACTCTCTGGATGTCCTGCATTCTGGAAATCAGCAGTACATACAGTACGAAGATTCCAACTCTTACAATTCCTTCCACAATCGCAAGCAGAGAATTGGAAACAACATAATTTTTCAAAAATCCGGTCAGAAAATACGGCAGCAGCATAAAGATCACTACGGCCATTACGATGGAAAATGCAACGGTCAGACCGGTGACTACTTTTTCTGCATTTTCTTTAAAAATTTTATCGACCAGAACGTCCGCTTTGGTCGGTTCTTCTTCCTCTTCATAAAAGCTGGCTGAAAATGTCAGGGTACGCATACCGAGGATCAAAGAATCCACAAAATTTACAACGCCCCGAACCAACGGCAGCTCTCTCAGCATTTTATTTTTGACAATACTCCGATATGTCCCCAGATTGACTTCAATCTCTCCGTCCGGTTTTCTGACCGCAACAGAATACATATCTTTGTTTTTCATCATAATCCCTTCGATCACGGCCTGTCCGCCGATTCCTGATGGTTTCATCGTATTTTCCTCCCTGGATCATACTTTCTGCAAATCTAAAAATAGGTTGAGATTTTGCAACCTCAACCTTTAGTTTCTGGAATATCTGATTATTTTGTAATTCCGTATTTACGATTGAATTTATCAATACGTCCACGAGCTGCAGCTGCTTTCTGCTGTCCTGTGTAGAATGAATGACATTTAGAACAGATTTCTACGTGGATGTTTTCTTTTGTAGATCCTGTTACGAATGTGTTACCACAGTTGCAAGTAACTGTTGCCTGATAATAATTTGGATGGATTCCTTCTCTCATGATTTTCACCT
>CAZRQV010000005.1:0-79418 GCA_964602445.1 uncultured Lachnoclostridium sp.
CTTTTGTCTTAGGCTCGATAGCGAGCTCGATAACTGGTTCTGGGAATTCCATAGATTCAAGGATTACCGGGTTCTGTTCGTCACAGATTGTATCACCTGTTGTTGTAATCTTGAAACCTACAGCAGCTGCGATGTCACCAGAGTAAACTTTGTCAAGTTCTGCTCTCTTGTTGGCATGCATCTGAAGGATACGTCCTACACGTTCCTTTTTGTCTTTTGTAGAGTTGTATACATAAGAACCAGAGTTCATAGTTCCTGAGTATACACGGAAGTAAGCAAGCTTACCTACGAATGGGTCAGTCATGATCTTGAATGCAAGAGCTGCAAATGGTTCATCATCTGATGAATGTCTTTCAATTTCATTTCCTTCCATATCTGTACCCTTAATAGCAGGGATATCGATTGGAGATGGCATATATTCAATGATTGCATCAAGAAGCTTCTGAACACCTTTGTTTCTGTAAGATGTACCGCAGCATACTGGTACCGCTGTACATTCACATGTAGCTTTTCTCAGAACTTTTTTCAGTTCTTCGTTGCTTGGTTCTTCACCTTCAAGATAAGCCATCATTAAATCGTCATCTAATTCGCAGATTTTTTCTACTAATTCTGAACGATATAATTCAGCTTCATCAGCCATATCTTCTGGGATGTCAACGATAGAAATATCATCACCCTTGTCATCGTTGTAGATATAAGCTTTCATTTCAAATAAGTCGATGATTCCTTTGAATTCATCTTCTTTACCGATTGGTAACTGTAAGCAAATAGCGTTTTTACCTAATCTTGTTTTAATCTGTTCTACAGCACCGTAGAAGTTTGCACCTAAAATGTCCATCTTATTGATGTAAGCCATTCTTGGTACCTGGTATGTGTCAGCCTGACGCCATACGTTTTCAGACTGTGGTTCTACACCACCTTTGGCACAGAATACACCAACAGCACCGTCTAATACACGCAGGGAACGTTCTACTTCAACTGTGAAGTCTACGTGTCCTGGAGTATCAATGATATTGATACGGTGTTCTAATGCACCTGCTTTTGGTTTGCAATTTTCCTGTAATGTCCAGTGACATGTTGTCGCAGCAGAAGTAATTGTGATACCTCTTTCCTGTTCCTGAGCCATCCAGTCCATTGTTGCAGTACCTTCGTGAGTATCACCAATTTTATAGTTTACACCAGTATAATATAAGATACGCTCTGTTGTGGTTGTTTTACCAGCATCAATATGAGCCATAATACCGATATTTCTGGTTCTCTCTAATGGATATTCTCTTCCAGCCAAGGTTTTTTCCTCCTTATTGTTATAAATAAGATCCTATGCAGCAGTCTGATTAGAAACGATAGTGAGCAAATGCTTTGTTTGCTTCTGCCATTCTGTGCATTTCTTCTTTTCTCTTAACAGATGCGCCTGTGTTGTTAGCTGCATCTAAGATTTCGTTAGCAAGTCTTTCTTCCTGAGTCTTTTCAGATCTCTTACGGGAGAACATTGTTAACCAACGAAGTGCTAATGCCTGACGACGGTCTGGTCTAACTTCGATTGGTACCTGGTATGTTGCTCCACCGATACGTCTAGCTTTAACTTCGAGAACTGGCATGATGTTATTCATAGCCTCTTCGAATACTTCGAGTGCTTCTTTTCCTGATTTTTCAGCAACTCTTTCAAATGCTCCGTATACAATTTTCTGAGCTACACCTTTCTTACCATCTAACATGATGTTATTGATAAGTTTGGTAACTACTACGTTATTGTACATTGGATCTGCTAATACTTCTCTTTTCTGAGTATGTCCTTTACGTGGCACGTTACTTCCCTCCTTAATTATAATTGGAACTTTTTGTTCCTTCATTAAATCTTAGGTACTCACATGTGTCGTTCTACGTGTGTTCGTGCTCGGTATTTCCTGTATATCTAAACCCGCAACCTATAAGGCGATACGTGAAGAATGCCGGCACTGTGCGTTTTACGCACCCAACAAATAGTTCTGTTTGTAAGTCTCATAGCTGTCTGCCGAATCATTCAGCAGAACGGTTACTGAACATAATGTTCAATGTTACTTTTTAAAACTTATTTTTTAGCGTCTTTTGGTCTCTTAGCACCGTATTTAGAACGAGCCTGGCGTCTCTTAGCAACACCTGCTGTATCTAAGGTACCACGAACGATATGGTATCTTGTACCTGGTAAGTCCTTAACACGACCACCACGGATCAGAACAACGCTGTGTTCCTGAAGGTTGTGTCCTTCACCTGGAATGTAGCTTGTTACTTCGATACCGTTTGAAAGACGAACTCTGGCGATTTTTCTAAGAGCTGAGTTTGGTTTCTTAGGTGTAGCTGTCTTAACTGCTGTACATACACCACGTTTCTGTGGAGCTGACTGATCAGTAGCTTTCTTCTTTAAAGAGTTGAATCCTTTCTGAAGTGCTGGTGCAGTAGATTTTTTAACAGATGTCTGTCTTCCTTTTCTAACTAACTGGTTAAATGTTGGCATTCCTTTCACCTCCTGTAAAATTTAACTTATCCTTTTGATAAGCTAGTGACAGGATCTTACGATCCCATGATGGCGAGCCTTTGCCTCACCTGGTAGGCTGCTGAATTTGGTCTATCCAAATCTTTGCATGATATTTCCTTCTCATGGAAACTCACACTATTGCATTATATCTAAGCTGTTTTTGCATGTCAAGGGATTTTTTCACGAATTTTACGGGTTTTTCGGCATCTGCACTATGCAGATTTACATAAGCTGCTTTTTCCCTAAAATTCTTTCCTATTTTTAAGAAAATCCATTCGTTTTTCATACTTTGATGCAACAAAGTCTTTCCCGGGAACGAACAAAAGTGGGCTTCACACGCCCTACTTTCTGACATAGTACATTTTTGTCCCGCACGAGCAGTGTCATTTATGGCATCATACCACTCTGCGAGCCGTACACCCTGCACGGAGTTCTTTTATTTCACTGGAAAATTCATGACTTCATATGTTAATTCAACAAGGTCGTTTCTCGTATGAAACAAAAAGAGCCGTTCGTACTTCATAAGAAGTACGAACGACTCTTGATTTTCTGAGTGAATCAGATTTTATATTTATTCTTCTGTTCTGAAAATTCCTGCAAGTTCTTCCAGTTCTTCATCTAATGTTTCTGCTGTTTCAACAGTATCTTCGATGATAACTTCTTCTGCTTCTTCTGCTGTTTCAACTGCATCTGTTTCAGCTTCCGCTGTTTCTTCTGCAGTTTCTGCAGCATGCATTTCTGCTTCTTTTGCAGCAGTCATTGCTTCAAATTCAGCATCTACATCAAGTTTTACATTTCTGTAACGCTTCATGCCTGTACCTGCCGGAATCAGTTTACCGATGATAACATTTTCTTTCAGACCAATCAGCTTATCAACTTTACCTTTGATTGCTGCTTCTGTCAGAACTTTGGTTGTTTCCTGGAAAGAAGCGGCTGACAGGAAGGAATCTGTTGCAAGAGATGCCTTTGTAATACCAAGCATTACCTGTTTACCTTCTGCAGGAGTCTTTCCTTCTGCAATAAGTGCTTCGTTTACATCATCGAAATCTAATGCATCTACCATAGATCCCGGTAAGAAATCGGAATCTCCGTTTTCTTCGATACGGATCTTCTTCAGCATCTGACGAACGATCATTTCGATATGTTTATCATTGATTTCTACACCCTGTAAACGATATACACGCTGTACTTCACGGAGCATATAATCCTGTACTGCACGAACACCTTTGATTCTTAAGATGTCATGTGGATTTACAGAACCTTCTGTTAACGGATCACCAGCTTCTAACCATGCACCATCCTGAACCTTGATTCTGGAACCATAAGGAATCAGATATGCTTTGGATTCGCCTGTTTCGTTGTTTGTTACGATGATCTCACGTTTCTTCTTTGTATCGTTCATCTGAGCATAACCAGCGAATTCTGCGATAATTGCAAGACCCTTTGGTTTTCTTGCCTCAAAAAGTTCTTCGACACGAGGAAGACCCTGTGTGATATCTCCACCGGCTACACCACCGGTATGGAATGTTCTCATTGTCAGCTGTGTACCTGGTTCACCGATTGACTGTGCTGCGATGATACCAACAGATTCACCAACCTGTACTGCTTCACCAGTAGCCATGTTTGCACCATAACATTTTGCGCAGACACCGATGTGGGAACGACAGGTAAGAACAGTTCTGATCTTCACTGCTGTTAATGGATTTCCTTCTGCATCTACACCCTTCTGTACTACCATAGCAGCACGTCTTGGTGTGATCATGTGATTTGCTTTTACGATCACTTTACCTTCTGCATCAAGGATATCTTCACATGTAAAACGTCCTGTGATACGTTCCTGAAGGCTTTCAATCTCTTCTTTGCCTTCCATGAATGCTTCTACAACCATTCCCGGAGCGGCTTTTCCTTCACAACAATCAATTTCACGAACGATCAAATCCTGAGATACGTCTACCAGACGTCTTGTCAGGTAACCTGAATCGGCTGTACGAAGCGCTGTATCAGAAAGACCTTTACGAGCACCGTGAGCTGACATGAAGTATTCCAGTACGTCAAGACCTTCACGGAAGTTTGACTTGATTGGAAGTTCGATGGTATGACCTGTTGTATCGGCCATCAATCCACGCATACCGGCAAGCTGTTTGATCTGTTTATCAGAACCACGGGCACCGGAATCAGCCATCATAAAGATGTTGTTGTATTTATCCAGACCGCCAAGAAGTTTCTTTGTAAGGATACGGTCAGTTTCCTGCCATGTATCTACAACTTCTTTGTAACGTTCTTCTTCTGTGATCAGACCACGTTTGAAGTTACGTGTAATCTTATCTACTGTTTTCTGTGCATTTTCAATGAGTTCCGGTTTTTCTGGCGGCACTGTCATATCCGAAATAGATACGGTCATAGCAGCACGTGTAGAATATTTGTAACCCATTGCTTTAATATCATCCAGAACTTCAGCTGTCTTTGTAGCTCCGTGTGTGTTGATTACTTTTTCCAGGATCTGTTTTAATCCTTTTTTACCAACGTGGAAATCTACTTCCAGTTTCAGTTCATTTCCCGGAATACTTCTGTCTACAAATCCTAAATCCTGTGGAAGGATTTCATTGAAGAGGAAACGTCCCAGTGTAGATTCTACATTCTGTACCAGTACAGTTCCGTCTGCAAATGTTTTGCTCATACGTACTGTAATCTTGGACTGTAATTTAATTCCGCCGTTTTCATAGCAGAGGATTGCTTCATTTACACTCTTGAAGAATTTGCCTTCTCCGATTTCACCCGGTCTTTCCTGTGTTAAATAGTAAATACCGAGGACCATATCCTGTGAAGGAACGGCTACCGGACCACCATCTGATGGTTTTAACAGGTTGTTAGGAGAAAGCAGTAAGAAACGGCATTCTGCCTGAGCTTCTACTGATAATGGAAGATGTACCGCCATCTGGTCACCGTCGAAATCGGCATTGAACGCTGTACATACCAACGGATGAAGCTTAATTGCTTTTCCTTCTACCAGAATTGGTTCGAAAGCCTGAATACCAAGTCTGTGAAGTGTAGGAGCACGGTTCAGCATTACCGGATGTTCTTTAATAACATCTTCGAGAACGTCCCAGACTTCTGTCTGCAGTTTTTCAACCATTTTCTTCGCACTCTTGATGTTATGGGCAGTACCGTTGCATACGAGTTCTTTCATTACGAACGGTTTGAACAGCTCGATTGCCATTTCTTTTGGAAGACCACACTGATAAATCTTCAGTTCCGGTCCTACAACGATAACAGAACGTCCTGAATAGTCAACTCGTTTACCTAACAGGTTCTGACGGAAACGTCCTGATTTACCTTTCAGCATATCTGAAAGAGATTTTAATGCTCTGTTACCTGGTCCTGTAACCGGACGACCGCGACGACCATTGTCGATCAGGGCATCTACTGCTTCCTGAAGCATTCTCTTTTCGTTACGAACGATGATATCCGGAGCTCCCAGTTCCAAAAGTCTCTTCAGACGATTGTTACGGTTAATGATTCTTCTATATAAATCGTTCAAGTCAGAGGTAGCAAAACGACCGCCGTCTAACTGAACCATTGGACGTAAGTCTGGTGGAATGACAGGGATTGCATCCATGATCATCCATTCCGGTCTGTTGCCGGATTCACGGAAGGATTCTACAACTTCCAGACGTTTTACGATACGTGCACGTTTCTGACCTGATGCATCTTCCAGTCCTGCTCTCAGTTCTGCTGCTTCTTTCTCAAGGTCAATATCTTCTAAAAGCTGTTTGATTGCTTCTGCACCCATACCAACTTTGAATTCATTGCCATATTTTTCTCTTGCATCCTGGTATTCTTTTTCAGATAATACCTGTTTGTACACTAATTCAGACGCATTGCCTGCATCCAGAACAATGTAGGAAGCAAAATACAGGACTTTTTCCAGTACTCTTGGAGATAAATCCAGAATAAGTCCCATTCTGCTCGGAATTCCCTTAAAATACCAAATATGGGAAACCGGTGCAGCCAGTTCGATGTGACCCATACGTTCACGACGTACGTTGGATTTTGTTACTTCAACACCACATCTGTCACATACGACACCTTTATATCTGATCTTTTTGTATTTACCACAATGACATTCCCAGTCTTTGCTTGGTCCAAAGATCTTTTCACAGAACAGACCGTCTCTTTCCGGTTTCAGTGTTCTGTAGTTAATTGTTTCAGGTTTTAATACTTCACCATAAGACCATTCCCTGATCTTTTCAGGAGATGCAAGACCAATTTTGATCGCATCAAAGGTCATTGGCTGGTAAACTTCATTGCTTGCTGTTTCTGGCATCTTCGGCGCTCCTTTCCGATTGATTTTCGTATCTGCCAAACATTTATAGATACGAGCCGCACGCCCATCTCACACGTCGATGGGCATGCGCACCCGACTCCTGTTTCTTTTGCATGATCCTCTGACTGCAGATTCATTTCCAAACGTCCATAAATCTTTTGTTTCAGATCATGTTGCTTCTTTTATTACTCTTCTGATGTTTCTTCAGATTCTCCGGCTGCATCTGATACTGACACAAGTTCTTCTCCCTGGAATTCCTGTGTTGTATATCCATATGCACCAAATCCTTTTTCTTCATCTCTGTTGAAACGTCTGTCGCCTTCAATGATGGAACGTAAGTCTGTGGATTCTCCATAAGCGCTTGTTTCCATGATCTCTACTTCTGTATTATCATCCTTCAGTACACGTACATCGAGACCTAAGGACTGTAATTCTTTTAAGAGAACCTTGAAGGACTCCGGAATACCTGCTTCCGGAATATTTTCCCCTTTGATGATCGCTTCGTATGTTTTTACACGTCCGATGACATCATCAGATTTCACTGTCAGGATTTCCTGAAGTGTGTATGCAGCACCGTAAGCTTCCAGTGCCCAAACTTCCATTTCTCCGAAACGCTGTCCACCGAACTGAGCTTTACCACCCAGAGGCTGCTGTGTTACAAGAGAGTAAGGACCTGTAGAACGTGCATGGATCTTATCATCTACCAGATGGTGGAGTTTCAGATAATGCATGTGACCGATCGTTACAGGGCTGTCAAAATATTCTCCTGTTCTACCATCACGAAGTCTTACTTTACCATCTCTTGATAATGGCACGCCTTTCCATAATTCGCGGTGATCTCTGTTTTCATACAGATAATCCAGTACTTCTGGAAGAAGTTCTTCACCGTGTTTTTCTTTAAATTCTTCCCACTCAAGATTTACGTAATCGTTTGCAAGATCCAGAGTGTCCATAATATCATTTTCGTTTGCACCATCGAATACCGGTGTTGCAATGTTAAAACCAAGCGCTTTTGCAGCCAGACTGAGGTGAATTTCAAGTACCTGTCCGATATTCATACGGGAAGGTACACCCAGTGGATTTAATACAATATCCAGTGGACGTCCGTTTGGAAGGAATGGCATATCTTCTACTGGTAATACACGGGAAACAACACCCTTGTTACCATGACGACCAGCCATCTTATCACCTACAGAGATTTTTCTCTTCTGTGCGATGTAGATACGAACTGCCTGATTTACACCTGGAGATAATTCGTCACCGTTTTCTCTTGTAAATACTTTTGCATCTACAACGATACCATATTCACCATGTGGAACTTTCAGGGAAGTATCACGTACTTCTCTTGCTTTTTCACCAAAGATTGCACGAAGCAGTCTTTCTTCTGCTGTCAGTTCTGTTTCTCCCTTCGGAGTTACTTTACCAACCAGGATATCTCCTGCACGAACTTCCGCACCGATACGGATAATACCTCTTTCATCAAGGTCTTTTAACGCATCATCACCAACGCCCGGAACATCTCTTGTGATTTCTTCCGGTCCTAATTTGGTATCACGTGCTTCTGCTTCATATTCTTCAATATGGATAGATGTATAAACATCATCCTGTACCAGTCTTTCACTTAAAAGAACAGCATCTTCGTAGTTGTAACCTTCCCAAGTCATGAAACCGATCAGAGGGTTTTTACCAAGTGCAAGTTCACCGTTAGAAGTAGATGGACCATCTGCAATTACCTGACCAGCTTCTACATGTTCCCCTTTGAACACGATCGGTCTCTGGTTGTAACAGTTGCTCTGGTTACTTCTTGTAAATTTAGACAGACGATATACTTCACGAGTACCGTCATCATCATATTTCATTGTAATCTGATTAGATTCTGCTTTTTCAATCACACCAGCACGTTTTGCAACAACGCAGACACCAGAGTCTACTGCTGCTTTTGGTTCCATACCTGTACCAACAACTGGTGCTTCTGTCAGCATCAATGGTACTGCCTGACGCTGCATGTTAGATCCCATGAGGGCACGGTTCGCATCGTCATTCTGCAGGAATGGAATTAATGCTGTCGCTACAGAGAATACCATCTTTGGAGAAACGTCCATGTAATCGAACATTGTCTTTTCATAGGACTGTGTTTCTTCACGATAACGACCGGATACATTCTTATGGATGAAGTGTCCGTCTTCATCTAATGGTTCGTTCGCCTGTGCTACATGATAGTTATCTTCTTCATCAGCTGTCATATAAACAACTTCATCTGTGACACGTGGATTTAATGGATCTGTTTTATCAATCTTACGATATGGAGCTTCTACAAATCCGTATTCATTAATACGTGCATAAGTTGCCAGTGAGTTGATCAGACCGATGTTTGGACCTTCAGGTGTTTCGATTGGACACATTCTTCCGTAGTGAGAATAGTGAACGTCTCGAACCTCGAACCCTGCACGATCTCTGGAAAGACCGCCCGGACCAAGTGCTGATAAACGTCTTTTATGAGTTAATTCACCCAGCGGGTTGTTCTGATCCATGAACTGGGAGAGCTGTGAAGAACCAAAGAATTCTTTCACTGCTGCTGTTACCGGTTTGATATTGATCAGCTGCTGTGGTGTGATATTTTCCAGATCCTGAGTTGTCATTCTTTCACGAACAACTCTTTCCATTCTGGACAGACCGATACGATACTGGTTCTGTAAAAGTTCACCAACCGCACGAATACGTCTGTTTCCTAAATGGTCGATATCATCATCTGTACCCATGCCGTATTCCAGATGCATGTTGTAGTTAATAGATGCAAAGATATCTTCTTTTGTAATATGTTTTGGAATCAATTCTGTAATGTTTCTCTTTACAGCTTCGATTCTGTCTTCCAGAGTCTCATTTTCTTCCAGAATTTTTTCCAGTGCAGGATAGTATACTAATTCTGTAATACCGAGATCTTTCGGGCAGACATCAAGGTAAGCACCAAGATCTACCATCATATTGGAAAGAACTTTGATGTTTCTGTCTTCTTCGCCCTGTACCCAGAGATATGGAATTGCAGCATTCTGAATGGTGTCTGCAAGTTCTCTTGTGATCTCTGCACCAGCTTCCGCGATAATCTCACCTGTTGTTGTATCTACAACATCTTCTGCCAGAATCTGACCTGCAACACGGTTTTTCAGTAATAATTTTTTATTAAATTTATAACGTCCAACTTTGGCAAGATCGTAACGCTTTGGATCAAAGAACATGTTCATGATCAAGCTTTCAGCGCTTTCTACTGCCAACGGTTCGCCCGGACGGATCTTTTTATATAATTCCAAAAGACCTTCCTGATAGTTTGTAGAAACGTCTTTTGCAAGAGCTGCAAGAATCTTTGGTTCTTCTCCAAACAATTCGAGAATTTCCGCATTTGTTCCGCAGCCAAGTGCACGGATCAATACAGTAATCGGTACTTTTCTTGTTCTGTCTACACGTACGTAAAATACATCGTTAGAATCTGTTTCGTATTCTAACCACGCACCACGGTTCGGGATTACTGTTGATGAAAATAATCTCTTACCAATCTTATCGTGTCCGATTGCATAGTAAATGCCAGGGGAACGTACTAACTGGCTGACAATTACTCGTTCTGCACCGTTGATCACGAAAGTACCGGTTTCTGTCATAAGCGGCAGGTCGCCCATGAAGATTTCATGTTCATTAATTTCGTCCGTTTCTCTATTATAAAGACGAACCTTTACTTTTAAAGGAGCTGCATATGTTGCATCTCTTTCTTTACATTTTTCAATTGTGTATTTTACATCGTCTTCGCACAGTGTAAAATCAACAAATTCCAGGCTCAGATGGCCGCTGTAATCAGCGATCGGAGAAATGTCTGCGAATACCTCTTTTAATCCTTCTTCCAGAAACCACTTATAGGAATCTTTCTGGACTTCGATCAGGTTCGGCATTTCCAGAACTTCTTTCTGTCTGGAGTAGCTCATTCTGCTACTTTTTCCGTTTACTACAGGACGGATTCTGTTCTTTTCCATTGACGTTCACCCTTTCTATTTTTTTAAACTTTCGTTTGAAACTGTTTTATCGCATTCCACGGCATCATAATACACCTAACTTTACCATAGTAATGCATTCTTCATAATATCACGGGTTTTCAAGAGTGTCAACCGCTTTTTTATATTTTTTAATATTTTTTCACTTCCCGTCCCCTTCAATCTTGAAGGGAACTGATTTTTTAAAAAACGCACCAAGATTCTTTCATCAACTTTTATTTCATAGGAAATCATAACTTTCATACATCAATGTAACTAGATCTTTCCTATGAAGCAAAAAAGGCCTCCCACAAACCTGTGGGAAGCCTTTGCAATTCGTTTCGCTTTATAGTTGCGTAAACCTTATTTAAGGTTAACTTTAGCGCCTTCTGCTTCAAGTTTTGTTTTGAGTTCTTCAGCTTCTGCTTTAGAGCATCCTTCTTTAACAACCTTTGGAGCACCGTCAACAACTTCTTTAGCTTCTTTCAGTCCAAGACCTGTTACTTCACGAACGATCTTGATAACTTTAACTTTAGAAGCACCAGCGTCTACTAATTCAACGTCGAAAGAATCTTTTTCTTCAGCTGCTTCTGCTGCTGGACCTGCTGCTACTACAACGCCTGCTGCTGCAGATACACCAAATTCTTCTTCACATGCTTTTACTAATTCGTTTAATTCTAATACGGATAATTCTTTGATAGCTTCAATAAATTCAGCTGTTGTTAATTTTGCCATTTTAATTTCCTCCATTTTGAAATTTTATTTAATGTTTATATAAACCCGAAAAACCTTTTGTTTTCGTATCTGTTTCGGGGAATCCCCAAAACACTGCTCTGTATGTTACAGATTTTTCTTTCTTATGCTTCCTTAGCTTCTGCGATCTGATTAAGAACACGAGCGAAGTTTGCAACTGGGCTCTGCATAGAACCAAGTAATCTTCCGAGAAGAACTTCTCTTCCTGGAATCTGGGAAATAGCCTGCATTCCCTTTGCATCGTAGAACTGACCTTCTACAACACCTGCTACCATTTCAAGGTTTGGAATATCTTTTGCAAATTTTGCTACTAAACGAGCTGGTGCTGTTGCATCAGTTGTAGAAATAGCGATTGCGTTTGGTCCTTCTAAGCTGTCATTTAAGCTTTCGAAAGCTGTTCCAGCAAAAGCACGTTTCATCATTGTGTTTTTGTAAACCTTGTAAACGATACCTTCTTCTCTCATTGCTTTACGAAGCTTTGTGTCCTGTTCTACAGTAACACCGCTGTAGTTGATTACTACTGCTGTCTGAGCACCGTCAATGTGAGCTTTGATTTCTTCTACGATCGGCTGTTTTAACTCGATTTTTGCCATGTGAATGGTGTACCTCCTTTTTAGATTTTACACCGCCAAAGCGTTCTAGAAAAATAAAACCTCTCTATCCGCAGACAGAGAGGTTTCAAGTCTTTCTTTTATATCTCATGGACAAAGTCCAAAAGTATAGAATACTTTTCCTCGGCAGGCGTTTACTCCTTATGCCTTACGGCACCTGCTGTCTTCGGCAGTTTGTATTGCTTTGATACAATACCATATTTATATATTGAATGTCAACATCAATTTTAATCAAATTTCAAAAATCTGATTATGCTAATTTAGCTGTATTGATCTTAACGCCAGGTCCCATTGTAGGTGTTACTGTAACACTCTTTAAATACTGACCTTTTAATGCAGCTGGTTTCGCTTTGATGATTGCACCCATAAGCGTCTGGAAGTTGTCGGTTAACTGTTCTTCTGTGAAAGAAGCTTTTCCGATTGGCACGTGGATAATGTTTGTTTTGTCCAATCTGTACTCAATCTTACCAGCTTTGATATCCTGGATCGCTTTTGTTACGTCCATAGTAACTGTACCAGCTTTTGGGTTTGGCATTAAGCCCTTAGGTCCGAGTACACGTCCTAAACGACCAACAACACCCATCATATCTGGTGTAGCAACTACAACATCGAAATCAAACCATCCTTCGTTCTGAATTCTTGGAATGAGATCTTCAGCTCCTACGTAATCTGCTCCAGCTGCTAAAGCTTCATCAGCTTTTGCATTTTTAGCGAATACTAAGATACGAACTGTTTTACCTGTACCGTGTGGTAAAACAACTGCGCCACGGATCTGCTGTTCTGCATGACGTCCGTCACAGCCTGTTCTGATATGAGCTTCGATTGTTTCATCAAATTTAGCTACTGCTAATTTTTTTACTAAAGACATTGCTTCAGTTGTATCATACTGAGTCTGCTTGTCATACTGTTTTGCAGCCTCAACATATTTCTTTCCATGTTTCATATTAAATATCCTCCTAGTGGTAATTGCGGGAATTTCCCTCCCACGTCATCATTGTTATTCAGTTACTGTGATACCCATACTTCTTGCAGTACCAGCGATCATGCTCATAGCTGCTTCAAGGCTTGCTGCGTTTAAGTCTGGCATTTTTAATTCAGCGATTTTCTGAACTTCTGCTTTGCTGATTGTAGCAACCTTTGTTTTGTTAGGAACACCTGAACCAGATTTGAGGTTGCAAGCTTTCTTTAATAAAACTGCTGCTGGCGGTGTTTTTGTGATGAAGCTGAAGCTTCTATCTGCATAAACTGTAATAACAACAGGGATAATCATATCGCCCTGATCTGCTGTTCTAGCATTAAATTCTTTTGTAAACTGAACAATGTTTACACCATGCTGACCAAGTGCTGGTCCAACTGGTGGTGCTGGTGTAGCTTTACCAGCAGGAATCTGTAATTTAATATAACCTGTTACTTTTTTTGCCATGATAAGGCACCTCCTATGTGGTATTTGCGGGGATTTCCCTCCCACGATCCGCATATGCTGAATGATGCGGACGTTTCATTGTTACATTTTCTTGATTTCTGTGAAACTGATTTCAACCGGTGTTTCACGACCGAACAGGTCTACGTTAATGGTAACGCACTGTTTTGCTTCATTAATCGCCTGGATCATACCTACGGTATCTTTCCATACGCCACCAATTACTACGACGCTGTCTCCTACTGCAAAATCAATAACGACATTCTCATTGCTAATTCCGAGCGGTAACATTTCTTCATCTGTCAGCGGAACCGGCTTGGATCCCGGACCAACAAATCCTGTCACGCCTCTGGTATTTCTTACAACGTACCAAGTATCGTCGTTCATTACCATATTGATCAGAACATATCCTGGAAATAATTTCTTAGAAACCTGTTTTTTCGCTCCGTTTCTCATTTCCACAACATCCTGCATCGGAACTCTTACCTCGAGAATCTGATCTTCCAGATGTCTGTTTTCAATTGTTTTTTCAATGTTGGCCTTAACCTTGTTTTCATACCCTGAATAAGTATGAACTACATACCAGTTTGCTTCTGACATAAAATCACCTTTCATCGGAGTCACTGCTCCAAATTCATAATCTTATAAATTCATCAGGAATTCGATACCGTAGTTGATCACAATATCCAGTATCTTAATGATAATGCCTAACGCAACAGCTGATGCTACGACAGCAACGCTTTCGCGCGCAAGTGATTTTTTGTCTGGCCAAACGATTTTCTTAAATTCAGCTTTAAGACCTTTGAACCAGCTCTTTTTTGGAGCAGTTTCTTTTACTGTGTTTTCTCCCATAATTGTCACTTTCCTTTGCATCCACTAAATAATCTGCAAAAATTATTTAGCAAGAATTATTTAGTTTCCTTATGTGCTGTGTGTTTTCTACAGAATCTGCAATACTTACTGGTTTCCATTCTGTCCGGATGAGCTTTCTTATCCTTCGTCATGTTGTAATTACGCTGTTTGCATTCTGTACATGCCAATGTGATTTTAACGCGCACAACTTCCACCTCGCTTTTTCTTATTTTTAGTGCGACAGCCGCGATAAACTGTCAAAATTTAGGCATAAAAAAAAAGCCTTCGCTTCTTCCATTCGCGTGTGTATCATAACACATGCAACCGACATCGTCAAGACTTTTCTTTTATATTTTTATATATCGGGCAATTTGAAACCTCACTTCCTGCTTTTACTTTATTTCAGAAGCTCTTTTCGCAAACCTGCATTTTCCAGCCGCCATTTTCTCTTTACTCCGGCAGCAGAATCGGCATGGAAGAATCCAATGTTTCATCTGCACAAATTCGTGCCGGATTCTTTCGAAACAGAATGTCCAGATCTTCTCTTGGGAAATCTTCTGCCAATGCTTCGTAAGCATCCCGCAGATACGTTGTTCGCCGATAAGGACTGTGTGCATCACTAGCTGCCACAGAGATCAAATGATGTTCCAAAAGCTCATACGCGGTCTGCCATGCTCTTCTGCCGAATCTTCCCATAAAACTGCCTTTATTCACCTGAATGGCATATCCGGCCTTTCTCCACTGATAGATCAGCCACGGATCATCCTGAACAAATTCATACCGCTCCACATGCGCGACCACCGGTATAATCTCCATTTCCCGCACCTTTTTCAGCATTGCCGATGCAAAGTCCGGATCTTCATCAAAAGAGAACTCCATCAGAAGATAATGTCCCTGATTCAGCGTCATAATCTTTCCGTCTGCGATCAGATCCGGAAGATCATAAGTCGTAAAAACTTCCATTCCCGGATACAGTTTTAACGGAATTCCTTCTCTTTCGATTGCCAACCTTGCACTATAAAATGCTTCCAGATAAGCATCACCGAAATAATTTTTATAGATTCCCGGAATGTTGCAGTGAGGGGTTGCAACGATTGCTGTTACACCGCAGTCTGCTGCCATCTGCGCCATCTCCAGTGTATCATACAAATCCTTTGCCCCATCATCAATCCCCGGAAGGATATGAGCATGTATATCTATCATCTTCTGTTCTCCGTATCCATTTTCTGCAAAATCATGTTCTAATGATTCAGAATATCATAATACTTCAAAAGTTCCAACCTGCGGTTGCCGATCTTAACCGCATCCATCGCCTGATTATTTTCCATTTTCTGAGTTTCTTTGTGGTATCCTGCCGCTCTCTGCGCCCAGGCAGCCGGCAGCAGATAAGGATGTTTCTGCAGATACCCATATCTGCCCTTCAGATCTTCTGCAGAAGGAAATACGGTCTTCAGCAGGGAAAACGAATTGGTCTTTCCCCGTTTTTCCGCACTGACCGCATGAAGGGTAATATTGCTGCTGTGCTTTCTGCTCATGCTGGCATCCCCAAAAATTCCGCCTTCCAAAAGATCTGACAGCAGCAGGGATTCGTCCACCTCTATCCTGCTCCATTCTTCCGGATATGCTGCTTTTTGAGGATCAAATACCAGATATTTTTCACCGATCTGAAACAGTGCTGCCGTAAATTTTTCCGCATGGATCTCACGACACTGCATTAACAGCTGATCCCACTGAACTTCCACTCCGTAGGCATTGGCAAATAAGATGATGTCACATACCTGACGGATTCCGAAACCGCTGTGCAGAAAATGTTTAAATGCATGGCAGATCAGATAAAAAAGATTATCCGTTGGCGGCAGTGTATGAATCTCTGTCCCAAGAATCGTCACTGCATGTTCCTGATCCCACACATTTTCAAAATATCGGTTCAGTTCTCCATAAGCCTCTGACTGCGGCGGAAAAAGTGATTTATGCGCTTCTATCATAAGCGGACTTTTCTTTTTTCCGTAAGTCACTTCATACTCTGCTTCCGTATCCTGTTCCGGAATTGCCAGTTCCATTCCGCAGTTTACCATTGCTTCATGAAACTTCGAAAATGTATCTTCACGGATCAAAATATCTTCATCGCCGGAAACTCTGTGATCCGGATTCGGATACAATCTCCTGCAGGTGATTCCTTTTACCACTTTCGGATGAATCCCATTTTCCGCCAACTGACGATACAGTCTTACGAACTCTTCTGTTTTTAAACTCTGTACCATCACTGTCCGGATGACCTGACTTTTCCACATCTGTCTTGTCTCAGACGGCAGGTTCTGCACATCCTGACAGGAATAAACCGCTTCGTAGATCATAGGCAGAACTTGATGTTTCTGCGCTAAAAAGAACAACATTTTCCATTCTTCTTCCGAAACTTCCTGATCCCATAGAATCTTTTCCGACTGCAAAGATGCTTTTAATGCCTGTAAAAATAATCGACTTCCTTTATTCAAACCACATACTCCTTATCAAACGAGAGACTTACTCATTTAATCTTTCTGCACACGACCGCTGCCGTCATTCCGATGACCTGAAGATCTTCTGTAGGAACCATAGCCTCCGTATTTTCCAAATCCGCCATAACCATATTTGCGGTATCCGTAACCATAGCCGTACCCGTAGCCATAACCTCTCTGCGCACCGGTCGGATCTGCATTAAATACATACCCCACAATATCTACACCGCTCATCGCCAGTGCCTGTACTCCCGTGCGGATCTGACGCACTTTTGCATGATCATATTTTACAACATACAATACTGCTTCCATATATTTTGCCAGTGCCGGCGCATCTGCCAGCAATTCTGACGGTGCCGTATCCAGGATCACCACATCTGCACTTGCTTTTAACTGTTTGATGATCTTTCGCATTGCAAAAGTTCCCAGAAGTTTTACATCCTGTGCCTGCGGTTCTGTGACCGGAAGAAGATAAAGGCTTCCTGGGGAAGAAATATTTACTTCTGATATGGTATCTTCCAGTGTTTTTTCTCCTCTCAGCACAGCTCCAAGACCACCTTCTTTTACCGTACATTCCTTTAAATGTTCTGCTACTGACGGGTGTCTCAGATCCGCATCTACCAGAATCACATCTTTTCCCTGTTTTGCAAGGGCAATGGCGAGATTGACCGCCAGCGTTGTCTTTCCCTCACCAGGAACAGAACTGGTGACCATCAGCGTCTGATAGCCTTTCTGTTCCATTTCCTTCATTACTTTAATACCTAATTTTCGCACCGCTTCCAGATAAACCTGCGGCACACGGTCGTCTAAAAGATTCACATGGAACTGATTCTCTTTTTTCCGTCGTTTCTTTTTCTGAATATAAGGAATACTTCCATAATCTTCCAGATTGATCTGTCTTTTTAACTCTTTTCTTGATTTTACAGTACGGCGTGTCAAAACATACAGTGCCATGATTGCCAACCCAAGAGCTGCACCCTCTGCGATTCCTCTTTTTAAAGAACCACGGATCACAGATACTTTACCAGTATCTTTCGGAACTCCGGTCTCGTCCATGATCTTTAAAGAAGTTTCTCCAAGAACAAATCTGGCTACTTTCGGATAATTTTCAATTACCGACTGCAGAATATCATATGCCATCTGCGCATCCGACCCGCAAACAGACAAGGTAAACAGATTGATTCCATCTTCCGCCGTTGCACTGATCGTCCCCGGCACACTGTCCAGTCCCAGATCTTCTGCCACCACATCCTGCAGAACACCACTGGTCAGAATATACGGAAATACTTCTGCCATCTGCTGTGCAGAATCAATGTTGACATAATTGTAACTATTTCCTTTGACCGTTACTGCCATCGTTGCCGATGCCACATAAGTAGGCTGATAACTGGTAGAAACCTGCAGATAGGATCTTAAACCAAACAGAACTGCCAAGCCCACAACCAGCCACCACAACTTTTTCACGCCGCGAACCATATCCAGCAAAAAATCATTAATGTCAATTTTATCCGCTTCCGGATCTCTTTCATTTTCTATATATTCACGCATGACTAGTTCTCCCGATTTTTCCCATAATGTCCATAATTACCATAATGTCCGTACTGACCATGAAATCTGCTGTTTCCAAATCCCGGCAGCGTTTTCGCACTGTTCAGTACAACACCAAGCACTTCCGAATGATGTTCTCGGAAGGAATCCAGTACATCATTAATATCTTCTGAATAAATATAATTCTGTTTTACAGTCAGCATTACCGCATCTGACGCACCTGCCAGCGCTTCCGCATCCCCCATCAATCCTGTCGGCGGTGAATCAATGATGATATAATCCATTTTCTGTCTTAAAACGTCCAGAATCTGTTTCAATCTCGGCGAACTTGCCAGTTCTGTCGAAGAAGAATAACAATTCTTTCCTAATACAAGATAAAGAGCTTTGATATCACATTTTTTTAAGGTTAGAGAGGCTTCTTCTTTTCCTTTTAACACTTCACCTATTTCCTGGGAATCTTCCGGTGTTTGTCCGAAAATCAAAAACTGGGACGGTCTTCTGAAATCTCCATCGATAAGCACAACTTTTTTTGACTGTTCTGCAAGACAAATCGCCAGATTGGAGGCTACCGTTGACTTTCCTTCATTTTCAGATACACTGGTCACTACCAGCACTTTGCGTCCTTCTTTTTCCATCTGATAATCTACTTTTGTAGCCAGCTTTTTATATCCTTCTACAAATCCAAACCCTGCCAGAGGATCTGTTACGAGAAGTGCTCTTTTTTCTTTTTTGAAAAGATCACGGGCAGTTTTACTTTTCCGTTCATAAGGAATCGTTCCAAGATTTCTTGCATCCAGCTTCTTTTCAATATCATCTTCCTGTTTTACCGTGTCTCTTAAATAGGATAAAAAACCAAACAACGCACATAACGCTGCTGCCGTAATTAAAAATGCCTTTTTCACGGTATTTTCAGCGTACAGCGGATTGTCCGGACTCATGGGAATGCTTGGTTCTTCCAAAACATCCATGACTGCATCTCCTGCAGTATAATAAGAAACGCTGGTATAATTTTCCATGACCGCATGCATCAAGTCGATGGCTTCTTTGGGAGAATCTGCCGTAGCAGTTACAACCAAAAGATTCGTTCCGCCGATTACTTCTGCACTGATCTGATTTGTCAGATCTTCCACTCCTAATTTTTCTGTCAGAATCTTTTTCATGACATTACTCTGCAAAATTTTTTGAAAGGTATTTGCCATACTGTTTGCGGAAGAAAGACTGGCAGATGCATTAAAATCACTTTTGGATCCTACCACGAACGTAGTTCTGGTACTGTACTGTGGCACATAGGTTTCATTCAGCAGTACAAACGTCAGCATTGCTGCAGCCACAGCTCCTAAAAGGATTGCCCACCAGTTGCTTAAAACATCATAAAAGACTGTTGTAAGATCAAACCGGATCTCTTCCTGCAAATTTGTTTTTTCCTTTTCCATCCCACTACTCCTCTACTACTGCATATAATCTGGTAACTGCTGTGATTCCTTCCTCAGTCGTATAGGAATACTCTACCGGATAAACCCCCGGTACGGAATAATTTACTTCCTCTTCAATCTTAATATCCGATTTTTTCATCGAAAGAAGATCCGCATCCTTCTCAAAGCTATAGGTCTGATTTCCTCTTGCCATTCCTTCGATGTAAGAAGAAAATTTCAATTCTTCTCCCACTTTCGTATAGACAATATACTCTGAAAGCACCGGATAATTTTTGGCATTTTCTTCCCGGTCTGTACTATCTATCAAAGTTACAGTCATCGGAATCGCCCGCACATCCCCTGCACTGTTAGAAACCTGAACCGTAATTCCATGTTCCCCTGTTAAATATGCATAATAAGTATCCTCTATCGAAATTCTCAGCTGTTTTGTCAAATCCCCATCCAGACGATCCTCTGCTGTGAAATTCTCCGCAAGATTCCCCCTTTCTGCCTGACTGATAGTATATCTTAAAGGTTCTGACAAAAAGATCTTCGGTGTCTCATAATCTGAATAGATTACCGTTCTCTGGGCAGTTCCGGCCTGATTTGCCTGATCAAACACAATATACGTAATGGTGCGTTTCCCTTTTTCCACAAAATGACTCAGCGCAGAAACACGTACCGAATCTGTAATGTCTCCATCTTTATCATCCGTGGCAGTCACACCTTTTAACAATTCTTCATGATCTGCAGATGTTTTCACTGTAATCACATCTTTATCGCAAGTAATCACCGGCGGAGTATGATCTTCCAGTCGGCTGGTCTTTACTGTATAACCTGCAAAGATCACACAGGAAGCCAAAAAAACTGCTACGATCATCATTCTAATTTTTCCCATAATTTACACTCCTCTGTGCTGCAACATTAAAATATCTCAAATTATAGCACTCTGTCCCCTCTGTATCAAGCATCCGGCAGTTTCCATTAGAAATCCATCGCCATTTTGCTGGATTCTTCTTCATTTAATTCGATCACTCTGGTATCCATCACGCGATAGATTCTCTGACACATATTTAATACACTTGGACGATGGGTCGTTACGATACAAGTCTTATTTGGGTGCTGCTGAATGATATTTTTCAGTACTTTTCGCTCCGTAGCAACATCCAACGCTGAAGTCGCTTCATCTAAAAGAAGGATCGGTGCATCTCGCAATACTGCTCTTGCAATGGCAACCCTCTGTGCCTGTCCTTCCGAAAGACCTCTGCCCCGTTCTCCCACTTTACTGTGAATCGTATGTTCCATGTCCTTTACAAAATCCCATGCACAGGAAATTTTCAAAGCCTCAATGATCTCCTCATCCGAAGCATCTTCTTTTACCATTCGCATATTTTCTGCAATGGTTCCTGAAAGAATGGTATTTCCCTGGGGTACATAAGCAAATAAATGTCTGGTTTCCGCATTCATTTCTATGCTTTTTCCATTCATAGATTCCATCGTTACCCAGCCTGCTTCCGGCCGGATCAATCCCAGAATCAGACGAATCATCGTAGTCTTTCCTTCCCCGGAAGGACCTACCAGTGCAACGATTTCTCCCGGACAAGCCTGAAATGCAGATTCTAAAATGACCTGTTTTCCTTCCACATAGGAAAAATCCACCTGATCCATATGGATCCTGAATCCCTGATCCGCATATCGGTCAAATTCACTGCTTTCCGGAATATGTACTTCTTTGGGAAGCTGTGCCAGTTCTCTGATCCGATGTGCCGAAATAGAACTGTTTAAAAACGACGGAATAATCGAAACCACATCATTAAACGCACTGTTCAGACTGCTTCTCTGCTGCAAAAACAAGGTCATTGTTCCATACGTAATGTCATGAGTCCACAAACGTAACAGACAGTAGCCAAACGCTGCATACTGTACGATCATTCCCATGACTGACATAAAAATCCCTGTTTTAATCGAAAACAGATTATAATCCAGACTGACTTTTTTAAATTTTTCCTGCCACCGGCGAAGCTTGCTGCCGTAAGAAGAAGAAATCCCAAAGGATTTGATCGTATCAAAATTGTAGAAAGTTTCCACTTCGAAAGTAACCATCTGGCTGTTCATTTCTCTTACTTTTTTACCGTACTCTCTCTGCTTTTTGATCAGAAATCGGGACATCAGCAGCATGATCGGCGCACTGGCAAAGGCCAGCAGAGACATGATCTTGTCATAATGCCAGATCACTGCAAATGTTACGATAAAATTATAGACTGCGATCACAATGGTCGGCAGCCAGCTGATAGCATTCGAACTGACCGTATTCACATCACTGTTAAACCGATTTAAGATGTCTCCGTTACTGTAACGGTTTAATTCCAGCCAATCTGCATCGATGATCTTATCAAAAATGTCCGCCTGAATATCGTTATTGATATCAATGCTCAATTTCATCGAAATTCTGCTGATCAGATTAGAAAACAGCAGACTGAACGCTGCACTTCCCAGCATGATCACGATCATGTTCAAAAGCTTGCTGGTCTGATACCCGGTAATAATATCGATCATATATTTACTGGCCACACTGGATACCAGTCCCATAGAAGTGCTGAAAATTCCCAAAAATGTATAAAACACAATGGCACCTTTGTATCGTTTAGAATAAGAAAGAATCCATTTCCAGTCATCGATGATCTCACCAAACGTTCCGTCTTTCCACTTGGCCAACAGAATATCTAAAGATTCAAAGGAAATATTCCGTGTCCGGTCACCATTTTTATTTTCTTCCACCATATCGTTTTAAGACTCCTGTAAAATACCGACTTCCTTTAACGCTGTCAGAAATCGTTCCACATCATAAGACGCTCTTTCTTCGCTTACTTCGTACTCTTCCAGAACCAGCTGTACCAGTTCGTCCTTTGTTTCTACCTTTTCTATATGTTCCCAGAGAAACGCTGCCGCATCATTCAATGTCATCAAACCGTTAAACTGCTGACTTGCATCTCCTGTAGGAACCACGACTTTTTCTCCTGCAATCGTGCGGAGCACGTAATCTTCATTGAGTTTCATTGCTTTCGCCTCTTTCTTTCATTTGGTATTTTTTGTATCTTGATACCTTGAATTAATATAACGGCTTCTCCTCTGTTTGTCCAGTAAAAGCGGGGAAAATCGTTCGACAATTTCTTTATTCCAGTTCCCTTTTCAGCAATCTTAACGTTTCTTCTGTATACCTACACATATATTCCGGAATCCCATTGTAAGCACCAGATTCCAGAAACGCACATGCGGCACACGTCTGACAAACCTCCCGTTTCGGACAGGCAGTACACTTAGAATTTAAACGTATCATCGAAATATTTTCCACTGTCCTCTTCCATGCTTCCGAAAAATCAATCTCAAACACCGGCTCTTTCATCTCAGAAAGCATAATACAAGGCATCATCATTCCCTGCCAATTTACTACAAAAGAACTTTTGCCCGCACGGCACCGAGAACAGTTTTCAACTTCTTCTCCAAAAGGCAGGCTCCCCTTTTTTACAAATGTTTCTACGAAAGCCAGAAACTGTTCCTGACTTTTCTGTTTTCGCATAATTGCAACTCTCGCTTCTGCCGCCTGTATCGGTGTCAATCTGGAATCTTCTGAAAATGCCTGGGATCGTTCTCTTTCAGCCGGATACATATAAGTATCAAATTTCCACACCAGATTCTTCTGTTCTGCCAAAGAATATAACTCATCAATTTCGGATACATTTTCTTTCGTAATACTTCCATTGATTTTCAGAGCAATTCCCCGTTCTTGCAGCTTTTGAATTCCCTGAAGTGTTTTAGAAAATCCTTCCCGATGTTGACACAATCTTTCATAAGTGTCCGCATCCTTTCCATAAAGAGTAATGTTAATTCTGCGCGGAGGTTCTTGTGCAAAAAAATCTGCCCAGGAATCATCAATCAATGTCCCATTGGTATTGATCGTAATAATCATTCCCATTTTTCTCAATGCAAGATAAACCTTTTTAAATTCCGGATATAACAGCGGTTCACCGCCTGTCAGCAAAACAAACAAAGTTCCCGCCTGTTTCATCTGTTCTGCAAGGAAGATCCATTCTTCCGCGCTTCGTAAATGCCCCTTTTGTTTTCTTTCTTCCGGGCTCAACCGTACAAAACACATCTCACAATTCATATTGCACAGCGGTGTTAATTCTAAAATCCCATTGATCGGCACTTGAGCAATCGTTGCCTTTTCGCACAGAAACTGCTCCATTGATCCGTAATATTCCATCGGTTCCATATAAACCTCCATATGCTAAAACGGATGGCTGTATTAACAGTCATCCGTTTCAAAACTCTAATATTTAAAATGTGCAAAATACCGTTCTGCTTATGAAGCATTCGGGTTTGTTTCGTAGTTTTCTGCACCCGGAACCATTACATGGTAATCCACACTACCATCTCTGAAGCTTTCCTTCCACCAGAATACAGACTCTGCTTTTACCACAGTTCCGCCACCCCACCAATGTTTTGAATCCTCTCGAACAACAAAACCATTGGCTATTGGAGCAGAATCACGAATCACACCTTTGTGCCAATTATTACAGCCATGAAAACTGCTTGGTCCATAAACTAACTTATCTTTCTCTGAATTAAACTGACCATCTCCATCTGCGTCATTATATAATTTCTCGTAAGAGCTATTATTATTCGGTGTTGTACACTTAATCTTATAGCACGCTGCCACATACTCATTTGGCACAAACTGTTCTAACAGGATTTTAGGATCTTCCCATCTTTTTTTCATTTTCTTCACTCTCCTCTAAAATCTTTTGACCCAAAAGGCTCTTTTTATCAAATTCCGAAGCTTTCGGATAATCTCTTTTGTAATATTATCAAATAACTCTTTCTCTGTTATTTCATGTATCTACTATAAACGATGTGTTTCTACAAAGCAAGTCTTTTTACTATTTTTACCATTCTAAATCTTTTTATGTCATAGTATATAATACAGATTCCAGCAGATTTTTCTATTATTTAACTAAATATATATTCAATTTTCATGTGATTTATTCCTGCTGTTTTTAACTGCACATTCATACAATACTTTTTCTAAACATTCCACTGCATTTTCTGAAATATCGCATTCCAGCCGATATACCGGAATTTCCTGCAGCAGATTTTCCAAATGATCCATAACTTTCATCTGGAATTCCTTATCCCATCCATTATAAGTAATCTGCTCCATAATTTCCCGCAGTGCCCGAAATCCGGTCAGCGGGTATGCCCGATTTTCCTTCGCCTGCTTTAACATTATAACCGCACGGATCGGATAACGTTCATTACAGCAGATTCCGGAATTACCGCAGACTGGCCAGCCACAGGCTTTCCAAATTCCATCTTCTTTCAACAGCAGGGAACGGTCACCATTGATGGTACGGCCGCCCCGATATTTTTCCCAAAGCGCTGCCTGCGTAGATTTTCCGGTTTCAGAGGGTGCTGAAAATAAAATCGCTTCTCCCTGATAACACATATATGCAGAATGCAGAATCATTGCATCGGTATCGATCATTCGCTTTTCTAAGGCAAGCATGGAACAAAATACCGTATCCGACTGCATCCATTCACGATAAGTTTCATTGATCCACACCTGACTATGTCTGCCAGAAGTCAACGTCAATGCGTACGGTTCCTGTATGCCCCGCAGATTGATCCTGCGGCACTCCCCTTCCGAGGTAGAAAACAACTGAAGATTTTCACGAAAAACCTCTTTTCCGGGAATTCTTTTTTCCAGAAGTATTTGTTCTGTTTGAAAAATATCAGACACATACTGCAGATGGTATGTCATCTGAATTTTCCCATCTTCTTCCGACGGATCTGTCTGAAATTTTTTTATATTCTCCGGAATCTGCATATTCTCAGGAACACAAAGTCTGATTTTTGCATTTCCGATTCGATAAACTACTGTTTGTATCATTTTTCACCTGTTTGCGCATTTATTTCACTTGCGTGATGATCTGATTTCAATGATACCATGAGAACATCCTTCATACCAAGCTTTTTGTTTCTATGATCTTCCATTTCTATTGAGTTTAAAAAATATTTGTAAAAATAATTCCACCTTGCACAAGGTGGAATTGCTTTTATATTTGACCTTTGATTTAAAAAGTTATGAAATCATTTCCCCTGCGCTTTCTCTGAACGCCAGTGATTCGCCCTTTTCCTTTTACAGGACCGATGCAACGATGCTGTTTTCATCAATCTTAAAAACTGTCATAAGTTCTTATCATCATGATTTTGCTGTTTCCCGGTAAATAGTGCTTCGCTTTCACTTCGCTGGAAGCATTGGCTTTTAATTCGGTTATTTTTGCCACATAAGTGATTCCGCCGACGTAAACCTCTTCTTCCGGCATATAAAGTTTATAAAACACCCTCACACACGGTATTTCTTGATCTGTAAGATTGGTCACACGCAGACTTCCGTCTGCAGTTTCTTCTACTTTTACCTGTTCTGCAGACATTTCAAACGCTTCGATTTCTGCACATTCTGCTTCAAAACTCAAAGGTTGGAATTCCTGATATGCAGACTGATTCGCTTCCTGCACCACGACAGCGGCTCCTGCCGGCAGCGTTGAAATCGAAAAAAGCAGTTCCTTACTGTCACCTTTCACTGTCACTTCTGCATATTCAATCGGTGTATTTCCCACATTTGTAACCAACATGGCACATACACTTCGAAGTTCTGTGTCTTGACCATCTTCCAAATAAATTCCCGCATAATCTGAAATTCTATTTATCATCAAATTGGTATTGGGAATCTTATAAGGAAATGTAATCTCAACTGTTTCTTCTTCCTTCTTTTCACTTGGCAGCTCTATGTGCACAGTGTTCCCATTTTCTATCTCAATCTTAGGATCGTTTTCTTCTATTGGGACATCCTTTTCCTCCGGTACAGGATCCTGTACTTCCTGATCTGTATCAGTCGTTTTCTCCTTCTCCGGTGCTTTTTCTTCCGTCGTTTCTTCTTTGTCTTCCCCAGAAACGTCCGAATCCGGTACCTTGGTTTCTTCTTTTTCTTGTTTAGAAACCTCTGTTACCACTTTTTTATTTACTATTTCTGTTTTTCCGTTATAAACTCCGATCACCAGAAAAACAACCACAAGAACGGCAACTCCAATGACAGTCATCTGTTTTTTATTTTTCATCGCATTTCCTCATTTCAGCATTCACTATCTCATCTGCCACTATCCGGCATGCTGTCAGGTACTCCTGCATCATCTGACATCTGTATTTAGGAACTTCCGAATAATTTCCGCTCTCCGTCAGTACCATCGCCGCACAGGCCCGGCACTGTTCCTTCAAAGCACAGCTACCGCATTTTGACGGAAGACGAATTGCTTCTGCCTTTTGTTTTACCGTATCCCAGGCCAGATCAAATCCATCCTGAAATACATTGCAGGCGTTTTCATCAATGATCATTCCGCATGGAAACATCTTTCCATCCCATGTGATCCAAAAACTGCATTTCCCTGCACGACAGCGAATCTTATGATCATCTGTCTCCAGGCAATTATCATCGTTTTCGATTTGCAGACCATCCAATTTTTGTTCTTTCACATGCTGAACAAAATTTTCTTCTCCCTTTTGCAGTGCTTCTACACGTGCCGCATAATATGCAGCTTCCTTTTCCGTAAACCGATCATTTTTACCAACCATTTTTTCATCACGGCGAAGCGGCGGGAACATATAAGAAGTTGCCTGAACTACTAACTCTTCTTTTTCCGCAAACTCAAAAATTTTCTCTAAATCACATACATTATACGGAGTCAGACTGCAATTCAATTTTACTAAAATTCCAGCCTCCTTCAAAAGATGAATCGCTTTTGTCACCTGTGTAAATCCTTTTGGATTTCCGCAAAGTTTTCCGTAAGTCTCATCTGATGCGCCATACAGTGTAATATTGACACGAACCGGCGGCGTTTCTTTTAACCAGGAAATCACATTTTCATCGATCAGTGTTCCATTGGTATTGATCGTAAGAACAAAGCCCATTTTATGAAGTCCCTGTAAGATTTCTTTAAAATCAGGTCTTAAAAACGGTTCCCCTCCGGTCAAAAGCAGATAGACCATCCCCCGATCTTTCGCTTCTTTTCCAAGCTGAATCCATTCTTCCGCAGTACGCAGCGGACGAATCATTTCCTGCTGCTCTTTTGACATACGCACATAGCACATTTTACAGTCCATGTTGCAAAGCGGTGTTAATTCAAACGTTCCATTCAGAGGAATTTTCATTTTTGCCGCTTTCCTATGTAAATAATCAGTAATCGGTGGTTCTACAGGTATTTTTTTCATTTTCAACCGCTCCTGTCCTATTTCATAATCTTCCTTTTAACCAATTCAACCGCAGCTTGCTCCGGAAGGCATTCTAAAAAGTACACAGGAATATGACCAAGCAATCGCAGGATCACACTCCAGCTCTCTTCCACAAATGCTTTATCCCATCGATGAATCGTCAATTCCGGATACAAATACGGAACCGCCTCCTGGGGAGAAAGCCGCCTGATCCGATTTTTTTTTGCCTGACGCAATACAACGATGGCTGCAATCTCTGCTTTCTCATTTTTGTAAACACCGGAAGATCCTGCATAAGGCAAACCATATGCAAATTCTTTTCCGTCCACAAACCGTATGGCTGCTCTGTCACCATTGAGTATTTCTGCAGATTCATACTGCTCCCACAAATCTGCCTGTGTTGATTTTCCGGTTCCGGAAGGAGCCGTAAACAGAATTCCTTTGCCGTTCCATCTCACAAATGAAGCATGCAGAAGAACCCCTTCCTTCCACCGAAGCAGCATTTCCAATCCCAAATAATCCACAATATTTCTTGAATATTCCAAATATTCTTCCTTTCCTTCCAGATATTGGCAAAGGATTCGGTTCTTTCCGTTCCGATCCCATACGGTACATGCATAAGGTTCTGCCGTTGGAGAGGCACAAAAATATACTCTCCATTCCTCTGCGGTTTCCACATAATACCGACATCCTTCCTGATGGTAGCTATTTCCCATCGCCGGAACTGCATTGACCATGCAAAACTGCATGGTCAACATTGCTTCCGATCGTTCTTTTTCAGAAATCTGCCGAAGAAATGGTTTAGATTCTTCTTTTATCTTCATTTCAAATGGAATCTCACATAAAATTTTGATTCCGGCAATTTCATATTCGTATCGGTTCATAGTTTTTACTCTATTCCACAACTTCGTACAATCTCAAACCTGCGGCTCTCGATGTAGCAATAAATCCTAATTTTGCATTGTAATAACGCAGATAATATTTGGTTCCATAGCTGGTATCCACATAAAAACGGGTACTTACTGCTGAACTCTTTCCATCTGCCTTCCATACAAACGGTCGATCTGCACGAAGCGAAACTTCATATCCATATCCCAAATATCCATTGGTTCGATAAATATAATAAGTTTTTCCATCAATTTCTGTAGAAATGGTGTATCCCTGATCCACTTCTGTCAATGTCCAGTACTGTGTTTCGTTTAACGCATCCCCTTCGACTGCTGTCTTTTTCACTGCTGTGATTTCGTTTTCTGCAGTTCGTTCCATTGCAAAAACGCCTGTTGTTCCGCTGAATGCCATCATGTATTTTTTTCCACTTTCAATCACCTTGGTCTCTTTTCCAAGAACAGGTTCCTGAACCGGAATTTCATCTTTTGCATTTGGATCTTCTGCACCGCATTCTGTACAGAATCCTGATTGGTAATTGTGGGCTGTTTTTTCTACAATTTCCTGTTTAACCAGCACTGCATTACAAACACTGCAATGTGCACCTTCGGTCAAGCCTGTTGCTGTACAAGTTGGAGCAACTGCTTTATCCACAACTTTTGTATGTCCCTTCGCTGTCAGCACTTCCGTATAACTGTCAGCGCATTTGGTACAAGTGTACACTTTGCTTCCATCTTCTGTACAAGTTTCCGGTGTTTGAGAGCTCAACTGATAATCATGACTGCACACACGATCCCCCGCAACAGTATAACCAAATTCCACTACGACCGGCCAATGATCTGCCAGTGCAGATCCATTCGAATCCACAAAATCCGTCGCAATTTGATAGCTGTTGGCTGTCAGTGTCACATCACTCTCTGTATTATTAATATAAAAAACTTTATCTACAATCTCAGCCTGCGGATACTCATAGGTTCCGCCTTTATCTACCGCAACCATTGCGTCGGAACCGTATGCCGGATAAACTCCATCATAAATCTCTTCAATCCATGCATCCTGAATCGTAAAACGACTGTCTTCATTTATCGAATCAACGAACAGCGTTTTCAAATTTTCTCTGGTATAACGGCAGTTTGTATCTCCCATTACAATGATCGGATTTTTGTTATCACTTGCCTTGATGGCAGATGCAAGCTGTCTTAACTGACTTTCACGTGCCGCAATATCCTCTGCATCAGAATCTGCATCCATGTGAAGAATATAAACGTCCACTACAACGCCTTCTGCCATTTCTGCCTGATAAAAACGATATCCTTTATTGATCATCGTATCTGCACCATTCCCGGTTCCAAAAGTTCCGGAAGCATAATTATCATTCCACGCAACCCAGTTTTCACCGGAAACTTTTACTGTATTTTTCCAAAGCAGATTCAAACCATCCGTATTATTTGAAAGTCCTGAAACTTTTCCGCGATGTTTACCGCAGCTGTAATCAGCAAGTCCTGACATCAATTCTGTATGATAATTAAAATCTTCGGAAACTCCGATCATATCCCAGCCGTAAGTTGCCATTTTCTGGCTGATCGCTTTTGTCCCATCGGATCCCGGACCGTCTGCATTGAGATTTACAAACAATATTTTCTGTGGCAATCCGTCCACATTCAGCGTAACCGCTGTAAACGAACCTGTCTTTATTTCCTTTGCCGCTGCCTGGTAGGAAACACTTCCCAATACCAGCACCATCGCAAGAAGCGCTGACACGCATCTTTTTAACACTCTGTTCATCTTCTTTTACCTCTAATTGTTTTTTTATCGAAAGATACGGCCACGCAAATGCACGGCCGTATCACTTGTTTTATTACATTTTTTAAGAAGCAAAAATGGTTATACCACCACTTGGATTATTATAACAAACTTCACCATTTGTAAAACTATCATCAACCACTGTTGTACATGCCTCTGGGTTTAACCAAAATACATCTCCATAACCATCATTCCAACCGCATGCAGTTTTATCCGCATGTGTCGGATGACCTGAAGATCCTCCGCTTACATAGCCACATGACTGTGCAATGGTCTGACTAAGTGTAAATCTTTCTACACTGATTTCCGGTTTTTGATATGTTTTTTTCATCACGACACCTCCTAGTGACCGAACCAGCCGCGCAGGTTCTTGATAATTTCTTTGACAATTTCCTGAAGTGAAGACATCGTATCATCCTGCTGTACATCATCGTTGTCTGTTGTATCATCTTTGATTTCTACATCCGGTGCCTGATCTTCTCCCGGATTTTCTTCCACATCAATCACTTCCAAGGTATCAAACTCATTCACATAAGCCATCAACATTGCCACATCTACTTCATCTACTGCATCACCGGTTGCTGCACATGTTTTCAATTTCGTTACAGAAAGACGATTGTCTCCCGTATTTTTAATCACGACCAATCCGTTTTCATTCGGAATCAGCTCATAATATAAATCCGATGTTGCTTTAACATCATATGAATATTTGTTTGTTCCAGATGTAACCTCAGCTTTAGTAGTTTCTCCGGTCATCGCCTTTAATCCTACGGAATAAGACGCTGTATCACTTGAAATTACTTTAAATGCGATTGCCTGACCCTTTTCTAAATATACCTCATTTTTCGGACCAATCTCTTTATAGGTACCGATTTCGTTTGTTACCTTTCCAGTACCATCATCCTGCTGATCAATAAATACAACACCTGCTGCTGTAGTTGTATCCTCTGTCAATTTTTCTGCATCTAATAAGATTTCCCGAACAGATTTGAATACTGCACCAGCTTCATCCCCGTATGCTTCCTGAACCAGAGAATCTTCTGCTACCGGATTGTAAATACGGATGCCGTCTAAATAATAAGTCGAACGTGCTTCTTTTTCATTATCCTTCGCAAATACTTCTATTGTAACTTTATAAGTATCATAATCCAAATCCATAAAAGAAGCTGTTGGAATCTGATAATATTCTCCTGAAGCCGCGTAATTGTCAATAATATAAGATTTTGTCAATTTTTCACTGCCATCACTAACCTTATACAATTTTACTTTGATTACACCAGAGTGGATATCTGTGTAACTGTAAATATCAACACCTTTTCCTTTAAAAGTAAAGGTTGCTGTTGCACCGCTGGTGCTTGATACATGTGCTGTACCATCGGTAAAGGTTGTATCATCTGCTAAATCTTTGTTTTCCCAACCGCCGTGGATTTCTGTATTGGCTGTTTCCTGATTATTTGAAGATGTACCTTCACTGTGCCAATTACCATCGTATACGATACCGACTGTACCATTCTCTTTGTCTGTTATAAAATCATCTTCATAATATACATTATTTGCCGGAACAACCGTAACTTTAGACCAGATATTCTTTGTTTTCTGATCACCGTATTTGTTGTCCTTTCCTAATGCATAGAAAGAATCATAACCATCCCACTGCATTGTGGAAGGAGTATAAGTTAATCCATCAGCCGATGTCACATTCACTTTTCCGTATTTTTCTGTCAGAGAAACGCTTTCTGTTCCAACTTTACTGAACAAATTATCCTCTGCACTGTCTACTTTTGTTGCATTATGTGCATCGATTTTTGCTGTTTTTGCGTAGTCAAGGACTACCATTTTTTTATCCAGCATTGTACTTGGTACATTAAAAGCTTTTACAATACCATAGCCTCCTTCTTTATCAGTATCCCAAATAGCGGAATATCCTTTATTTGTATCAATGTAGCTGCCTTTTGCAGCCTCATCCTTTGCAAGCAGACCTGTAATAGTTACAACCAGCTTATTACCATTTCCTTCGGTACTACCCCCAGAAGTGACTGTTGTTGAAACTGTGTTTTCCGTAGAGACATAATTAAAACCACTTACCTGAATCCCTGTTATCTTTCCAGAAGCATCTTTTGTTACTTCTGTTTTCACAGTTTCTGGTGTTTCCGATGGTGCTAAAAATGAATCATTGCCCGCATGTTTTGCCGTTTTTACTGTCACATTCTCTTCCACAGAAAAACCATCCGGAACAACAAAATACTCACTTATAAGGTCTACCATAACCGCGTTTTCTGATAATTCTACAGTCGTTGTCGTGCTGCTGATACTCTGGTCAACCTGATCAAAGAAACCTTCCAGCGCAGCAGTATTAGTTGCTAATGTATATTTTCCAGAAGATGATACTTCTTTTAAGAATGTATCAACCTTGGTCTCAGGTGTACTGTCTAAAACAGCAACAGTATGTACCTTTGCACCATAAGTACCTTTCGTAATAGCTGCTTTCGCCTTTGTGGCTGTCGCTTCCGCTTCCTCAAATTCTGTGGTTCCCGGTACTCCGTCTGTTAAAAATATAACGATACGAGAACGTGTACCGCTTGTTCCATCATCTAACACGTAGGTATTCTCATTTGCACCAAAAACACCGTTCGCCATGTCAAATCCAATACTTGGAAAAGTTGCTCCCTTACCTGCTAACGCTTCTATGGACGCCAATACGTTTGCATGACCTTCTGTTGTCAAGACATTCTGGAATGCTTGATTATAATAATTCTCTGCCAAGGAGCCACTCTTGTTATAAGTAGATTCCTTACCACCATCCACATAATTATACTGTGTAGCTCCTATAAATAGTTCTGAATTAGAATAATAGTACTGCTGATTATCATAACTTTCACAAGCATCTGAAGCGAAACCTACTACCGCGATTCTGTGATCTACATTATTCTTTTTTGCACTTGCATAAATATTGGCAACAAACTTGTTCGCTGCATACTTCAGAGCATCTAAGCGCTGACCAGTAGTTGTATCACGTGTATACAGTGGACTGATGGTGCATGCACCATTTTCTCCATTTTCGTTGGAACCAATTGTAATTGTATTTCCTTCTGTATCTGTATAGGAATAGGTATAACGATATGCTTTTACTTCCTCTTTTGTAACTGTTGTATAAACAGCTGCTACATAGTATGGATCATCCTCTTTACTATTGCCCTCGGAAGGAGCACCATTATTCTGAAACTCTACCGTATTGGAATTTGTTTTCTTATTATTTAAAAAACTATTTCTTGCATATTTCGCAGTAATTCCCCATCCAACTGTGTCACCGGTATCGTCGTTTTGGTAGGTATATCCTGCCAATTCACTTTTACGTGTATAGGTTTCTAAGCTTGCTGTAACAAACGGTTTGGCTGTATTATATACATAATCACCATTTGCTCCCTTCCATGAATAGCTTATTTCATCGTCCGTGTAAGTTTTACCATCCTGGCCAACCCATTTTGTTTCTACACCTACAGTTTCTTTTTCTGTCTCTACAAGATAATACTTTCCATCCACATTATAGTAATAAGAACTATTTGCCACATCCGCATTAGTCAAAGATTCTGTTACTTTTGTATAGGTATCACTTGGGATTCCTGAAATCGTTTGCTGTGCCATCGATCCTGACTGGTCTAACACAAGGACAATATCTGCCGGAACTACCTTCTTGTAAGTTTCCGTTGTTACGTTTCCTTTGGCATATGCCTCTAACTGAATCGTGTAAGTTCCATCATCTTCCAGACGAGCTTCTTTGTTCAGTACCAGATTCTCATTTCCTGATGAAGTACTTGTTTCTGCTGCTGCAGCCGGTCTTTCCGGCACTACAGTCATAACCATTGCAATGGCTAACACAGCTGTTAATACTTTTGATACAGCTTTTTTCATTTTCATGTTTATCATTGCTTTTCCTCTCTTTCTGACTTTCTTTTTACTGTAAGACTTTCTCTCACATTCTGTTACCACACGAAAGCATCTGCAAAGCACAACTGCCTTTTCTGTGCTCTTTCGTACTCAGTTTTACTTTATCGATGTGGTACACTCTTCCTCTCCCCTTCTAATCACACACCTCCTGTTTTATACCAACCGGCAATGTGCAAACTTTTAAATTTTGTACTGACTTACCACCCAAAGACCATCGATTCCATGAAGGTTATCAAGCTTTCTTCCATATTTAAGTTTGCTCATTTCCAGATTACGTTCTTCTGTTGGTTAGATAAATTTTGATTTATCTCACTGAGAATCCAAATTGACTCTATTTTGGATGTTACTTTATTATAATACCCTTACATTTTATTGCACCATACTAAAGTATTGTTTTTTTCTTATTTTTTCATTCTATCATTCTAATACTGCGATTGTAAACCGTCTTCTTGATTTTTTCTCAGAAAAACGACTAAATTTAAAGCAAAAAGGAGCGTTTTGCATGAAAAAAATATTAATCAAAGAAATCAGTCAGCTGATGCGCCGCCATCTATCGCCTGAACAAAACCGGATTCTGGAAAGCACTTTAAATCAGGGGTTCACCAATCACGAACTGCTGGAAACTCCGTCCGGAATCACCGAAGAAACCAACTTCAATAATGTGCATCTGATCAATACCTTTATCGCAGCAAAAAAAATCGAAGGCTGTTCTTCTAACACTTTAAAATATTACGAAAACACGTTAACAAAGATGCTTCGTTTTCTCTCAAAAGACATCCGCCGCATCATGTCTTCCTTCTTTTCCTGGCCGGAAGATGAAGATTATATTATCAAAAGTCCGGTACGGCGGATTCATAAAGTAAAATCCTCGCAAATAGTGAAAGAAACTCTCTCTGATGAACATTTAGAGCAGCTCCGTGACCAATGTACCCTTCCACGGGATCTTGCCATCATCGATTTGCTGATTTCAACCGGAATCCGTGTCGGTGAACTTGTCAAACTGAACCGAACCGATATCAACTTTGAAGAACGGGAATGCATCGTTCTCGGAAAAGGCGACAAAGAACGAAAAGTATATTTTGATGCAAAAACCAAAGTACATCTACAGCAATATCTGACCTCCAGAACCGATCTCAATCCTGCCCTATTTGTCACCTTATACGCCCCTTGGAATCGGCTTTCCATTGCAGGAGTCGAAAAATTTTTAAAATTACTCAGCAAAAAATCTCAGGTACGGCATGTACATCCTCATAAATTCCGCCGTACAATGGCAACGATGGCCATTGAAAAAGGTATGCCCATTGAGCAGGTACAAAAGCTCCTTGGGCATACCAAAATCGATACAACACTTCATTATGCAATTGTCAATCAAATCAACGTAAAAATGGCACACCGAAAATTTGTCTGCTGATAAAATTTTCAGACACTCCCACACCAAGGGGATATTTCGCAATTTTTTCCAAATAACCACGACAAAAACAGCAACCTCCATTCACAAACTCCGGTCAGATAAATCGGAATTTACCAACAAAATTCGTTCCGAATTTTGTTGGTAACGAAAGAAAATCTCTGATTTTCTTGAGTCTACTTTCCTATTAAACGAATTTTTATGATAACAAAAGAAAATCTTTGATTTTCTTGAGTCTGCTTTCCTATTTATTCCAGCAGTCCCAGTTCTTTTCCTTTGACCATTGCCTGTCCCCTGCTGTTTACTTCTAATTTTTTATACAGATTATAAATATGCCCTTTGACCGTAGGCAGCTTTAATCCTAATTCTTCACAGATCTCCGCATTGCTCATGCCTCGTCCAATATCCTGTAAAATAATCGTTTCCATCATCGTCAGATGTTCTCTCACATCTTCCTCTTTGATACTTGAAGTTCGTTTATTCATTTTCTTTGCATTTCGTAGAATTGTATCCAGATATTCTTCCCATGGCATTCTCTGTACATTTCCATAATGATACTTCTTTTTATGGCTCCAATTCTCCGGGAAATTTAATTTCTGCCATTCCAGATGCGTTTCCAGTACCTGCTGTCCCAGTTTCCCATATTCTGTATAAAACCGTACATACCGACTGGCAGAACAAAGTAAAAATGATTCTATCGCATTCTTGATTGCCTGACCTTTGTAGTCTTTTTCCATATGAATCACTGCGTAAGCAAATAGAAGTTCTGACAGAAAGAGGTTTCTGTGATATACCTGCAGATACGGCACAAGTTTCTTCAAAAGTTTCTCTGCACGATCAAATTGATTTAACCGCAGATAACCTTTCGCCCTGCAGCAAAGCGTCATATAGTTATCTTCATTTACAATTACGGTATTTTCATTATTGGCATATCGGAGCCATTTTGCCATTTTTTCCCTTGCACCATACCAAGGTGCATGGATGTTGATGATCGCTTCCGCAAGTTTTCTGCACAACGGACTTTCTTCTTTGGATAATACTTCTTCCAGCGCTTTGATCTGATCGGTCTGTATTTCTTCCGGCTGCATTTTCTGCGATTTACAAAGAAGATATAACTTTGCCACATGAATCTGCCAGGAATCCTGCTCTGCATCGATCTTCTCCAGAAAATACCAGTCTTTTTCTGCAATACTGTCCTTTCTCCGGGTTTCCAGATCATAGTCCAGTCTTGCAAGTCGATAGCATTTCCACTCTTTTTCTCCGAAAACAGTTTTCCAGACCTTGGCCCGCTGTTTTTCTTCCTTCGCTGTACATGCAAATAACCCTGACAAATCTCTCAAACCACAAAGATAACTCACGGAACTTCCAAGCATCTGATATAATTGGAATTTACGCCCGTCTTCGTACTCTCTCTCTGCAAGTTCCATCCATTCGTTCAGCGAAATCCGGGGATCTAAATAGCATAAATTGATCAATACTTCCCGTGTATCAAATTCTCTGTTTCCTATCTTCTGTACATTTCCGATCTCTTTTCGCAGTTTTTCAAATTGCTGTGTCCGATAATAATACACCCCTCGCAAATAACATTCCTGAGGTGTTTTTCCTTTCCATTTTAAGACATCTTCTGTAAAAAGCTCCAATTGATAAATACGGTTCCAGTATTTCAGCATCATTTTCCGATAAAATGCTTCTGCCCCCGCTTTTTTTACACAGGAAAATGCTTCTGCTATCATTCCATGAGCTTCATACCATTCGTTTTCTTTTCCAAGCTCCGGCAAATGCTCCGTTATATAATTGCGAAACAAAGAAAACAGTTTCCAACGATGTTTTTCTGCATCAAACTGCAGCAGTCCTTTTCTCTGCAGATTTTCCAATCGTTCTCCAGCTTCTGTAAATCCACAAAAATACTCCAGAAATGATTCATTTACCCACGGACAGCCTGCCGCATAAGACAATATTTCCCCTTCTTCCGCTGTCAGATCACCAAGAATTCTGGTCTCAATATAATTTCTGATCTCATGACTCTGCAGAAGTTCTTCCAGTTTCTTTTCCTCCTGATGTTCCGCAAGATGTATCAATGCACTGACACATCCAGGCCAACCGCCGGTCTTTTCATATAATGCTTCCGGATTCAGAGAATGATTTCCATGTTTGACCAGCATTCGAACCTCTTCCAGCGAAAACAGAAGTTTCTTCATCGGAACAAGTCCCATCTTTCCTTTCCACAAAAGATCCAAAAGCAGCGAATGCGGTTTTTCACGGCTTACCAGAATCACCCGATGATTTTCTTCCATGTTCTCTATATAGTCCGCCAAAAAAGCAGCGTTTGGATCACTCATTTTTTCGGTACCCTGTTCCAAAATAATCCACATTTCTTCACTGTTCTTTTTGACCTGATTCATCTTTTCACAGAAAACAGAAAAATTTCCGGATTCTTTTGTCAGATCAAAGGTAATTGTCGCTGTCTTTAAATGCTTTTTCTGCAGCATTTCCACTGCCGTTGTTTTTCCTGCTGCTGCATTTCCTTCTATATAAATAGAAGGGAATCTTCTGATTCCCTCCTCTAACGTCTTTGTCTTATCAACTTCATATAGACTATCTTTATTCTGCATTTATTTCATCCTTTGCAAGAATCCCGCCTTCTGCAAGCTTATCCAAAAATTCCTGAATATCTTCTCTGGCAACCTCTTCTTCTACATCATATTCTGCCAGTACACCTTGAACCAATGTTTCTAAAGTCACTTCTTCTTGAAGCATTTTCCACAATGTGACTCCGACTTCGTTCACTGTGATCAATCCATTAAAATCTAAAACCGTACGACCGGTCGGGATAATAATATAATCTCCCGCAATCTCCCTAAGTATAAAATCTTTTTCTATACGCATAATACAGACCTTCATTCATTATCTAAATTATAACTAGCGTCATTATAGCCTATAATAAATGGAGTTTCAATATCTTTTTTACTCAAATTCAATGGTTCCAGGTGGTTTCGAAGTCAGGTCATACAGTACTCTGTTTACTCCCTTAACTTCATTGATGATTCTGCTCATTACTTTATTCAGCACTTCATAAGGAATTTCTGTTGCTTCCGCTGTCATGAAATCTACTGTATTTACAGCTCTTAATGCGACTGCATAATCATAGGTTCTTTCATCACCCATAACCCCTACGGAGCGCATATTGGTCAATGCTGCAAAATACTGTCCAATGCCCTGATCCAGACCTGCCTTAGCGATTTCTTCCCGATAAATTGCATCTGCATCCTGTACGATCCGTACTTTTTCGGCGGTAACTTCTCCGATGATACGTACCCCCAGTCCCGGTCCCGGGAATGGCTGACGAAATACCAGATATTCCGGAATTCCAAGTTCCAAACCTGCTTTACGTACTTCATCTTTAAAAAGATCTCTTAATGGTTCGATGATTTCTTTGAATTCGATGTGATCTGGAAGCGCACCTACATTATGATGAGATTTGATCACTGCGGATTCTCCGCCCAGACCACTTTCTACCACATCCGGATAGATGGTTCCCTGAACAAGGAAGTCTACCGCACCGATCTTCTTTGCTTCTTCCTCAAACACACGGATAAATTCTTCACCGATGATACTTCTTTTCTCCTCCGGTTCTGTAACTCCTGCTAATTTTTCATAAAAACGATCCTGTGCATTGACACGGATAAAATTCAAATCATAATTGCCGTTCGGTCCAAATACCGCTTCTACTTCATCTCCTTCATTTTTACGAAGAAGTCCATGATCTACAAACACACAGGTAAGCTGTTCGCCCACTGCTTTTGACAGAAGAACTGCTGCGACAGAAGAATCCACACCGCCGGATAATCCGCAAAGTACTTTTCCTTTGCCGACTTTTTCACGGATTGCCTGAATTGCATTTTCTACAAATGCATCCATTTTCCAGTCACCGGAACACTGGCACACCTGATACACAAAGTTGGAAAGCATCTTTGTTCCTTCCTGTGTATGAAGCACTTCCGGATGGAACTGGATCGCATACAGACGATCTTCCGGTTTTTCAGCGGCTGCTACCGGACAATCCGCAGTATAGGCAGAAATCTGAAATCCCGGTGCGGTCTTGGAAATATAATCGAAGTGACTCATCCAGCAGATCGTTGTTGGAGATACATTGGCAAATAACGCAGAACCATTATCTACAAATACTTCTGTTTTTCCATATTCACGAACCGGTGCTTTTTCCACTTTACCGCCTAAAACATGCATCATTAACTGGGCACCATAGCAAAGTCCCAGCACCGGAATACCTAACTCAAACAATTCCTTCGTATAAGTCGGTGCACCTTCTTCATAGCAGCTGTTCGGACCACCGGTCAAAATGATTCCCTTCGGATTCATTTCTTTGATCTTTTCGATCTCTGTTTTGTAAGAATAAATCTCACAGTAAACATTACATTCACGGACACGGCGGGCTACCAGCTGGTTATACTGTCCGCCAAAGTCAATGACAATGATTGTCTCTCTCTTCACGCTTTTTCCTCCATCATTCGCAGTTACAAACACTGATACAGATCAATTGTTAATAGAGAAATTATAAAAAATGGCTTTTTATTTTTCAATTATTTATTACTTATATTTTCACTTTCAATTATAAGTTATACGCATAGATCTGTAATTAACTGCATGCGTGTTTATGCAAATATTTCTCTTTCGTTGCCATACCGCCGCGGATGTGACGCTCCTGCTTATTGATCTCCAGTACCCCCCGTACTTCTTTCGCCAGTGCGGGATTGATCTGACGCAGCCGGTCTGTACAATCTTTATGTACCGTCGATTTTGAAATCCCAAACTGTTTTGCTGCCTGTCTGACGGTTGCATTATTTTCTATGATATAGTTTGCGACTTCTACCGCTCTTTCTTCAATATAATCTTTCAAAAAAATCCCCTGCAAACATCTTTTTACAATGTATGCAGAGGATTCTCCTGATATTCTATTCTTCGTATGCTCTTTATGTTCCGATTTCCGGCGAAACTGTTTTCATTTTTTCTTCATGATAGGCAATCCACTCATCTAAGCCCATCGGTACATAATCTGAATACATGCAAAAGCAGTTCAGCAAATTACATGGGATTTGGGATTCTCCATGTACCGTATTGCGGGTAATGTACTGAAACTGTTCCAGCAGCCGCTGATCCTGCGTATCATGTACATGACCATGCAGCATATAGGTTTTCGGATTGCCATGCTTGCTCAAACGGTACTGACCGTTATAACACATGACCGGATAATGGGACAAGATTACTTTTCTCCCATTATCATGCATTTCTGCATAGGAACGCACCCACACAAATCGGGACGGATCAAAGGCTTTGTCTTTGATAAAACGATCATGATTTCCCTGAAGTAGATAAATCTTTCCTTTCAGCTGCTCTACGATCACTTTCGTCTGCTCCCACGTTCCCATGGAAAGATCTCCGAGTACTACGACTTCATCATTTTTCCGCACACGGCGGTTCCACTGAGCGATCATATGATCATTCATGTCCTGCTCATCACGAAATCCACGGCAATCCATGGCATGATTTAACGCATCATGATAAAAGTGCAGATCGGAAATATAATATCGCATATTATTCTGCCTCAACGACTGCGTTTTCTACCACAAATGCCATTGCTTTATCCATCAGAAGCTGTTCTGTCAGATTATCTTTGCCAACTGCTTCTTCAAAATCTGCCAGTTCTGTGTATCCGTAGTAAGTCATATAAGATTCTGCGCCTACTGTATAATCTTCTTCGGAAAGTTCGATGCCTTCTTTTTCAACGATGGCTTTTTTGATCAGTGTTTCCTGAATTGTGAAGGTTCCTGCTGTTCTGCACTGTTCTTCATACTGATCCATTGTCATTCCAAGCGCATTGGTTACATAAGTTTCCAGATCTACACCATAATAGCTGGATGCCATGCTTTCGTACTGAGACATCATCTGTTCTACATATAATTCTACTTCTTCTTCAGTAATGTCGAACGTACTGTTCGCGATGATGGTTTCTAACAATGCATATTCTCTTTCACTTTCTGCTTCCTGCTGTTTGGATGCTTCCAGATTTTCTTTGATTCCTGCGTATAATGCATCTACATTGTCATACCCCTGTTCCTGAGCAAATGCATCACTTAAAGTTGCAGGTACACGTTCCCAGCATTCGTTTACTGTGATCGTAAATACAACTTCTGCGCCATTTAATTCTTCTACACCGTAATTTTCCGGGAATGTCATTGGACAATCTTTGGTTTCTCCTACTTTCATTCCTACGATGCTTTCTGCGAATCCATCAATATAGCGGTTGTTTTCAATGCTCAGTTCCTGACCCTGAGCTGTACCGCCGTCAAATGCAACGCCGTCTTTCTTTCCTTCATAATCAATATTTACATAAGATGTTCCTGTAACAACATCCTGTGCATTTTTATCATAAGAGCTGGACAGAAGATACTGTACCTGTGTTTCTACTTCTTCTTCAGTAACAGTAGTATCTGCCGGTGTATAAGTAATTCCTTTGTATTCTCCCAGTTCTGTTAATGTACTGGTGCCTCTTGCACTGGTATCTAATTCTTCAGAATCAGTGCTATCATCCTGTGTCTGTTCTTCCACCGCTGAATCATTGGTGCTTCCTGTGTCTTTCTGTCCGCAGGCTGTTAACGATACTACCATGCATCCTGCTAAAAACATTGTTAATAATTTCTTTTTCATATTTTTCCTCCGTTTGTTTATAAAATAAAAGAAAACATTCTTGAAAACTGCTCCTTAATACGAATCATAAAACTTCTTTTTTCATAAAGCTCCTGCGTGATCTGCGTACAGGATTCCAAATCTTTTTCGAAGATTGTTTCCAGTTTTTCCGTTATCTTCTGACTGTAAATCGTTGCATTTACTTCAAAATTTAACTGATAGCTTCGAACATCCATGTTCGCTGTTCCGTAACAGCTCACCAGTCCGTCACTCATCACTCCCTTTGCATGAAGAAAACCGTTATTATAAACATAACATTTTACTCCTGCTCCCAGCAGCTCTCCCACATAGGAATAGGTTGCCCAATATACCAGTGGATGATCCGGTTTGCATGGAATCATGATCTTTACATCAATCCCGGAATAGGCTGCCATTTTTATTTCATTTAAAATCACTTCATCCGGTACCAGATATGGTGTCTGGATATAGACATGATCTCTGGCTTTGCCGATCAGCTTCTGGTAATTATCACGAATCTCCTGATTTATCGTATCCGGCCCGCTGGAAATGATCTGCACACCTTCAGATCCTGCGCCGGCTGAAAATTCCCGAATCAGATTTTTCCGCTGAAACAGATCCTGCTTTACTGCATAATTCCAATCCAGAATAAAACGGATATGAAGACTGACCACTGCAGATCCATATAATTTCAGATGAGTATCCCGCCAGTAGCCGAACTTTTGATCCAGCCCCAAATACTCTCTGCCGATATTAAAACCGCCTACATATGCTTTTTTTCCATCGATCACAATGATCTTTCGATGATTGCGGTAATTAATACGAAGATGCAGCCGTTTAAAAAATGCAGGAAAAAACTCTCCCACTTCGATTCCTTTGCTTCGGATCCGCTTCCAGTCCCGCCCTGTCATGGTTCTGCATCCCATACTGTCATACAGAATCCGCACCTCTACGCCTTCTTTTACTTTTTGTGCCAGAAGTTCTTCCAAGGCCTGCCAGAGCTCATCGTTTTTGATAATGTAAGATTGGATATGAACAAATTCCTTTGCATGATAAATTTCTTCATACAAATCCCGGAAATATTCTTTGCCGTCGGTATAGATTTCCACATCATTATCATCGGTATATACTGCCTTGGATGCGGTCAGATTATACATGACCAGATCGGAATAGCGTGACAGCATTCCATGATGATCCGCCGAAAATATCTGTCTGTTTTTTACCCGTTTTTCCTGACGGATCAAAGTCGAATTCAGAGCATCGTCTACCTCTTTGTTTTTGAACATTTTGCTCTTTCTCATATCCTGACCGAACAGAAGATAGAGCAAAAATCCAAGAACCGGAATAAAATACAGCACCAAAAGCCATGCCCAGATTGTTTTGGGATCTCTGCGCTCAAAAAACACGATTATGATCGCCAGCAAAATATTCAAACCGAATAAGTGCTGCCATATGAAATGAAACACTGTAGAAATCACAACAAAAATTTCCTCCATCGCTTTCTTCCTCCCGTTTCGTTTCACAAAGCTAAGTTACAGTATACCACAACTTTTGAAACATTAGTAGCATCAATCGCAGAAAATTATATGCGAAAAACACTCTTTGCTTGCTTAAATCCGGAAAGAATGGTAGAATACGTACAGAATTGAAGAAATATCCTCTTTAGGATAAAATATACGGAGGTATAAAGCATGTTTTGGAAGATTCTGATTGTGATTCTTGTTCTGATCGCAATTGCACTGGGGGTTCTGTATTATTTTGGAAATAAAATGCAGAAAAGACAGCGTGAACAGCAGGGACAGTTAGAGGCTATGGCCCAGACCGTATCCATGCTCATCATTGACAAAAAACGTCTGAAACTTAAGGAATCGGGTCTTCCGCAGATGGTGATCGACCAGACACCAAAATATCTGCGCCGTTCCAAACTTCCTGTTGTAAAAGCGAAAGTTGGTCCAAAGATCATGACTCTCATTGCAGATGAAAAGGTATTTGAAATCCTTCCTGTAAAAAAAGAATGTAAAGTTGTTGTCAGCGGTATTTACATTACAGAAGTCAAAAGTGCCCGCGGCGGTTTAGAACAGCCGGCACCAAAGAAAAAAGGCTTTTTTGCAAGATTCAAAAAATAAGCAAAAATGAAACAAAATGACAAAACCACAAGTCCGGTGAACTCCGGTGCTTGTGGTTTTTCTGTTTCTGTATTTTTAAATTCTCAAAAAGCATTGCGTTTTACCCAAAAGTAAATTCTTCCGCATTTATCTTTTAAAACTGCTTCAGCTCTTTTTGGCAGATGTTCATTCGGACATTGCTCTCCGTGATCACTACTCCTTCGGTCTTTAAAGAATAGTCGATCATCAAAGTTACCTGTTCGTCTCCAATCTCTGTCAAAAGCTGTTCTGTATAAACGGACATGGACAGCGGCCCCATCGGTGTCTGATAGATCATCTGATGTTCCCGATCTTTCTGAAATACCATTCTGGTAGATGCCGCGCCGCTTCTAAGCAATTCTACGCTGTCTTCTGTAAATTTAAGTGTGCTTTTGATCACACCGTCAATTCCTTCCATGACTTCCTCAAACAGCACGTAATGCTTTCCATTTTTCTGAAAATACTGTCCCGGAGAAATCAGTTCTACCGGTTCATCTTTTTCTCCGTCTGTAGCATGAAGTCCTGAAATCGTCAATATAATATCTTTTGTCATACTAATATTCCTCTATGTTGATCTGTTTAATACTGGTCACATCACACGGCAGAATCGAATTAGCAAAGGTTTTAAACTTTTCTGCAGCGTCACTGACGAAAAATTCGTACGGATTTTCGAAATCTTTTGAATTTCCGTCATTGGCAATCCCTTCTTTTTCCAAAAGAGCTCTCAGCTCTACCGCTGTTTCATATGCAGGATTTACCAGTGTTACCTTATCCCCCATCACTTCTCCCACCATATGGCGAAGCAGCGGATAATGGGTACACCCAAGGATCAATGTATCAATCTCCGATCCCTGAAGATCTGCAAGATATCGTTTGGCAACCTCTTTTGTAACCGGATCTTTTGTCCATCCTTCTTCTACCAGCGGCACAAACAGCGGACAGGCTTTTCCGATGACTGATGCATCTTTTTCCAGTTCCTGGATCAATTTTACGTAAATCCCACTGTTGACCGTTGTTTCTGTACCAATGATACCAATCTTTTTATTTTTCGTCGCTTTTACTGCTGCCCTTGCCCCCGGACGAACCACCCCGATGATGGGAATATCCAGTTCATCTCTCACTGCTTCCAGTGCTGCCGCGCTGGCAGTATTGCAGGCAACAACGATTGCTTTTACTTCTCTCGTTTTCAAAAAACGAATGATCTGCCTTGTATATCTGATCAGTGTATCTGTTGATTTACTTCCGTAAGGAACTCGCGCCGTATCACCAAAATAGACGATCCGTTCCTGAGGGATCTGGCGCATGATTTCTCTTGCCACCGTCAATCCTCCTACGCCGGAATCAAACACACCGATCGGTGCTTCTTTTATCGTCTGCATAAGTATTTCCCTTCTTTGCACTTCTTTCGTTACTGTTCCGGCAATCTTTTCCAATCAGTGAAATAGTTCAAGAAAACGAAACTCCAGCTTCAGCGGGATTTCATCCGAATACTGCATTTCTACAGCCATTTCTTTTCCGTTTTTATCCACCAATTTCAGGTGATGCCCTAAAATCAGTTTCGGATAAAAACTTCCGATCAGCAGACAGACACAAACTGCGCCCGTCATCATATATCGTTTCATACCATTGCTCCTTTTCTTTCAGTAACAACAGTATTTCCACATTTTTCCTATCCTATACCACTTTTTTTATTCCAATCCACAGTAACTTTCTGACTTTTCTGTCAAACCATTTCCGTTTATTTTAATTTGCTGATCACTGCCAACTGCTGATTTTCAATATGATCCCGCATGCATTTTCTTGCTTTTTCTTTATTTCCGGACGCAATGGAATCCAAAATTTCCTGATGTTCTCTTACCAAACTGTCATAATAATGAGGATCTTTCAAATATTCAATCCGGTATCGGTACATATTTTCCCGAAGATTGTTCAGCATCTGTACCAGACGGTCATTGCAGGTTGCTTCATAGATCACTTCGTGAAATTTCATATCTGTCTCAGCAATCCGGATCAGATCCATCGATCCTTTCGACGCTTCAAATGCTTTCGCAGCTTGTTTTAAACTAACCAGCTGCTCCTGTGTAATTCTGTCACAGGCAACTTCCACCGCAAACATTTCCAAGGTTCTGCGCACTTCCAGAACATCTTTCGTATCTTTTTCCGTAATGTTGGCTACTGCTGCCCCTTTTCTCGGAACCATGACAACCAGACCTTCCAGCTCCAGTTTTCGGATTGCTTCCCGGATCGGTGTACGGCTTACTCCCAGACGATCGGCCAGCTTGATCTCCATCAGCCGTTCTCCCGGCTGCAGTTCTCCTTTTAAGATTGCCTGACGTAAGGTCTGAAATACCACATCCCTTAAAGGTAAATATGCATTTTCCTCTATGGTCAATCCTGATATCATTTGCCCCTCTCTTTCCGGTTATAAGGCGTTGTCAGATAGATCTGCTTTGACAGACCGCTCTCCTGCAGCTTTTCATAAGCTTCTTTTGCCTGTGCATAATTTGTAAAGATTCCAAAAACAGTCGGACCGCTGCCGCTCATCATTGCTCCCAAAGCGCCATGCTCTACCATCATCTGTTTGATTTCTGAGATTACCGGATATTCCGGAACGGTAACCCGTTCCAGCACATTTCCCATATGTGCAACCAGTTTTTCCAGATCACCTTCCTGCAATGCTTCCAGCTGAAGATCCACTTCCGGATGATCTTCCGGTTTCAGATCGTTGGCATGAAGGTTTTCATAAACAAATTTTGTCGATACATTGATCGGAGGTTTTGCAATGAGAATATGACATTTCGGCATTGCCGGAAGAACTGTCAGCTTCTCTCCGATGCCTTCCGCCAGCGCTGTTCCGCGCATGATACAATACGGTACGTCTGCTCCCAGATGAACCCCTCTGTCCATCAGTTCCTGCTGGGAAAGTTTTAAATGATACATTTTATTCATTCCAAAAAGTACGGCTGCTGCATCAGAACTTCCGCCTGCCATACCTGCTGCTACCGGAATCACTTTTTTCAAATGAATGGAAACTCCTCCCGGAAGCCGGAATTCATCTTTTAACAATTTGGCTGCTTTATAAGCCAGATTATTTTCATTATTTGGAAGATAATACAGGTTTGTACGGATCCTGATCTCATCTTCCTCTATCTTTCGAATATGAATCTGATCATGAAGACCGATCGTTTGCATGATCATCTTTACTTCGTGATACCCATCTTCTTTTCTTCGTAATACATCAAGACCTAAATTGATCTTTGCCAGTGCTTTTAATCTAATCTGATTCATTATCATTACCTCATGTACTTTGTATACAATATACCACATATATTATACGCAATCCCTAATTTCATTGCAAGGCGTTTCTCTCAGAAACCGCCAAAAACTCCTGCTTTTTCAAAAAGTCCACTCGGTTCCATGTTTCTTCTGCTCTTAAGGCTCGAGTACTTTTTCCAGAAAATCTATAAAATCCGTACTTTTCCTACTCTTAGGACTTGAGTCCTCTTTTTAAAGAATCTACAGAATCCGTACTTTCCTGCTCTTAGGACTTGAGTCCTTTCTCAAGTCTTAAGAACAGAATTTTCCGCCTATCCGAAAAGACACTCTTCCCTCTGTTTGAGCAGCATCAGCTTTTGTCCCGGAACCACTTCTTCTGCAGGAAGTTCATTTAACTTTCGGATTTCTTCCATTGTGGTATGGTTTGCTTTTGCAATATCCCACAGCGTTTCTTTCGGCTGTACAAAATGGATCAGAATTCCCGGACGCTTCTTTTCTGCTTCCGGATCATAGCATTCCCCAGTGACCGCAGTAATATTCTGCCGGCGGCATTGTTCCATCACACAGACGTTCAGCCCGATCACACCTCGTACTTCTAATTGATTTTCTTCCGGCATAGTAAGAAAAAGTTGTTCCACATTTTCCCGAAGAATCCACCGATCCTCTTTCTGAATTTCCGGAATTTCGATCAGTTGGCTACAGAGCAGTAAGAAAACAGCACTTCCGAAGGGCTGGCTGTCATGATCGGTAATATACAGCACCTGAACTTCTAAGATTCCCTCCCACTGAATGCCTTCTTTCGTAATCTGGCTCTGTTTTTGCCGCAGCTGTACCTGATGACTTAAAATCTGCAGAATCTTCGCCCCTTCCTCTAAATGCTCCTGACCGGATACCCTGCATTTGGTCTGTGTGCACATCCGCAGCCGTTCATAAGAAATCTCCTGCATCTGAAGGCTCAGTTGTTCTTTGGTGCTGTAAAGATCACTCAGTACACTACAGCTATGTTCCTCATAAAAATGCATGGAAATATCCATCAGCAGGTCAATCTGGAACATACGCAGTTCCCCGTCATAATCCGGTTTTAATTCAATTTCCTGATGAATGATCTCTGCTTCCGGCACTCCGAACATTTCCTGCGTCAGCCCTTCCACTTCTGTCGTTCCCTGAAACGGAATGGTCTGTTCATACCACTGGATCATCAACTGATCGTCTTCGCTGCGATAAACGACAAACAGTAAAATCTCTCCTTTGACATCCAGTCTTCCTTCCTGCTGACGAAGATCCAGCCCTCTCACCTGCAGATCCTTCCATAAAATTTCCTGTACATTCGGTTTGTTGGCTGGCAGCAGCACTTCGTCCCGTACCCGATAACTGCCTTTTTTCTCTAATACCGGTTCGGCTGCCGGAAAAGTTTCTTGTTTCATACAAAGATCGTGCCGTTCTTCCGGGCATTCCGTCAAAAGACAAGCTTCCGTTCCAATGATCAGTCCCTGAAGTGTGACCAATGCCCTGACACTTAATTTTCCCGGATGTATGATCGTCACATCCAGTTCCTCTATATTCCAGTCAATCTTTAACTGATCTCCGGAAACTGCACCTTCCATGTACAAAATCTCATCAAACGGAATTTCCATCATCAGATTACTGAGCATTTCTCCGGATCGTTCTGTCACATACAACACCCACAATTTCAACGTTCCATGGATCCGGATCTTTCCGTTTTCCGTGTGAACCTCATCTACGCGGATTTCTGCTTTTTTCTGCAGCAGCGCGGAAATATCCGGTTTTCCCTCCGGAATACTGTAATCATCTCCGATCGTAATCTGACTCCGCGCCTCCTTTTTTTCGTATTTCCGATGTATTGCTTTCTGCTTTAATTCCATAATCAGCCTCCTTTCAGAGACATTTTATGCTATCATACGAAAAGATATGCCGTACAGCTGCCAAACCCTTTTTGTCCTGCAGAACTTATCGATCAGAGATTAAAAGTTTGGAAACTTAGAACAAAAGCAACAACGTCTTTCCTTTGAAATAAAAAAAGAGCTGATGAAAACGCAGATTTTTCTCCTGCGTTTTCACCAACTCCAATTCTTTCAATTATACGGTTAAACTATGATTCTTTTCCAGCATTTCCTGAATTCTGTCTCTGCAATAAGCGCCCAAATGCTTTTTCTCTTCCGGAGACAGCGTTTTCGGATCGATCGGTGTTCCGTATTCTACAACTACTTTGCAGGAACGAATCCATGGCATATGATTTTCGAAAATTTCTGCCGAATTGCTCAGTGCCACAGGAATGATCAGACAGCCGGTCTTTTCTGCCATCTTCAAACTGCCTTCTTTAAAAGCAAGCAGTTCTTCTTCCTTTCCCTTGTTTCTGGTTCCTTCCGGAAAAATACACATAGAAACACCATTTTTGATCTGTTCAATCCCCTGAAGAATCGTTTTTAATCCTTCTCTTGGATTTTCCCTGTTCAGGAAGAGACAATATAATTTCTTCATCCAGTCACGCAGGATTACAAATTTCATCATGGAATCCTTTGCTACAAATCCGGTAAGTCCCGGCACTCTGGAATAGATCAGCAGAATATCAAAATAGCTTCTGTGATTCGGAATATATAATACCGGCTGATCCTTCGGAACATTTTCTTCTCCAAGGATCGTCTGCTTTGTTCCTGCGATCACCAGCATGACCTTAAATGCCCACTGCACGATCCGCAGTGCGATCAGGTCGGTTCTGTATTTCCACGCTTCCTTCTTTCCCAGAAGATTCAGTACCACTAAGACCGGAATCCCGAGGATCAGGAAAAGAAACAGAAATATTGCAAAAATAATAATTCTCATAAATCTCCTATCTGTTAAACAGCTGTGTCATCTTCTTTAATTCTGCTGCATGCCATTCCTGAATCTCCTGTGATTCAAATCTCCATGCCCAGTTTGCACCTAATACTCCCGGTACATTCATTCGGGAATCACTTCCAAGACGAAGTACATCCTGCATTGGGAAGATGGCATATTTGGCAATCGAACTCATTGCCAGACGGATCATATCCCAGCTGACATTGCTGCCGTCACAGTTCAAATAGCGTCTGACACGGTCTCTGGCTTCTTCATTTGCATGTTCATACCAGCCCAATGTCGTATCATTGTCATGGGTACCGGTATAGCAGATGCAGTTATCTGTTGTAAAATTGTGCGGATAAAAACCGTCATTGGTCCATGCTTCAAATCCAAACTGCAGCACCTTCATACCAGGGAAACGGAACTGATCCCGAAGGGCTTCTACTTCCGGTGTGATCAGACCCAGATCTTCTGCAAAGATCGGCAGTTTATCGCCCAATGCTTTTTTCACTGCCTGGAAGAGATTTGCTCCCGGACCTTTTTTCCATGTACCGTTGACCGCAGTTTCTTCATCCGCCGGAACTGCCCAATATGCTTCAAAGCCACGGAAATGATCAATTCGCAGATAATCTACCTGAGTCAGCTGTGTTTTGATGCGGGCGATCCACCACTGATATCCCTGTTTTTTGTGTGCCTGCCAGTCATATAATGGATTTCCCCATAACTGCCCTGTTACACTGAAATAATCTGGCGGAACTCCTGCTACCTCTGTCGGGTAACCTTTGGAATCCAGACAGAACAGGCTCTTATTTGCCCAGACATCGGAACTGTCGATAGAAACAAAGATCGGCATATCTCCGACAATACTGATTCCTTTTTCATTGGCATAAGCCTTTAATTCACCCCACTGTTTATAAAATTCAAACTGTAAGAATTTCTGATATGCAATCTTTTCTTCCAGTTTTTCTTCCCATTCTCTGCGAATCTTTGAAGTTGGATTCTGGAGGGAAGAATCCCATTCCAGCCAGCTCTTATGATCAAATTCTTCTCGAACTGCCATATAAAATGCATAATCATCCAGCCAGAAACTGTGATCTTTCAAAAATGCCTGACATTCATATACCAAATCTAATTTTTCACCTTCTAAAAAGTTGTGAAATGCTTTGAGAAAGATTTCGGTTTTCCAGGAAAGAACTGCACCGTAATCAACCTGTTTTGACGAAAACTCCGGATGCTCTTTTAAATCCTCTTTGGTCAGAAGTCCCTGTTCTTCCAGTTTTTCCGGACTGATCAGCAATGTCTGACCGGCAAATACCGAATAACTCTGATATGGTGAATCTCCATATCCGGTAGGGCCTAACGGAAGCACCTGCCACAGTGACTGGCCTGCTTTTTCCAGAAAGTCTATAAATTCGTAGGCTCCCTGCCCCATATCTCCAATTCCGTACGGTGAAGGAAGAGAAGTCGGATGCAGCAAAATACCACTGTATCTTTTATTTGATTTTTCTTCTGTTTTTTTCATGATTTTTTTCGTTGACATATTTCCCCCTATCAGGTTTACCGGACTGAATTTCCGGCACATAATGTAGACATTATAATAGAATTGTCTCAAAAACACAAGACTCACCCTTGGGATTCCTAAGGGGGAATTTGTGCATAAAACGCAAATTTTCCACGGACTTTTTTTCATTCTTTTCTTGATATTTTAAAACCCTCATATATAATAATGATGAGATAAGTTATTCTGGAGGTAAATAATTTGAAGATCTTAGTTTTAGCAGGCGGAACAAGCACAGAACGTGATGTTTCCCTTTCAACCGGAAACGGTATATATAACGCATTAAAAGAAAAAGGACACGAAGCAGTATTGGTGGATCTTTATCTGGGATATGAAACAGAGCAGCCACTGGATTCTCTTTTTACAGAAAAGTTTAACTGCTGCGGCAGCAGCACTGCAGTGACCGCACAGGTACCTGATCTTGCAGCATTAAAGAAACTGCGAAAAGACGGCGGAAAAAGTATCTTTGGTCCAAATGTATTAGCATTATGCAACATGGCTGATATTGTATTTATGGCGCTTCACGGTTCCAACGGCGAAGACGGACGAATTCAGGCCGCTTTTGATCTGATGGGCATCCGCTACACCGGTACCGGTTATTTAAGCAGTGCCATTTCTATGGATAAAGGCATTACCAAACAGTTTTTCCGTACCCACCATGTTCCTACACCGGTCGGAATCACCTTAAAAAAAGGCGAATCTTTAGATACTTCCGCTGAGATCAAACTGCCATGTATGGTAAAAACCTGCTGCGGCGGCTCTTCAATCGGAGTATATAAAGTAACCACGATGGAAGAATTACAGAATGCATTAAAAGAAGCTTATACTTACGAAGATGAAGTGGTGATCGAACAGTTTATCGAAGGACGTGAATTCTCCGTAGGTGTGATCGAAGGAAACGCACTCCCGATCATCGAAATCGCACCGATCACCGGATTCTATGATTATAAAAACAAATATCAGGCCGGCAGCGCCATCGAAACTTGTCCGGCACTTCTTTCCGAAGAGGAAACCAAACGAATGCAGATGTACGCTGAAAGAGCTTACAAAGCGGTAGGAATGCAGTCTTATGCCCGTTTTGACTTTATGATGGATACCAGAACCGGAGAAATGTATTGTCTGGAAGCCAATACCCTGCCGGGAATGACACCGACCAGCTTACTTCCTCAGGAAGCTGCAGTGATCGGTATGTCTTATCCTGATCTCTGTGAACATCTGATTCAGGTTTCCCTGAAAAAATATGAGGAAAATTAAATGATGAAACAATTAACTTTACAAAACATTGCCAAGGTCTGCGGCGGAATCTATTACGGTCCTTCTGAAAATCTTGAAAAAGAAGTAGACGGAATTACCATTGACAGCCGCAACGTTGAAACAAACTGGCTGTTTGCTGCAACAGTAGGAGAACGTGTTGACGGACATTCTTTTATCCAATCCTGTTATGAAAAAGGAGCTTTATGCTGTCTGGGAGAAAAAGCACCGGAATCTGATGCAAATTCTTATATTCAGGTAGCCTCCACCTTTCAGGCATTAAAAGAGATTGCCGAATTTTATCGCCTTACCTTTTCTATCCCTGTTGTCGGCATTACCGGCAGTGTAGGAAAGACCAGCACTAAAGAAATGATTTCTTCTGTTTTAGGTGTTCGTTTCCGTACCTTAAAAACTGCGGGAAACTTTAATAACGAAGTCGGTCTTCCATTGACCGTATTCCGTTTAAGAGAAGAACATGAGGCAGCCGTTCTGGAAATGGGAATCAGTGATTTCGGTGAAATGCATCGTTTAAGCAAAATTGCCCGCCCAAATGTCTGTGTCATCACCAATATTGGACTGTGTCATTTGGAATTTTTAGGCGACCGTGACGGTGTTCTTCGCGCAAAATCAGAAATTTTTGATTTCGCTGCATCAGATGCAAAGATCATTGTTAATGGAGATGATGATAAGCTTCGCACATTGAAAGACCGAAAAGACTTAAACTGCACATTCTTTGGTCTGGATTCTTCCAATGATGTCTATGCAGAACAAGTCGCCGACCTTGGATTAGACGGACTGCAGTGTACGATTTCCACACCGGCAGGAAAATTTTCTGCCCATATCCACATTCCGGGAATGCATATGGTGTATAATGCACTTGCAGGCACTTGCGTTGGTCTTGCCTGCGGTCTGACTTTAGACGAGATCAAAGCAGGAATTGAACATGCAGAAACGATCAGCGGAAGAAATCATATCATTCATACGGAGCAATATACGATTATGGATGACTGTTATAATGCCAATCCTGTTTCCATGAAAGCATCTTTAGACGTGCTTTCTTCTGCTCTCGGCAGAAAAGTTGCTATTTTAGGCGATATGGGAGAATTAGGAATCGATGAACGTGAACTTCATTATACCGTAGGCGTTCATGCCGCAGAAAAGAAGATCAATCTATTACTTTGTGTTGGCACTCTTTCGGAAGAGATTGTCAAAGGTGCCTTGTCTGTCAATCCTGAGATGAACGCACAACTCTTTGAAACAAAAGAAAAGCTGCTGGAACAGCTGCCGCAGCTTTTAAATAAAGGAGATTCCATTTTAATCAAGGCATCTCATTTTATGCAGTTTGATAAAATTGTAAAAACATTGGAGGACTAAACTATGTTAGTAACATCAAAAGAATTACTCTTAGACGCACAGAAAAACGGCTACGCCGTAGGTGCATTCAACGTAGAAAACATGGAAATGGTTCAGGCTGTGATCGCTGCCGCCGAAGAACTGCATTCTCCTGTCATTATGCAGACCACTCCATCTACATTAAAATATGCAGATTCTGATTATTTCTATGCAAACGCAGCAGTTGCTGCAAAAAAAGCCAGCGTTCCGGTGGTAATGCATTTGGATCATGGCAGCAGTTTTGATCTTGCAATGCAGGCATTCCGTGCAGGTTACACTTCTATTATGATCGATGGTTCTCACAGTGTATTTGAAGAAAATATCGCTATTACAAAATCAGTCGTAGATGCCTGCCATCCGGCCAATGTTCCTGTCGAAGCAGAACTTGGCAAAGTCGGCGGAAAAGAAGACGATCTGGACGGCGGTAACGGCGGATATACCGAACCTTCTGAAGCTGCTGAATTTGTAGAAAGAACCGGTGTTGATTTCCTTGCTGTTGCAATCGGAACAGCACATGGTGTCTATAAGGGAATTCCCAAACTGGATTTGAACCGTTTAAGCGAAATCCGTGAAGTGGTTTCTATTCCACTGGTACTTCACGGAACTTCCGGTGTTCCGGATGACACGGTAAGAGAATGCATCAAACGAGGAATCTGCAAAGTAAATTATGCAACAGATCTTCGTATTGCATTTACAGAAGGCGTAAAACAGGTATTAACAGAAAAACCGGATACCATCGATCCGAAAAAATATAACGCCGTTGGACGGGAAAAAGTAAAAGAATACGTAATGAGCAAAATGCTGGTCTGCGGCAGCAATGACCGTGCATAAGCACGCATAACGTTCCTTTCATTTTATAAACATTAATCAGCCAGCACTGCAGTGACCGCAATGCTGGCTGTTCTTATCTTCTTCTATTAATTGCTAATATTTTCGTATTTCGTCTTCCGCTTCATCACTTTGTGAGATTTCCAGAATTTCTACTTCATATTCATAAGTTTCATTCACACGGATCTTTACATTGTCTCCAACCTTATGTCCCAAAAGTGCTTTTCCTAATGGAGATTCGATGCTGATGTATCCATTCATTGAATTTCCTCGAATGGACGTTACAATCTTATATTCCTCCTCTTCTTCATCTTCCGGAATATACACACGAACGACACTGTCCAGTCCAACCTCATCTGCTTTGGAATGATCTTCTATGATCTCCGCATTTTTTAACAATCTTTCCAAATATCGGATACGGCTTTCGTTTTGATTCTTATACTGTTTTGCAGCCTTATATTCAAAATTTTCGCTCAGATCTCCGTGAGCTCTGGCTTCTTTTACAGATTCCAGTGCTTCTTTTCGAATGACCAGCTTTCGATGCTCGATTTCTTCCTGAATCTTTTTTGCGTCAGAAGCTGTCAATTTTTCATGCAGCATTGTGCATTCCTCGCTCTCTTTTTATTGATACGACTTCTGTTTTCTTATTTCCGTCAGACCTGCTGACCTAACACAAAGCCGTCTCCCTTTAGGGAAACGGCTTTTATGATCTTCTGTATGTACTTTATACTCTGATTAGATCAGGCTTGCAGCTGCTTCATCAACAACAACCGTTACATCCGGATGCATCTGAAGGATTGATGCTGGAACCTGTGGAGTTACAGGACCAAAGAATGCTTTTTTCACGATTTCAGCTTTGTCTGCACCACTTACAACTACGAGGATTTTCTTTGCCTGCATAATTGTGTTAATACCCATGGTGTATGCCTGTGTTGGTACATCTTCTACTTTTTCAAAGAATCTCTTGTTTGCCTGGATTGTGCTTTCCTGTAAATCAACGCAATGTGTTTCTTTTACGAATTCATCTGCCGGTTCGTTGAATCCGATATGTCCGTTATGTCCCATTCCGAGAAGCTGTAAATCCTGTCCGCCAAGTGCTTTCACAACTGCTTCATATCTTGCGCATTCTGCATCTGCATCTGGATTTTCGCCGTTTGGAATGTTTAAGTTATCAAAGTTGATATTGATATGATTGAATAAGTTTTCTTTCATGAAATAATCATAGCTCTGATCATTTGTTTTCTGTAATCCACGATATTCATCAAGGTTTGCTGTTTTTACCTGAGAGAAATCAAGATCTCCGTTTTCATATGCTTTGATCAGCTCTTTGTATGTTCCGATTGGTGTAGATCCTGTAGCAAGACCAAGTACACAGTCTGGTTTCATGATTACCTGTGCAGCGATGATGTTTGCGGCTTTTCTGCTCATATCAGCATAGTCTTTTGTTTTAATAATTCTCATTTTAAATTCCCTTCTTCCATTCTAATAATGATCCTGTCAGGTCGAACTCTCCCCTGACTGACACAGCCCCTCCGAAATCTCCGGAAGTCCGCTGTGTTTACTATATTTTCATATAGTTTTATTCTAACATAGGCTAAAAAAAAGTCAACCTGACTCTTTACTTTTCACTCACCTATTTTTCAAAAAAATGACATTTCTTTGATCTCTCACAAAAGAAAAATTCATTTCTAAACAAAAAAGTGCCAGCTCACACCGAAGCGCGAGCCAGCAGATTTTTCAATCAAGGAGTATCTAATAATCCGTTAAATTTTAAATTAGAAGAGACCGATGAAACCACCAACGATACCGATCACTAAGAGGATACCGATACACATAACTGGTGTCCAGCCTTTTTTCTTCATTAAGAAGTAGCACATTAATGTTAATGCTAACGGAATCATTTTTGGAAGAACGCCATCAAGGATGCTCTGGATAACGATTGGTGATTCACCGTTTGCGATTTCAAGAGCTACTGTTGTTCCACCATAGTTAGATGTTAAAGCACCAACGATGAATACACCAAGCATAGAAGCTGCACGTGTGAATTCTTTAGCGTTAGCTGTTAAGATACCGATAGCTGCAGAACCAAGTTTGTAAGACCAGCTCATTAAGAAGAAACGAACTGCAAACTGAACTGCGTTAAAGATTACAAGGAACAGGATAGGTCCAACGATAGAGCCGTTGATAGCCATGTTAGAACAGATACCTGCTGTAATTGGTACTAATGTGAACCAGAAAATAGCATCACCGATACCACCGAGAGGTCCCATAGCGGCAACACGTACGGCACGGATTGTGTTGATGTCTGCTTTCTGCTGTTCCATGGATAATACGATACCCATTACGAATGTTACTAAGAATGGATGTGTATTGAAGAACTCAAGGTTGTGAGCCATGGATAATTTTAAGTCTTCTTTATCTGTATGGATTTTTTCAAGACCTGGAAGGATAGCATATAACCAACCTGCGGCCTGCATTCTTTCGTAGTTGAAAGATGCCTGTAAGTTCAGAGAACGCCATACCATTTTGTTAAGTGTTTTTTTGTCTAACGGCTGAGCCGGTGTCAGATTTCTATAATTAGATGCCATCCTCTTCACCTCCTGCATTGCTTCCGCCACATGCTCTCATAGCAACACGTGTCTGGAAATCATAAAGAGCAATTGCAATACCGAACATAGCGATAAGAATTAAAGCTGATCCGCTTAATCCATCTACATATCCGATGATTGTTGCTACAGCGAAACCTGCGAAATAAATTCCCCAGAAATCGTTAGATAACATGATACGAAGTAATGTAGCGAAACCTACATATCTCATCATACCACCAGCTGCGCTTAAGCCGTTCATGAACCAAGCGTACTGTTCTGCTAAGTTGTTTAATGTTGTACCAAGTGCAGATCCACCGATCAGACCAGCTACACAAACAACTGCGAAGAGTAAACCAAGTGCTGCCATAGCTAAGTAGTTGATACGAACGATACCTTTTGTATCAGCGTTTGCTGCACATTTGTCTGCTGCAGACATAACTGGAGACATTACAGAGAAGAGTAATGTTACCATGTACTGTCCGATAAGAGCGAATGGTACTGCAAGACCAACTGCTGCAGATGTGTCAAGTCCTGAAGCTACTGCGAATACTGTAGCCATTACACCACCGATAACAGCGTTAGGAGGCTGAGCTCCACCAACTGGCATGTTACCGATTGTCATTAACTGATATGTACCACCAACAACTAAACCTGTGTTAAGGTCGCCAAGGATAGCGCCGATTACAGCACCTGTTACGATTGGCTGATACAGGGATTCTAAAAGATCAAACTGGTCGATAGCGATGATGAATGTCCATACAGCAACCAGTAAAATCTGGATAATACTAAAATCCATAAATCTTTTCTCCTTTCATAAGACCTCTTTTCCGGGTCTTATCACCTATTTGAACAATTTATCAATGTTCTCTGCGCCTTCAGATGGAACTCTTCTGATTTCGAGTTCAACACCAAGGTCACGTAATTTGGCAAATGCAGCTACGTCGGCATCATCAACAGCTACAGAACCTGCAACCTGTCTTTTGCCTTCTGCCATATGCATGTTACCAATGTTGACTTTTTTGATTGGTACTCCACCTTCAACAAGTCTTAAAACATCCTGAGGATTTTCACATACGATGAAGATCTTCTGTTTGTCTGAAGCTTTGTGGATTGTGGCACAAGTTTTTTCGATTGTCCAGTAACGCATTGCAGCATAAGAAGGTGCTGCCATATCCATAAGTCCCTGACGAAGTGTGTTTCCTGCAACTTCATCATTAGCTACGAGGATAAGGTTTGCACCGATGCTTCCGCACCACTGTGTTGCAACCTGACCATGTACCAGTCTGTTGTCAATTCGTGTTAAAACAATGTTAGGCATTTTAACTTTTCCCTCCTTGATTATGTTTCCCCCCTGAATATCCCATTCAGAGTATACCTCATTATAATTCTTAATCCCTTTATTGTCTTTGTGATTTTTATCAAAATTTTTGTTTATTTTAGTTTTTCTTTATTTTTTACCCACTTTTTTCATATATTTTTTTCTGTTTTATGGACATTTTGCACAAATATGATATAATATTTTTTGTTGGAGGTAAAAGTATGCAATACAAAACATCCAGTTCTCATTTCGAAAAATATGGTTCTGTTTACGATCAGCCGATTGATCTTGAGACAACGGGTATGATCTGTCGTGAAGGTGAAGCCACCATCAAAGAAACAATTTCTCTTTTTTACTGTTTTGACTGTGAAGTCTATATCGAAGTACATAAAGGCATGGCTGCACTGATCGTCAGCGAGTTTCCGGAAACCGACACCTTCGAAGCTTATGCAATCCATCGATATGTGAAGCTGCAGCCTCACATTTATTTTCAGGTCGTTGCAGTAAGTTCTCAGGTAAATTACCGCCTGATCACAGAAGATCAGTATATTTCTTCTTATCAGGTATTAAGTCCGGCATATCACTTTAACCGGATTCTTCCACAGGTACGTGTCCGGGAAATTTTAGGATATTATTATTCTATCCGTGATTCCGGATATTGTTTTGAAGGAGAAAGCCACTCTTACTACGAACTGACTTACGTAGACCGCGGCACGCTGAGTACAGAAATCGATGGTACTTCCTTCACTTTAAAGGAACGGGAACTGATCATCTATGGTCCCGGACAATTTCATAAACAGTTCATCAAGGAAGGATCTTCCTGTTCTTATATTACAGTTCTGTTCGAATTGGATTCCACAGAAAACCATTTCGAATTCCTGTTGGACAAGGTCTTTCCTTATACAAAGAAGATTCACACTCTGGTCAAAACTTTCGTAAATGAAAGTTCTTCGCTGGTTCCGTATATGGACAGCCTCCTCTTATGTCTTTTTCAGGAGATCATCATCCGTCTGCTACAAAGTGAATTCATCGCAGAGGAACATGATAAAAAGCCGGTTACGGATGCCCGCCAGCATTATCACGATGAACTTTTAGAAAAAATACTGACCTATATTGATGAAACAATCTATGAACCAATCACGGTCGGGGAGATCTGCCAGAAGTTTTCCATGTCCAGATCTTCGCTCCAGATTCTTTTTAACGAAAATCTGAATCAGACACCAAAGAAATATATTAACGAACTCAAATTAGAAAAGAGCCGTCAGCTCATCAGTGAAGGACGCTACACCATCAGTGAGATCGCTCTGATGCTCGGCTTTAACTCAATCCACTATTTTTCCAGAGCCTTTACCCAAAAATATAACATGGCTCCTACCGAATATTCCAGAACCTTGTTTAAAGGATAACTCTCATTCGTTCTGGACAGTACCAAGCATTATTATCTTTTCTTGTATGGAGGTTTTTTATGAACATTGGAATCATTGGAAACGGAATGATCGTAACGATGTTTCTGCAGGATGCGATGTCTGTCAAAGATGCCGTATTTTCTGCCATCTGTGTCCGTCCCCATAGTCTGGAAAAAGGAAAAGCAATCGCAGAAAAATATCATATCCCGCAAGTGGAAACAGATTATGATACATTCCTGCAGAATGAACAGTTAGAAACCGTCTACATCGGCATCAGCAATACTGCTCATTACGAATATGCAAAAAAAGCATTGGAAGCCGGAAAACATGTCATTTTAGAAAAGCCGTTTACTGTAACCGGGAAAGAAGCAGAGGCATTGGCTTCTCTTGCAAAAGAAAAACAACTCTTTTTATGGGAAGCATTTGTAATTCCATATCTTCCATCCTACCGGGTTGTCAAAAATGCCGTCGCTCAGGTAGGAACTGTAAAATTGATCCACTGCAACTACAGTAAGCACTCCAGCCGTTATGACCGATATTTAAAAGGAGAAGTTCTCCCGGCATTTGATCCGGCTCTGTCCGGCGGTGCTTTATACGACCTGAATATTTACAATCTGCATTTCACTCTCGGCTTATTCGGTGCCCCAAAAGCGGTACATTATTATCCGAACAAAGGCTACAACGGCATCGACACTTCCGGCACTGCCGTTTTAGAATATGAAGGTTTTCATGCAGTCTGCACTGCGGCGAAAGATTCTTCCAGTCCCGGATGTTTCACCATTCAGGGAGAAAAAGGAACCCTTCGAGGAGAAGGCTCTGTCAGCACGTTATCCAAAGTCCTGTTCCAGGACCGCACCTCTGCCGAAACGGTTCTCGGACAGTTTGAAAGCGACGTAAGGCTTTCCTATGAACTAGAAGAATTTATCCGACAGTATCAGGAAAAAGATTATGATTCCTGCTACCGGATGCTGGAACATTCTGTACTCACTGCAAAAATCGCAGAAGAACTCTATTCTCAGAATTTCTGACAAACTTAATAGACAAAAGAAAGCTCCTGTTCCGGTGTTTTAATCCACCGAAACGGGAGCTTTTATCATTTTAATTCTGATTAATTTTTGATCAATGACTGAATTGCATATCTGGAAATTGTAATAACAGTTCCTTTTGCAACTTCAACATTTACTACTTCATCGTTGTCATTAATGCCGACTACTTTACCATACATACCGCCACAGCAGATAACTTTGCATCCGATGGCAAGTGTTGTATGAACTTCTTCTAACTCTCCGCGGCGTTTTCTAACATTGATTGCAGAAACCAGAGAAATTCCAAGTGCTACGACAATGATCACAACAAACAGCGTACCACAGGTCCAGCCGATTACTTCCCAATTCATAAATTAGATACCGTCCTCATCTTCAGTTTCTTCAGCACGTGCAACTAATTCAAAACGAACGATACTATCTTTTCCTTCTGGGATCATAGCTTCTGCCAGATCTAATGGATTGTCAAATACTGCTGTCATGGTAGAACTTGCAACTAACAGCGGAAGGTTGGTTCCTGTAAGAACTTCGATTGCCTGATCCGGACGTTCGAATTTACATTCTACTGCTGTTTTAAATGGTGATCCTCCCGGTAAATCAGAAAGTACTAAAACACCATCATATTCTTTTAAAGAATCGAGTGCTTTATTTAAGTTGTCTTTCAGAATTTCAATAGAATGATCTGCTTCAAAATCAACGTATGCTACGTTTGGCTGTGCGCCTGCGATCAGTTCCAGACTGGAACCTAAACCTGTAGCGAAATGGCCGTGGCCTGTAACTAATAAACCAAGCATGGGTTTACTCCTCCTAACTAATTATTTTGTATATGGATATAATGTAACACCTTTTACAACACGGTTAACTTCACCTGTTGGGCATGGATTATCCGGAGTGATGTCCAGTGCCAGAGATTTCATAACTGCCAGTGTCTGTGCAAATAAAATGTATTCTAATCCAAGAACAACATTTTCCATCGCTTCTCCGGAATTAATCTGGATCTGATAGTTTACAAGATCATCTAATCCTTCACATGCTGTGTTGTAAACTGCAACAATCTTGTTGCCTTTTCTCTGAGGACCCATTTCTTTGATCAGGTCTAATTCATATTTACGCTGATATTCATCATCGCTTAAGTAAACAACAGTTAATGTTGTATCATCGATGATAGATTTTGGTCCATGACGGAATCCAAGTGGTGTATCAAACATTGTAGCAACTTTACCAGCTGTTAATTCCAGCATTTTCAGTGCGGATTCCTGTGCAACACCTTTCAGTCCAACTGCTCCAAGGTAAACGATACGTTCGAAGTTGAATTCGTCAACGATTGCCTGAACCTGTCCGTAGTTGTTGTCTAAGAATTCCTGACCTGCAGCGATGATCTTATCAATCTGAGCTGTGATTGCATCAAGTTCATCTAAGTTAAATGCAAGATAAGTTGCAAGATACATATTTGTAAAGCTTGATGTCATTGCGAAAGACTGGTCATGTGTTTCATCTGTTAAGTTGATTGCAAAACAGTTGTCATGTGTTTCTGCCATTTTAGAAAGAGCACCGTTTTTGTTACATGTAACAAATAAGTGATATAAGTTTTCACAAACAGCTTCTGCATTATCTACTGCACCTGTAGATTCCGGAGAGTTTCCTGAACGTCCGAAGCTTACAAGGATGGTAGGTTTTGTTTTGGAAAGATAGTTTTCCGGAGCCGGAACGATGTCTGTTGTTCCGAAAGATTTTGCTTTGTGATCATATTTTTTGTTTAATGCCTGATATAAAGAATTACCAACGAATTCACTTGTTCCTGCACCTGTCAATACGATATCAAAATCATCTGCTTTTACAACCTGATCGATAAAAGCCTGAAGCTCATCTTTGCATGCTGCGATCTGAGCACATGTTTTTTTCCATGTAGCCGGCTGCTGATAAATTTCGCTCAGTGTAAATACTGATGATGTAGCCTGCATTTTTTCGTCTGAAATATTAAAAATAGCCATTGCGAGTATACCTCCTATATTTTTTCATTTTCATAGCTATTTTAATTCTATCAGAAACACCAAAAAATACAATATACCAATTAAAATAAATAATTTTTTAGTTAAAAAATACAACCCATTTCTATGGATAAATGATATAATGTATTCAGAAAATTATGCTTTCTGTACTTTTCCATACAGCCAGCATAGAAACAAACAGGAGGTTTTTTATGATTATTCAGAGTAAAAAAGTATGGCTCGCTGATCAGTTTACAGGTGCAGCGATCGAAATGAATAACGGAAAGATCACCGGCATCTTTCCATACGGAACCAAAGAAGTAGACGTAGACTACGGCGACAAACGAATCGTACCTGGTTTCATGGACATTCACTGCCACGGTGCCTTCGGCTTCGATACTAACGATGCCAACGAAGAAGGTTTACGTGCATGGACCAAAGGAATCGTTTCAGAAGGAACCACTTCCTTCCTTGCAACTACCATTACACAGAGCGAAGAAGTTCTGACCAACGCAGTTGCAAACGTTGCCAAAGTTATGGAAGAAGGATATGAAGGTGCTGAAATCCTTGGTATCCATTTCGAAGGACCATACCTTGATATGGTTTATAAGGGAGCACAGCCGGAACAGCACATTGTAAAAGGTACCATCGAACAGTTCGAACGCTATCAGAAAGCAGCCAAAGGAAATATCAAATATATCACTATGGCAACGGAAACAGATGAAGATTTCGAGCTGACAAAATATCTTGCTGAAAATGATGTAGTAGTCAGCATCGGTCATTCTGCAGCTACTTATGAAGAAGCGGTAATGGCATGGGCAAACGGTGCAAGATCCATGACTCACGTATACAATGGTATGTCACCATTCAATCACCGCAAAAACGGCCTGGTAGGTGCAGCTTACAGACTCCGCACTATGTACGGAGAAATCATCTGCGACGGAAACCACTCTACACCGGCAGCTTTAAATAACTACTTCATGAGCAAAGGACCGGATTACTCTATCATGGTTTCTGATGCACTGATGGCAAAAGGCTCACCAGCAGGTTCTAAATTTATCTTCGGCGGCAATGAAATCGAAATCTACGAAGACGGAAGCGCACATCTGACTTCTACCGGCGGACTTGCAGGTTCTACTTTAAGATTAAATGAAGGACTTCGTATTCTTGTAGAAGAAGCTATGGTTCCATTTAACTATGCTTTAAATTCCTGTACGATCAACCCGGCTCGCTGCTTAGGTCTTGATGACCGCAAGGGAAGTATCATGACAGGAAAAGATGCGGATATCGTTGTTCTGGATACGGATTACAGTGTCATCCAGACTTACTGCCGCGGCGAAGCAAAATTATAAAATAATATATACCCCCAGGAGGATTGATAACATGAAACATCCAATGCAGGAAATGATGGAAAAACGCAGACAGGGAATCAAATGCGGTATTCCTTCTTATTGCAGTGCAAACGAACTGGTGCTTGAAACAGCACTTCGTCGTGCAAAACTTTTAAACCAGCCGGTTCTGATCGAAGCTACCGCAAATCAGGTAAACCAGTACGGCGGTTACACAGGAATGCTTCCAAAAGATTTCTACAAATTAGTATTAGATATGGCATCTGAAATCGGTGTACCGGAACAGCAGGTGATCTTAGCCGGAGACCATTTAGGACCTCTGACATGGCAGAACCTTCCGGAAGCAGAAGCAATGGAAAAATCCATTGAATTAGTTTATCAGTATGCCCGTGCAGGATTTACAAAGATCCACTTAGACACCAGCATGAAGGTTGCTGATGATGCAGAAGGACTTCTTTCTACAGAAGTGATCGCCCGCCGTGGTGCAACTCTGTACAAAGCAGCCATCAAAGGTTATGAAGAATTAAAAGCAGAAAAACCAGAAGCAATGCGTCCGGTATTTGTCATCGGTTCTGAAGTTCCGATTCCGGGCGGTGCTCAGGAAGCAGAAGACTCTTTAGCAGTGACAAGCGTAGAAGCATTCAAAGATACCGTTGCTACTTACAAACGTGTATGGGCAGAAGAAGGCGTTGCTGACGGTATGAACGATGTCATCGCAGTTGTTGTTCAGCCGGGTGTTGAATTCGGTGATGATCAGGTATTCTTATATGATCACGATGCAGCTACAGAATTATGTGCAGCATTAAAAGATTTCCCGGAAGTATGTTTCGAAGGTCATTCTACAGACTATCAGAGTGCTGCATGTTTAAAAGCCATGGTAGAAGACGGTATCGCAATCCTGAAAGTAGGTCCGGCTTTAACTTATGGTTTAAGAGAAGCTTTATTCTCCATGAGTCTGATGGAAAATGAACTGGTACCTGAAGAAGAACGTTCTAACTTCATCGATGTTCTCGAAAAAGTAATGTTAGACAACCCGGGCAACTGGCAGAAACATTACCACGGAGACGAAAAACAGCTTCATCTGGCAAGAAAATACAGCTTCTCCGACCGTGCACGTTACTACATCGGACAGCCGGAAGTTGTTGCTGCTATGAACAAACTGTTTGATAACTTAAACACACATAAGATTCCTTTAAATATGCTTCACCAGTACATGCCATTAACTTATGCAAAAGTTCGTGATGGTGTACTTCCTTTAGATGCCAAAGAACTGGCTATGGACGGCGTTACAAACTTCATGCTTGATTACGAATACGCCGTAACACTGTAAGGAATCGTAACCTATGATAAACAGTTTAATTATTTTAGGAATTCTCATCGTTTTATTCGTAGTGATCCTTTTGATTGCAAGCCTGAAAGCGCGCAAGATCAATGAAATGTATCCGGAAACGAAGGAAACTGTATCAATTTCCAAAGACGATGACTTCGAAACCATTTTAAAAAAATTTCAGGTTCCTGAAGACTATCATAAGATCGTAATCTCACAGTCACGAAACTATTCTGTAGTAAACTGTCCTGCAGTTTTATGGATTGCAGAGGATAAAATCAAAGTTCTCGTATTAAAATCTCAGCCTTTTGTTGCAGAAGAAGAAATCGAAGACTTTGCTTATATCAGTTCCTCTCCATTTGTAAATTTCAGACAGTTTGACGGAACAGAATTTCCAGACTGGGCAGGACAGAGCGATGAAATCAAAGAGCTTTTCCTTCCATATGTAGAATTAACCAATGCACCGGGCGGTATCGACCGCACCAGACAGCAGTACTGGGCAGGTACCATCTGTGTATATGCACCGTCCATGGCAGAAATTTTCCGCATGTTCGGAAAACCACTTTCAGAATACCAGCTTACCATCGACAATCCGAAACGGATGAGAGAAGATGGTGCCATTCCGGCAGATCTGCTGGCACAGTATCACGAAGCGAAAGAAGCTGCTGCCAAAGAAGCAGAACGTGCAGCTTCCAATGAAGAAATGAATGCTGTCTGGGAAGCAATCAAACGTCTGGAAAACCAGAACAAAGAAGAGATCAGCACCGAAGAGATCAACAAACTCAATGCTTATCTGATCTCCGAAAAACGCTTTGAAGATTTGGAACGAAGCACAACGGACAAAGAATTCCAGAAGGAACTTTTAAAACAATTTCAATCCAAATAAGTTTTTATGACTTAACAAAAATCCGCCGGATTCTCAGGAATCCGACGGATTTTTTTCTTTGCTTTCACTGAAATGCTACGATTCTTCCACTCTTTCAAATACAAGCATAACGGTAACTGTGAAAACTGTTCTTCCTTTTTTCTTCCACTTCTAAGAATTTTCATACGGGATTTTATTCTCTCAACGTTAGTAATGTTTCATAAATATCAATTTCTCCCCATCCAAATTCTGTATTTGGAAATTCTCTTGCTTTTCTTTTGGCACCTCTGATCAGATAACTTTTAATCTGAACTCCGGTATAAGCAGGGTTATACTCCATCATCAGCACACTGATTCCTGCCGCAATCGCAGCAGCTACAGAAGTACCGCTCCTTCTCGTATACAATCCGCCTCTGACAGGTCCCAGAATATTAACTCCCGGTGCAGCCAGATCCGGTTTGATCCTTTCATTTCTGGTATATCCTCTGGAAGAATCCAGATAAGTTCCTCCTGTCTCTAAGGAATATGCCGAAATCGTCATTCCCTGTTCACTATTTCCCGGTTCTGTAATGGTCGTCTCCGGATCAGGTTTTAAAAAAACTGCCTCTCCCTGGATAAATGCGGAAATCGGCATCCAAAGATCAAATCTTCCTCCATAAATTTCTTCCTGATAGATTCGAAGTTTCCAGATGCCGTCCACCGGATGTTCCATGAAAATGCGGATCAAGGCGGCACCCGTCTGCGCTTCCGCCCGTTCATAGATCACATAGACCGTGGTTCCTTCAAATAAAAATGGGATTGTTTCCCGCAATACCGGTCTCCTTGGAAGTTTCTCGACCACTTCCCCTGTGGGAGAAACAAAACCGATTCCATACAGATCCGGTGCATCTGCCCAAAATTCCATATACAGTCCTTTTTTTACATTGGAAATACGGACTTCTACATCTTGAAAAAGAACTCCTTCATAAGAACGGCCACGAAAATGATGAGCAGCATTTCCTTCATTTCCTGCCGCAGTGACGACCATCCGTCCGGACTGTCGGGAAATCAGATCCAGATAACCGGAAAACTCTCCTTTTCCATTATGATCCCCCTGACTGGAACAGATTCCGTAGTAAAGTACAATTTCCTGCTCCCGTTCCTGCGCAAAAGCGATCATAAAATCTGTTGCTGCGATCAAATCTTCTTCTGTATAAGCCGGTGTTTCCTCTGCAACATACCAGAAATTTTTAACACAAGATTCTGCCTGTCTTAATTTTACGACCAAAAGATCTGCTTCCGGTGCGATTCCCGTAAATAATTCCTCCTCTTCCTCATTTCCCGCCGCAAGACCAGCCATGAACGTCCCATGACCAATTTCGTCTGTCACGGATACCAAGGAAAACGGATCCTCTCTCTCCAGAGCTTCATTGATCTGTTCCTGCAGATAAATTTTTCCAAAAGGTACTGCCCCATAATCTTCTGTTTCTGCGGTCTGATCCCAGATTGCTAAAATCCTGCTCCTTCCGTCTCCATAACGAAATACCGGGTGCGTATAGTCAATCCCGGTATCCGCAATCCCTAAAATAATCCCTCGTCCTGAAAGATGGAAATAGGGCTGCCTGCGCAGTTTTAAAACTCCCGTTTCTTCTGCTGCAGTCAGATCCGCCAATCCATAAAGTATGGTATTCAAATAAGATTCTGCTCTTTCTGAAAATATCGGAAAATCACACTCGTCCATCACAATTTCCTTTTATTTTATCTTATGAAATTTTATCTTTTCGGGAACTTTTCCAAAGTTTCCTATGAAATAAAAAGAGTTCCGCACTTCTGCTTTTCACAGGAGTACGAAACTCTTCTTATACGTATATGGACACTTCTACACAAAGTTTTCCTTTTTTTGTCTCATATTTGATGCCTTCATAAATAAATTTGCCAAACCCTCTGCAGGTTACCACATCTCCCTTTTTCAAAGAATAACTGTTGTTTTCACACTGTTTTCCATTGACAAATACTTTCTTTTCCCGAAATGCCAGCACACTTTGACTGCGGGATAGATTACACAGTTTTCCAAGCACCGCATCAATTCGCTCCGATGCTGCTGTAACTTCCCGTGTTTCCAGCGTTGGTTTCAAAATATCCGGCGTTTCCTCTAAAATGGTACATCGCATAGAGGTATGCTTTACCTGCACCAGATTTTCCGCAATATAAGGGGCAATCTTTTCTGTACAAAAAATGTATGCTTTCTTTCCTTTGACCGCAATGTCACCTACGATTTCCCGTTCGATTCCCAGATTCATGATCGCTCCCAGAAAATCCCGATGGGTAAACTGATCTGCAAATTTTTCGATCAGCGGTTCTGCTTGAATACAGCAGATTGGAAATGGTTCTTCATATCCGAAAAATTCTTCGGAACCAAACCGGATCATGACCCGTTCGCAATTCTCAGCACCGCCGAACAAGGTATAAGGTACATAGGAAATATCCCGCTCAATCTCATAAAAAGCAGTCATTTCTGCCAGATTCAAGAAATTCGTAAACAGATACTGATTATTTCGATATGATTTTTCTGCCAGTTCCAGCAGTCTCTTTTTTAAGCGTTCCACCTTCTGCTCCTATCCTGCAAACTGACTGTTGTAAAGTTCTGCATAAAAACCGCCTTGTTCTAAAAGTTCCTGATGATTTCCCTGTTCTATGATATTTCCTTCTTTCATGACCAGAATCTGATCTGCCTCACGGATGGTAGACAAGCGGTGTGCTACGATAAAACTGGTACGTCCTTCCATCATTTTTGCAAATGCCTGCTGGATCTTAATCTCTGTTCGCGTATCAATCGAAGAAGTTGCTTCATCTAAAATCAGCATCGGCGGCAGACAGAGCATAACTCTTGTAATACAAAGCAGCTGTTTCTGTCCCTGAGACAGGTTTCCGCCATCTTCTCCAAGCACCGTATCATAGCCTTTCGGAAGACGTTTGATGAAATCATGGGCTCTGGAGGATTTTGCCGCTGCGATCACTTCTTCCATCGTTGCCTCCGGCTTTCCGATCACAATATTTTCTTTTACCGTTGCATTCCGGATCCATGTATCCTGAAGAACCATACCATAATTGGTTCTCAAAGAACCGCGGGTCACATTGCGGATTTCCTGACCATCTACGCAGATGCTTCCATGATCTACATCATAAAATCTCATCAAAAGATTGATCAGTGTTGTCTTACCGCAGCCCGTAGGCCCTACGATGGCAATGCGCTGTCCCGGTTTCACGGACAGATTAAAATCCTTTATTAATTTTTTATCTGCAGTATAGGAAAAATAAACATGTTCCAGTGAAATTTCTCCTTTTACTTCTTCCAGCACTGCTGCATCTTTCGCATCTGCTACCTCCGGTTCTTCTTCAATCAGTTCAAAGACTCTGGCCGCACATGCAAGGGCATTCTGCAGTTCTGTGATCACTCCGGAAATTTCGTTAAATGGTTTTGTATACTGGTTGGCATAACTTAAAAAGCAGGTCAGCTGTCCTACGGAAATCCCTCCGCCTAATGCTGAAATTGCTCCGGTGATTCCTACTCCCGCATAGATCATACTGTTGATAAAACGGGTGCTTGGATTGACTAACGAAGAGAAAAAGGTGGCATTCAGCGAATATTTCTGTAATCTTTCATTGATCTCATCAAAATTTTCCTGATTTTCTTTTTCGTGACCAAACGCCTGAACTACTTTTAAATTTCCGACCATTTCTTCGATCAGAGAAGTCTGCTCCCCTCTGGTCTCTGACTGCAGCTTAAACATATGGTATGTTCTTTTTGCAATGAATGCCGCTACAAACAGAGATAACGGTGTCAGCAGTACCACCACCAGCGCAATTTTAATATTGATTTCAAACATAAAAAACAGCGTTCCAAGAATGGTCAGCACTCCGGTAAAGAGCTGGGTGAATCCCATGAGCAGCCCTTCGGCAAACTGATCTACGTCAGCGATCATACGGCTGACGATATCGCCGTAAGAGTGTGTGTCTACATATTTTAGCGGCAGCTTTTCCAGTTTTTCGAAAGCTTCTTTTCTGATATCCTGTACCACACAATACGTAATATGATTATTGATCACATTCATCAGCCACTGAAAGACCGCCGTTGCCACGATCACAGTGATCATTTTTTGAAAAATCTGAAACAGTGCCGTAAAATTTACCATTCCTTTGGAAATGATTCCATCGACTGCATCTCCTGTCAAAATCGGAAGATACAGATTGAGGATCACCACTGCCATTGCCATAACCAAAGAGAGCAGCACAAAAATCTGATACTTTTTGATCCTGTTTAACACTTTTTTCATAGTAGATGATTTATTCACAGCTTCTCTCTCCTTCCGGTTTCTGATACTGGGAATCATAAATTTCCTGGTATACACCGCAGCTTTCCAGTAATTCTTCATGGGTTCCAAGACCTACAATTTTTCCATCTTCTAAAACAATGATCTTGTCTGCATACTGAATGCTGGAAGTTCGCTGAGATACGATAAATGTCGTCATGGTATCTTTTCTTTTCTTTAATTCTTTTCGCAGTTTTGCATCTGTCGCATAATCCAGCGCCGAGGTACTGTCATCCAAAATCAGGATTTCCGGTTTTCTGACCATTGCTCTTGCGATGGTCAAACGCTGACGCTGACCGCCGGAAAAGTTCTTTCCGCCCTGCGCCACCGGTGCGTCTAAAGATTGATCCAGTTTTTCCACAAATTCTTTTGCCTGAGAAACAGCCAATGCTTCTTCCATCTCTTCTTCCGATGCGCTGTCATTTCCCCACAAAAGATTACTTCTGATGGTTCCTTTAAAAAGAACTGCTTTTTGCGGAACCACACCGATCCGCTTCCGGAGATCTTCGATCTTATATTCTCTGATCGGTCTTCCATGATAAAAAACTGTACCGGAAGTAGCATCATAAAATCTCGGAATCAGATTGATCAACGTACTTTTTCCAGAACCGGTACCGCCGATCACTCCGACCGTTTCTCCCTGATTTACAGTAAAACTCACATTCGACAATGATTCTGCCCCAGCGTTGGCATAACGGAAGCCCACCTGCTGAAATTCTAAGATTGGAATTTCTTTTTCGCTTTTAATTTCTGTTGTTCCAAAATCCTCCATGCTGCTCTGGATTTCAAAAATATGGCTGATACGTTCTGCGCAGGAGAATGCTTTGGTCAGCGTTACGATCAGGTTTGCCAGCTTGATCAGTTCCACTAAAATCTGGGAAATATAATTGATCAGCGCAATGACCTGTCCCTGTGACAATTCTCCCATATCTACCTGCAATGCTCCGGTATAGATTAAAAGCACCAGTCCCAAATTGATGATCACATAGGTCAGCGGATTCATCAAGCCGGAAATCTTTCCTACCGCCAGCTGCATTCCTGTCAATTCTTCATTTTTCTTTTTAAATGCTGCTGATTCTTCTTTTTCTTTATGAAATGCACGGATCACACGGATTCCTGTCAGATTTTCTCTGGTCAGTTCCAGAACCTTGTCCAGATATTTCTGTACCCGCTGATACATTGGCATCGTAAGGAACATAATCCCAAATACAACAAGGCTTAACAGCGGTATGACTCCCAAAAAGATCAGTGCACATTTTACATCTACCGTAAATGCCATAAACATCGCACCAAAAACGATGAACGGTGATCTTAAAAGCAGTCTCAGTGTCATATTCACTCCGGACTGAATCTGATTAACATCGCTGGTCAGTCTTGTGATCAGGGTGGAAGCCCCTACCGTATCAATTTCTGTGTACGACAAACTCTGAATATGACGAAACAGTGCAGATCGAATCTCTGTTGCCACTCCGACTGCTGCTTTTGCCGAAAAATACTGGGCAGTCACTGCGGCAATCAGTCCTACGATTCCCAAAAGAATCATCATACCGCCCATACGATATACATAGCTTAAATCGTTTCCGCCAATACCTTGATCTACAATGGCTGCCACGACCAGCGGCACGACCAATTCAAACGATGCTTCCAAAAGTTTAAACAGTGGTGCCAGCACACTTTCTTTTTTATAATTTTTCAAATAAATCCACAATCTTTTCATATTTTTAATCCTTCCGTTTGACTGACGAAGGTTTTAGTCTACTCCATTTTCCTGTTTTAAAAACAAACAGAGGCAACACCCCAATCTTTTGTGCTGCCCCCCTGCCTGCCATTTTCATTTTTTCACCAATGGTTTGAAGCTTATACCTCAAGGCGAATCTCTCTGCCTGAATATTCATAAGCGTAAACTTCAATCCCTGCTGCTTTCAGCATTTTTTTCGATGCGATCACTGATGGCGTACCGTCGTATTTGTTATCACCATATACTACGGTTCTGATCCCTGACTGAATGATTGCTTTGGCACATTCATTACATGGAAACTGGGAAACATACAATCTTGCTCCATCCAGATTCCCGCGATAATTCAGGATCGCATTTAATTCTGCATGTGTTACATAGGCATATTTGGTATCGGCAAATTCTCCTACTCTTGCCCATGGAAATTCATCATCAGAACAGCCCGTCGGAAAACCGTTGTATCCCATAGATAAAATCTTATGCTCCCGACTGACAATACAGGCTCCTACCTGTGTATTTGGATCTTTCGAACGCATTCCGGCAAGTTTTGCAACTGCCATAAAATATTCATCCCATGAAATATAATCTGTCCGCTTTTCCCCCATAACATTCTCCAATCCTAACTTTTGATCTTCATCTTCGATTTTAATCTTAGATTCTTAGCTTGCGATCTTAATCCTAACCTTCGATCTTAGCGATTCTTCTCTTATGACGTTCATCGTTTGAAAACGGTGTGTCTAAAAATGTTTCTACGATTTTCAGAGCCAGTCCTGCGCCTAAAACTCTTGCGCCCATTGCCAGCATGTTTGCATCATTGTGTTCTCTTGTTGCTGCTGCAGAAAAACAGTCAGAACAAAGTGCACAGCGGATTCCCGGCACTTTATTTGCAGAAATAGAAATACCGATTCCGGTACCGCAGATCACGATTCCTCTTTCACATTCTCCGGAAGCTACTGCTTCTGCTGCTTTACGTCCGTATTCCGGATAATCTACTGCTTCTGTGCTGTAGCATCCAAAGTCCTTATATTCCAGACCTTTTTTCTCTAATAATCCTTTTACTTCCTGCATTAATTCATAACCGCCGTGGTCACATCCTAAAGCTATCATCGTTTGTCTCCTTTATCTTTTAAAATATTTTTTATACCAAACGTTCCCGGAATCTTCCGATTCCCAAACATTTATGTTTCTTTCCGGCACTTTTTATACCTGAATGACTTTATGTCCCGCCGCTTTTAAAAGACGGTTCATAATCGCACTTCCCATGGCACCTTCTGCAAAGCTTTCCGAGTAAATGATCTTCACATCACTTTCATCAAATTCCCGTAAAATAGCATATAAATGACTGCTGATCGTTAATTCATCTGCTCTTGTGCCGATTGATTTTACCAAACCTTTTTTATAATTTTCTACCGATTCTTCTGTACCGATAATTCCGGTGGAAATTCCTTTTGCATCATTTTCTCTTACCAGAGCATTGATCTTTTCCGCAACTTTTTCTGCTGCTCCTTCTACAATAATCAGCTCTGCCTTCGGTGCATAATGTCTGTATTTCATTCCCGGTGCTTTCGGCGGTGTCTTCGAATCAGCAGAAAGCCCTTTGTCAATCTGTACTTCACCGACCACTTCTTCCAGCATTTCTTTGGTAATAAATCCCGGACGCAGAATTGTCGGAATCTCTTCTGTCAAATCTACGATTGTAGATTCGATTCCAATTCCAACAGCACCTCCGTCTAAGATCAACGGAATGATTCCATCCATATCTTCTGCCACATGCTCTGCCAATGTGGGACTTGGCCTGCCGGATGTGTTGGCACTTGGTGCTGCGATATAGCCGCCGCCGGCACGAATCATTTCCAATGCAATCTTATGAGAAGGCATACGCACAGCAACGGTATCTAAACCGCCGGTCGTTCCATACGGAACTGCTTCACTTTTTCGAAATACCATAGTCAATGGTCCCGGCCAGAACTTCTCTGCCAATTTTTCTGCCGCTGCCGGAATTTCTTCCACGATCCGATCCAGACTTTCCAGATCTGCAATATGTACGATCAAAGGATTGTCCGATGGTCTTCCTTTGGCTGCATAAATCTTTGCTGCGGCTTCCGCATCCAGTGCATTGGCCCCCAGACCATATACTGTTTCTGTCGGAAATGCTACCAGTGCACCTTCTTTCAGTAACGTTCCTGCCTGCTGCATGATTTCCTGATCAATGCAGTCAGGATCTATCTTTTTCACTATTGTCTGCATTTTTCACCTGTTTCATTTTACTGCAAAATCTTATTTTCTACTGTGTTTCTTCTTTTTCAAAAGAATTTTCACAGATTTTCTTCATTATCTTCCATAGTATAACACTTTGTTCCGTTTCATACAATAAAATTGTTCGCTCCCCGCTCTTGGACGGCGCAGTGAACGGACTGCTGTCATATTTTCTGTCAACCGATCATAGATTTTAGGTAAGTCCCCTCAGGGAGAACTGCCATGACTCCATTAAAAGAATATACCTGCCTTTTTCTTACAATCCTGCTGCTGATCGTCTCCATTTTTTTCATAGATACCCATATCCTTTCCGTCAGTATCCTTCCGGCACTTTCACGATCCGGTTCTTTTACCGTAGTCATCGATGCCGGACACGGCGGTTTTGATTCGGGCAAGGTAGGCGTAGACGGAACACTGGAAAAAGAAGTTAATCTAAGCATTGCCCGCAAATTAGAAACACTGCTGACCGCTGCAGATATTCATGTAGTCATGACCCGGACGGAAGATTCCGGACTTTGTGATGAAAATGCTTCTCAGAAAAAGCAACAGGATATGCTCCGCCGAACCACATTTATGAACGAAGCCTCCCCGGACTGCATTGTCAGCATCCATCAGAACAGCTATCCTGAGGAATCGATTGACGGCGCACAAGTCTTTTACTACACCGGTTCCCAGGAGGGAAATACGCTGGCTGCTTTGATCCAGAAAGCACTGGTTGATGGTGTCGATCCTTCCAACCATCGGGTTGAAAAAGCAAACGACAGTTACTATCTTCTGAAAAATGCGGCCGCACCGATCGTTATTGTCGAATGCGGTTTTCTCTCCAACTGGGAAGAAAGCAAAAAATTAGTGGATGACGCTTACCAGCAAAAGCTGGCATGGGCCATCCACATGGGAATCCTTCAATATTTAAATGGTGTTAAAATGCCTGCTCCTTAATTCACATATTTTAAGAGTACATCCCAGATTTCATCTTTTTCATAGCCAAGACGCCATGATGCGATTCCTGCCAGATTATATTCTTTGATCAGTTTTGCTTTTTCTTCAATGGAACGCTCTTCTTCCAGCCAGATTTGATAAAAGCCATCGGCATTTTCAAACTGTGCATAATACTGACCGCTTTCTTCGGACCATTCCGGAATGGTTTCATTGTTGGCCAGTACCTTTTCAGCACTGCTCATGCCCAGAGCGGAACTGGTCAGATTGCCGGAATCATCAGTCTGCCATAATCTTGTATAAAACGGCACGGCATTGATCACTTTTTCTGCTGGTACTTCTTCCAGTGTTTTTTCGATTCCGTTTCTCACATAACCGATCGATGCTACGGAACCGGCCTCCTCACTGCCTGCAAAATGTTCATCATATCCCATGATGATCACGTAATCAGCAACAATACCCTGTTCCTTTCTGTTATAGTTCTGGTTATATGCCATCGGCACATAATTATCTACCGAAAGAATGATATTGTTTCTGCGGCACATAATCGAAAGTTCTCTGACAAATTCAATGAATCCGTCTCCAGCTTCTCCCGGAAGTGCTTCAATATCAACATTAATTCCGTCCAATCCATACTGGATTGCCTGAGCGATCAGCTGAGTCACCAGATTCTGACGGGACGATGTTTTATTCAGTACATTGGTAATACTGAACTGGTCTTTGTACGTGATATTTTCTACCAATCCCCACACTTCTATGCCATTCTGGTGGCAATAATCCACATAACTTTGAGATGCCAGCGACTGAATTCCGCCGTTGTCGTCTTTGATAAAGAACCATGTCGGCGAAATCACGGTAAGTCCTTTGGTATCTGCAATCTTTTCCAGTACCTGATTATTGGCTTCTTTATTAGTTACCTGATGCCATGCAAGGTTGATCGTATGATCTTTGCTGATATTTTTATATTCCGGTTCTTCAAAATCACTGGTCATCGTGATCGTTGTCTGTGCTTTTAATTTATTATCTTTAATATAACCGATGTAACCGTCAGCTGTGCGGACTTTCGTCCATTTTTCCACCTGATTTTCACCTTCGTCAAGAACAAACAGCTGATCTCCCTTTTGAACCTCTGTAAGGATCGGACTCTTGATCCCTGCACGATAACGGACTTCTGAATCTTTCTTTGCCGTTACAACCGGAACTTCGCCATACTCATTGGTAATCTGGACACGATTCGGCTGTTCCATATATTCATAATCCATCGCTGTATGAAGTTTAATATATTCTAATGCAATATAAGCAGTTCCATCTTCCACTTTTACGATCTGATAACCGGTATCTACATTCTGCTTATCAATGGTATACTGTTTATCCCCCACATGAGCTGTGATCATTTCCGTAGGTGTGGTATAAATATATAAATTTTCTGCACTGTCCCAATAAAATCTGGAATTCAGATATTTTTTTACAACCTCTGCACTGACATACGGTCTGCCTTCTAAAACGATTCCATTTTCTTCAATCAGATCATTCTGTACGATAACAGCCAGTTCCTTTTCTTCTTCTATTTGAAAATATTGCTCCAGATCCATACGTTCTTTGGATGGAGAATATCGTTTGATCAAAAATATGGCTGCTCCAATTACTAGAACAAGAAAGATCACCAATGCACCAAGCATGGCGGGATTGATTCTGCTCCTTGTTCTTTTACGTCGTTTCTTCGTTGTTGTCATATTCATCCTCCGTGTAATCTCTCAGATCTTATAATTTTCGTGTTCGGCATTCGCCGTTCGTCTCATGCAAACTTTGTTTGCCCAGACTCACTTGCGCTCATTATATCACGATTCGCACTTCGTGCTTGACGATTTCTTCGAAATCTATCGTGTTCCACATTCGCCGTTCGTCTCATGCAAACTTTGTTTGCCCAGACTCACTTGCGCTCATT
>CAZRQV010000005.1:79518-96547 GCA_964602445.1 uncultured Lachnoclostridium sp.
ATATCATATTTTTTTTCTTCGTCATCGACTTTTTGAGACTTTAAAAAAATTTTAAGTTTTTCAGGGACAGACGTTCTGAACCGGCATCCATAGAGGGGTTATATCTGCTGTTTTTCCTGTCTGCCCCTGTCCTGCCACTGCTGTAAGCATAAACTGTGATATATTAACGGCAGGCTCGAAAGAGCGTCTCACATTCTGAACAGAAAACAACTGTGTTCATAATCATAAAATTTACTAACAATCCGGAATTTATTCGCCGAATGGCTTGAATCTAAGATTGGAGCAGCTTACACAAAGAAGAAAAAGTGATCCTGCTCTTTCAAGGCTCATTATAATGATTTTTTCTTCATTGTGCAACCACTATCTTTCCCTTTTCTCCTAAAATGAATTTTTATCTTCCTGCGATTTATTTTATGGATAATACAAGCCATTTTTATGTTTTTGTATATTTTAAATAATATTTTTTCTTATTTTTTCATTAATTTTAGTACATTTTACTTGTTTTCATTGACCCTTTCACAGCTCAATGCTATAATCATCTGAGCATAGCCAAAAGCTATAAAATAGGGAAAGGGGATCGATTTCTGATACAAACAGAAATCAAGTGTTTTTATGAAAGTAAACACATCTTATCATCTGTGGCTGAAAAGACTGTGCTGCTTCGTTCTTGCATTTGCAATGGTTTTTTCCAGTCTGACCATTACACCGCAGGCAGCAGTGACAACTTCAGTGACAGAAAGCGACTTGATCGCAAAAACAAATCCGATCTTAAAATCTTACAAAGTATCGGATGCTGACAGCGTATGGAAAGTGACCACCGGAACCCGTTTCGTTGTGGAATCTACCGGAGCAAACATTGACAACGACCGTTTGGCCGAAGTTGTAAAACTCATCAACGCAGAATTTGTGGAAAAAGAAATTGCTTCTTCCACACCGCATACTATGGTATACGGGCCTGCAGGTTCCCAGCTTGCAGCAGACATTCTCATCCGCCTTGTGGATGCAAAAGAGATCACCGCTGAAACTACAAGCGAAGAAGCCTACAAAATCACCATCAGCAATCTTGGTGTTGTGATCGAAGCTGCATCTGAAACTGCAGTTATGTACGCATTACGTACCATCGAAACCATGATGCTTACAAACAATGGTCTTGTATATGGTACCATCGTTGACTATCCTGATCTGGCAGAACGCCGTCTCCATGTAGACTGCGGACGTAAATATTTTTCCAAAGACTGGTTTATTCGTCAGATCCGTGAAATGTCTTATTTAAAAATGAACACACTTCAGATTCATTTTGCTGAAAATCTCGGATTCCGTATCGAATGTGATACCGACCCACAGATTGTATCTGAGGAATATCTGACCAAAGCAGAAGTAAAAGAAATCCTTGCTGAAGCTGCCAAATACGGCATTAAAGTCATTCCATCTCTGGATACACCGGGACATGTACAGCACATCCTGCAGTTCCATCCGGAATATGGTCAGGTCGATGTTTATGGTAACCATTCTAAAATTGCTTTAGATGTTACTAATGACGAAGCCGTTGCTTATATTTATTCTCTTTATGATGAATATATGGAATTATTCGAAGGCTGCACTGATTTCCATATCGGCGCTGACGAATATATGGAATATGACCGTGCACCATTTACAACCCAGTATCAGTCTGTATTAGACAACTATGCTGTTGCAAAATGGGGACAGGGTTATACATGGCGTGATACTATGTCCAACTACACCAATGAACTGGCTGAGCATGTATATTCCAAAGGATTTACTCCTCGTATCTTCAATGATGGTGTTTATTTTAACGAAGGAACTTCTTATCAGCAGAAGATCAAACTGCACGACTACATCGGTATCGACTACTGGTCACGTACTTCATGGATCGGCGGTTCTCCGACTTTACAGACCTTCATTAACAGAGGACATAAAAATATTTATAACTTCAACTCTTCCTACTTCTATTACGTATTACGTTCCGGCCCACAGTCTGACGGCAGACCGGCACATTCTTTTGACGTAAAAGAACAGGATAAAAACATTTACAATAACTGGACACCGGGACAGTTCTCCGGTTCTTCTATCGCAGATGACAGCGATGTGATCTCAGGCGTTTCTATGGGAATCTGGTGTGATTACCCTGACACCTGCAGCGAAGATGTGATTCACACAGATATCGCAAGTGCACTCCGCTCTCTTGCTGCAAAATCATGGAATACTTCCTCAAATTCCATCCTTGCATACGATCAGTTTGTAAAACTGACAGATACGATCGGCCATGCAGCCGGATATGAAAAAGGTTCTGTCCTTCCTGAAGTCGGCGAATTTACAGAACTGAGTGATTTAGGAAAAGTAACCTTAAAATATCAGGATACCAACGGAAAGACCATCAAAAATGATGATGTCATGTATGGCACTTTAGGATCTTCTTATTCTTTCACTGCACCTGCAATCTATAAATGGATTCCGGTCAGTGAAGAAGCCGTTACCGGTACTTACAGTGAAGAAGACGGTGAAATCATCTTTGTTTACAAAGTCGATCCAAATCCGATCATGTATGATTCTGAAATGGATACTTATCCATCCGTATTAGAATACAAAACTACCGGAGATACTTTCACTTTAAAAGATTCTTCCAGATTTACTGTAATCTCCAGCAATCAGACTCTGATGAATGAAACTCTGGAAAACGATCTGAAACTTTTAAGCAGTGAATTTACCGCCCTCGGACTGACTGCATCCTCTATGAACATTGTTTATGGTACAGATGCAACGGTAAAAGCCGGAGATATTGTGATCCGTATGGAAGAACCATCCGATGACATCAGTCCGGAAGCATATACGATCAACATCGGAGATTACGCAGAAGTTTCTGCTACCGGAGAAGCAGGTATTTTCTACGGAATCCGTACCATCCAGAAAGCATTACAGTTAAATGGCAATCAAATGGACTGCGGCAAGATCACAGATGAACCATCCGTAGACGTACGTGGTGTTCATTTGGACAATGCAAGAAAAATGTTCTCTAAAAACTGGATCATGGCGCTGATCAAAGATCTTTCTTACCAGAACATTAATACCTTACAGTTCCATTTCTCAGAAAATGAAGGCTATCGTCTGGAAAGTTCTACTTTAGAAGCTTTAGACGGCTGGAGATATCCAAGTGACGGATATTACACCAAAGAAGACATTCTTGATATCATAAAAGAATGCCAGAAATATCATATTGAATTTGTTCCATCTTTAGATTCACCGGGACATATGACTTATGTATTAAATTTCCTGCCGGATGATTGGGATTGTACTTCTCTCTGGCCTTCTGATTACCGTTCTGCACAGACCTTTAACATCTTCGAAAAACAGGAATGCCATGATTTCCTCGCAGATCTGTTTACCGAATATGCAGAATTCTTCTCTGAAGCAGGATGTAAACATTTCAACATCGGCGGTGACGAATTCTTAAACAACTTTGGAAGCATGACCAACGACCAGTACATTACTGTCATGAATTATTTCAATGACATGGCTGCAATTGTAAAATCTTACGGCATGACTCCTCGTGCATGGAACGATGGTCTGATGTATTCCGGATATACAGGCTATACTTTAGATTCTGATATCGAAATCTGTTACTGGGCAGGTCCTGCAAAATGTGCAACTGTTCAGGATTTCGTCAACAATGGAAACAAAGTCATCAACATGGCCGACGTTTACATGTACTATGTATTAGCATCATGGTGGGAAGCTAATGCGAACCCGGTTGCCTCTAAGATTTTCAACGAATGGACTCCGGGACGTCTTGCAAGCAGTTCTGTAATCGGAGATCAGTCCATCCAGTATCCATATGCGGACTGGCTGGCAGGTGCTTCTTTCGCAATCTGGTGCGATTCACCAAATTATAAGACCGAACAGCAGATCGCTGATGCCATCTTTATGCGTACCAGAGCTATGGCTGAAAGATCATGGAATCCAAACACTGCTCTTACCTACAGTGAGTTAGAATCTATCTGTAACGAACTTGGACACGCTCCGGGGTATAACGGAACAGAACTTCCTGCACCGGGTGAAGTTCTGATCGAAGGAGAATTCGGAACATTAATTCTTCATTATGTAGATACCGAAGGAAATACTTTAAGAAATGACCGTACTATTTATGGTCTGATCGACGATCCTTATACGATCACACCGGATGAAATCTACGGATACCGTTTTGTATCTATGGATCAGGATGCGGACGGAATTTACACCGCAGATGAAATTGAAGTAACCCTTACTTATGAACTTTATACAGATAAGGCAGATCTGCAGGAAGCTGTAGACCGTGCACATGCTGCAGAACACTTTATCCCGGCAACTTATGGCGATTACAAAGATGCCTTCCTTACTGCAAAAGAATTACTTGCTGATACTGCTGCAGGTCAGGCAGACGTAGATGCTGCATTAGAAGCACTGCTGAATGCAGAAGCAAAACTGATTCCATTAGACCGTGTAGATTTATATCTGGAAATCACTTATCCAATCGCTTCGGCAGGATATACTGTTTCTTCTTATTCAGATTACACAGCTGCTTTAAATGTCGCAAAACCACTCCTTACTGCAGTTGAACTGACACAGGAAGAATATACAGAAGCTCTGAACAATGTAAAAACTGCAAAATCAGCTCTGACCCTCTTACCGGCAAGTGATATGATTTCTGTAGCTTCTACAGATGCAGCTTATTCTACTTGGGGAACTTCTTATCCACTGAGCAACATGCTTGATAATGATTTATCCACATTTGCATGGCTGGGTGGAGACCAGAATGTGGGCGACACCGTATCCTTTACCTTTGCAAAACCTGTCATGTTAAACAGCTTCCGCTATCAGGCACCGGAAGATGCAGGTTCTGACATCTTTGCTGATGCAGTGGTTGAAATCAGCTCTGACAACCAGAACTGGACAGAAATCGGAACTTTAAAAGGTGAAACTGATAAAACATGCGCAGCAAACGGTGTCTCCGTTCAGTATGTAAGAATCCGAGTGATTTCTGACAGTAAATTCTGGGTAAAAATCGCAGAAGTAACTTTTGATTATGAAACCAATGATGTCGTTGATAAATCTGCTCTGACAGATGCAATTTCCAAAGCAGAAGCTCTTCACCAGACAGACTACACAACTGCAAGCTGGACCGTACTGAACGCTGCTCTGAACAATGCAACAGATGTTTTGAACGACGAAACTGCTGTTGACGGCGAAGTAGTTGCTGCAGTAAATGCATTAAAAGGTTCTATGGAAGCACTTGAAGCAGCTTCCGGAGAAATCCGTCATACTGCATACAGACTTTCCGGAACCGGAAGATATGAAACAGCTTACAAAGTTGCAGATACTTATAAAGAAACACTTGGCATTGACCATTTCGATGCAGTGATCGTTGCAACCGGCAAAAACTTTGCAGATGCACTTTCCGGAAGTTATCTTGCCTCTGTAAAACATGCTCCAATCCTTCTGACCAGCGGAAAATCTGACAATGTAGCACAGTTACATGCATATATCAAAGCAAACCTGAGCAAAGGCGGAACCGTTTATATTCTCGGCGGTACAGGTGCTGTTCCTTCCAGTGTAGAAACGATTAAAAATGCTGGTTATCAGGTAGCCCGACTTTCCGGATCTTCCAGATATGAAACCAGTCTTAAGATCCTTGCTGAAGCAGGCATTACCGGCAGCGAAATCATCGTTGCAACCGGTAAGACATTCGCAGACAGCTTATCTGCCTCTGCATCCGGAAGACCGATTCTGCTTGTAAAACCAGATACAGCACTCAATGCAGATCAGAAAGCAATTCTGAACTCCTTAGAAAGCGCTCAGATTTATATCGTTGGCGGAAACGGCGCTGTCAGCACAGAAATTGAAGCAGAACTGGCCGCTTACGGCAAAGTAACCAGATTATCCGGCAAATCCAGATATGAAACATCTGTGAACGTAGCAGAAACATTCTTTGGAACTACAGACACTGCAGTACTTGCCAGCGGAAAGAACTTCCCAGACGGCTTATGCGGCGGACCGCTCGCAGCTGCCTTGAATGCTCCATTGCTCTTAACCAAAGATGGAGATACTTCTGCTGCTGCAGGATATGTGTCTGCTCATAATATCACCTCCGGTTATGTCCTTGGCGGTGCAGGTGCATTAAACAATGAAACCGTTGTTCATGTTTTCGGATTAGAAACTGCTGACGATATCATTGCCAAATAACTCTATTTTAAAAATATGAATCTAAAAAAACACGTTGTATGGATTTTTCCAAACAACGTGTTTTTTATAGTTCTGATGTTCCTTGTAATTTTAAATTAATATAATTTTGCTCCTGCCGGAATCGCATCATCCAACATCACCAGATTCAGTTTTTCTTCTCCTGCCACATTGTGAACAGCTGACATCAGCATTCCGCAGGATTCAATCCCCATCATTTTTCTTGGCGGGAGATTTACGATCGCAAGCAGTGTTTTTCCTACCAGCTCTTCCGGTTCATAGTAAGCATGAATTCCGGAAAGAATGATACGATCTGTTCCAGTTCCGTCATCTAAAACAAAATGTAACAATTTTTTACTCTTCTTTACTGCGGAACATTCTTTGACTTTTACCGCACGAAAATCTGATTTACAAAATGTATCAAAATCAACACATTCTTCAAATAACGGTTCTATTTCCACAACAGCTTCTTTTACTTCTGCAGTTTCTGTCACTTCGTCTGCAACAGTTTCTTCTGCTTTTATCATTTCTTCACACATCTTTGTTTCCTCCAAAACTTAACTTTTCGAACAGCATTATAGCATATCAAATGGAAGATGGGAAACATTTTACATGCGGCATACAGAAATCCATCTATTTTTCCTCTAATAACCTAACGGTTCTTTGATCTAATTTCCCATCAAAAAATTTATCTAATACTTTTTTGAAAACTTCCTGTCCGCTTACAATATAAAATAAGGTCATCGATGATCTTAGTTTCAGATGATCCGGAAAACCGAACACTTCCCCCGGATCATTGCTGTCTAATTTCAGCAGTTCCTCTGAGATTTCCAATAAATGTTTCGAAAGCACCGGATGTTCTAAATATGCTTCCGCTTCTTCCCTGTTCCGGATTGCATAATACTGGGCTGTGACACTATGACCCAACCCTTTAATCTGTGGAAAAATATACCACATCCAGTGACTCTGCTTTCTTCCTTGTCTGATCTCATGGAATGCAATTTCATAACTATCTTCCTGTGCTGTTACAAATCGTTCTAAATTCATCTTTTTTCCCCTTTAAAATCAACTTCTGAACTTCTTACATAAAATACTTTTTCATCCTCAAGACGAATACAAGCTAATTTTGCTTCCGCATACCGCCTGCTCATCGCACATCCGCAATCGATATCATAAAAGATACAGTCCGTTTCTTTATCATACATACGATAAACCTCGCCTGCATTATAAGGAAATTCCTCCGCTAAGATGGTCGGCGTATGCCCTGCAATGATCATTCCATGGGCAATACCACCGCACATATAAGCATCGTCTCTGGCATACAGATAAAATTCTTCCACGCTTCCATATCTTTTTTCAGTATCAGCAGTCTCTAAATCTTCAATATAACCGGCATGTACGACAATACACATCCTGTCATTGACCATCTGTCTGTAAACATAGGGCATCTGCCGTATGTTATCTGCCCATTCACATAATTTTGTAAATGTAATTCCAGATTCATTGATCATTTTCCCGATGGTTCCATAATAATCGAAAAAACCGGGACCCATCTGCTGTGTCAGTCTGTACACCATCTGATACAATATTTGAGTATCTTCCATACTGTCTTTATCTAATTTATATTTTTGACCCACAAACTGCATCATCTCAATATTTGCCACATACTCTTCTTCATGATTTCCTCGCAGGAAGATCACGTGATCTGATGCATGTGCGATCCAATTCAGCATTTCAGCATTTTGAGAACCTCTGTCAATATAATCACCGGCACATACAAGAATATCATGTTCATGATCAAATCGAATCTGCTCTAACAACTGCAGAAATTCTTTATAGCAACCATGAATATCCGAAACAACATAAGTACTCATATAATCCCCCGATTTATTTTCTATAATATACTTGGCAGTTTTAGAGAAATATCACTTTTGCATTGTGACGCCTCTTTCTGCTGCAAACTGCTCTACACTGATTTCTTATTCAGAGAAAATCCTGTGATTCCCCCTACGATTCCACCAAATATATGAGCCATATGAGAAATCTGATCCCGAACTGCAATCCCTTCATAAATCTGCTGTCCCAGATAAATTGCTGCAACTAAAACTACCGTAAGCGGTATTTCTCCTTCCCGAAAACTGGTAAAGGAAGATAACAAAATAAATGCAAAACACACACCGCTTGCCCCGCACAATGCAACATTCCAGAAAAACAGGTAGTTGATAAGCCCTGTTACCAACGCTGTAATTCCAATAATCTGCAGGATCTTTCCGGAACCATATTTTTCTTCCAGCATTGGACCAAGCAGCAAAATATAGGACATATTTCCGATAAAATGTTCCCAATCAGCATGGCCGAATACATGGGTAAAAAACCGTACGTACGTCATCGGCTCTGTCAAGGAAGAATGATATGTCATAAATACCAGTTGATTGCTCCAGCCCTTGGTCATATAGTTGAGCACCAATGATGCAAAACAAACTGCAACAAAGCTTAAGATCACCGGGGAATTAAATGTAATTTTGTAATGTTTCAATTTTTCACTCCGTGTCATGATCGCACTCTTCTTCCTTTTCTTCTCCGACTTGTTTTAATAACTGATCGAGTTTTTGATTAATAAGTTTTATTTCCTGTGCCTGAAAACGAATCATTTTTAAAATTTTTTCTTCCGAAGATTGAAATTTAAAATCATCGGATTTAAAGTCTTCCTCCAAATCAAGGTCATCTTCATCGAATTCAAAATCATCGTCATCAAATTCAAAATCATCGTCATCAAAACAATCTTTTATTTTCTTAATCCCAAGATACTTTTCGATTTTTTCTTGGAGAACCGGCAGCTTTATGAATAACCTTATGATAATTCCGATTTCCAAGATGTAACCCGGAATGAAAATAAGACAGACATTTCCCGCTGTTGGAACAAAGCCCAAATCCGCCAAAAACTGATAAATATAGACTACTGCAAATAAAGTATAGATAAATGTAAACAATCTAAACCGATTTTCCGATAATATTTTATAACTCCGAACAAATGCAATCGTAACAATGACAAACACGAGAAACAGAAGAAGCAATGCTCCCACTCCCAGATAATAATTCGTAGAAATAAACGGATGACATATATGTTTGGAAAACCAAAGATCCTCCGGCATTTTTAAAGAGTGCTGTGCTAATGCAAGATGTTCCCATGAATAAATAAAATAATTCTCCGGATTCAGCCAAGCCATCAATGCTGTTTGCTTTTCTGTCATTAAAATTGCATTGCAAAGGATAGCAACACTACCAACGAGAGAAAAGACGAAACTTAATAATTTATGGCTTCTATCCGATGTTAAATTGCAAATATTCCATGCCACTAACATGGAGCCGGCAAAAAGTACCGAACAAAAAAAGCTTTCTTTAAGGTAATAAATCATTACCCCATTTAATGTGATCGCCGCCAGATCAAATAGTAATAATTTCATATTACCTTTTATAAGTTTAAAACTAGTTACAATTACCCATGTCATCAATATCGTCAGCAGAAACACACTCAGCGTTTCTATATTTCTTACACGATAATAAAAATATATGCCTCCCAAAGATTCATTCACCCAAATATTGAATCCGGAAATAATGCCATATAATACCAGAGCCTCTATCGTTATGATCTTCGTACGATTCTCTGTTTTGATTCCAAAATGCTTTATAAAATCAGCCCAGCCATAACCGACTCGTTCATACGGAAAACACATCAATATCATTGTTATGAAAAGACTTTTTAAGTCCGGTTTCAATAGGTATCTAGCGATTTCCGCATCGTACTGGTAGATTGCAATTAAATCCAATTTATAAATCACACTCAATACCAGATACGCTGCAACGATCGCTATGCAGATTGCTATTGATTCTTTTCTTTTGTTCTTTTCCATCAAATTTTCCCCCTGTTTTCTTTAAATTTATATTTTCTGAAACTTTTCTAACGCTTTTGCACCTACCGGTCATTTTCTTCTGATAAAAACATCTGCATTTTGCATTCTCCCTGACTATCAACCTCAACACAAATCTGTTCAAATCCAGTGATAAAATCCAAAATATATTTGTGCTCTCTGAAACTGATCAAAACCTCACAATTCATCAAAGAAAGGACTTCTTTAGATTCCTTCAGCAACAATTCTGCCTGAGCGATTATCTGCTGTTCTTTGCTTTCCTGCTTCGCCTCTTTCATTTCTGCATAGAAAAGATACAATCTATCTTCCATATTTTGGTTTCTGCACTTTGTCTTATGAAAATAACTTGCGATGATCATGTAAGCAATATATGCGATTTCTTCCTGTGTTGTTTTTCTCTTTTCTACAAATTTGTATGCCATGTTATACCCCCATAAATGAATCCGGAAATTTATCTAAAGTTTCTTCGCCTGCCGGCCCGGCACTCTTTAGACGGCGACGGTCGCTGTATCTGTTAGTCTTGATGACCGCAAATACTCAGTCACTGGTTCTTCCTTAGAAGACGTAAAAAAAGGACACACTGGTAGCCTAATCCTTTTTTAATCCACCATTATGTCCTCTTAAATTCACTTATGAAATTTCCGAATTCCTTTCGGTGACACTACAATAACACTTAAAAACAAAAAAATCAACCCCTAATACTCGGAATATCATTACTTTTTTGATTCGTAAATTTTCAAAGTCAACGCCCCCCCTAAAACCAACAATCATTGCATTTACTTTGAACCTCTATACCGGCACATTCATTTTTGAAAATCAAGTAATACTTGATTTATTTCTATTTTTTTTATTGATTTATCCACTTGGTATTTACCTTAAAATAAGATATTATAATTAACAGATATATTTTTAATCACAAGCAGCTGAACAATTACCAATGGATTATGAATAATCACGCTGTCAACAAAAGAGAAACGAGGGAGTTTGAATGGAATCATTTGGAGAAAGATTATACCGCGCCCGAACACAAAAGAATCTTACCCAGGTAAAAGTTGCGGAACATTTACATGTTACCAACCGATTAATTAGCCTGTGGGAACATGATGAATCATCACCAAGCATTGAAATGCTTCCCCAAAAGCTTTATTGATCAAACTTTTGGATCGCTGTAACAATATTTCTACCATGGCCTCCGGATTTTCAAATCAGAAAATCGTTAGTTACATCGACGAAACGGAGACATACTTTTTCCCTATGATACGCCGTGCAAAGACACAATACCCTCAGTATTCCAATCAGTTTTTCCTGATCAAGTATCACATTGTCAGTGTGATCGGAAGCCTGAAACATCAGATGCAACATTACGAATAGTTCTTATGTGAGCCGATCTTTCTTCCTCCTTTTTTGGTTCTTGGAATGTGTTAAACGCAGAATCGGCATCGCATAACTAGATTAAATACTGCGTTTAACTACGTTTCTGTACATCAAACATCTAGGCACGATTACTTTTTCTGTAATCGTGCCTTTACATCTTAATTCCCCAATATTCCCAAGTCATCGTGTCGAGTAAAAGGAATTCCTCTGTTCCGATTGGGCTTCCGTCTTTGTGAGTAGAAAACACATCCGTACTGATCAGATTGCCCTTTCTTGTAATTTCCGACATCGGTGTATGCCCCACAATCTGCAATAATTTTTTCGGCTTATATAATCTCATTTTTGAGTGCTGTGGTCGTAACCAAATCGGTGAGGCATCATTCCACATCTCTTTTCTTCCGAGCTGATTGATCGTCTCTAATACCGCATCCACATCATGATATTTCGCAGATGGAACATAGTCCTCTACAAAAAAATTCAGCACACCACCATGAGAAAAGAGAACATTATCTATTCTCTGAACATACTTGATCGGATTTCCCTCTGGAACCGCATCTCTTAAATCCAGCAATTTTCTTTGCACTGTGAGTGCAGCCATGGAACTATATCCGCTCTCCAGACAATGCCACAGATAACTAAGATCATGATTTCCATAACACCATGCCGTATCCGGAAATGTTTTTGCAAATCGGATGGCCTCATCGTAGGTTGCTTCATAGAGTGCAATATCATATTGCTTCCCCCAAGCATCCGGAATGTCCATCAGACATACTGCCCGATCTGCAACCCCCTGATGCATAAGTTCTGCAGCCTGTTGAAACATCTGCGGTTTCAGATGAACATCTGGAATTACTAAAACTTTCATATCATCACTCTTTCCTTTATAATTTTTATCTAGATGTCCTAATTTTATAGATTTTTCTTTTGTGATCAGCTACTATTCACAGAAAGAAGCTTATTTCATCAATTTTGCTTCATGTCCACCCCGCTGGCTCCATATTCGCAAATGCTTCTCACAAATTATCTCTTATTTTCACTATTTTAATTTTATCATGTGTACTGTATCTGCACAATGCTTGATGTTCTTATATTCGCAGCCCTACAAAACAGCCTGCCGCTTTCCCCTATTTCCTCCCCAAAAAATGAACATCCAACAATACATCTTCATAGACCTAATGATGTATCATCGAATGTTCAACATTCACTACCCGGTGGCAGTATTTTTATTTTACATTTTTAATAGCACGATTCCTTCAGCATAAAACTGACCAATCGAAATTTACCTTCTTGATTATATAAAAGTAACTCAAGGATTGTTATCGATTTTTTTTAAAGAAAATCATTTTTTTTCTTGATTTCAGTATAACTCTATCGGTATCCTCAAAAACGGACTTCAAATTTTTTTTCTTTTTCATATATCATAGGCGTGAAACAGAATGCTGTAACGTTTTTATAACATTGCCTTTATTTTGATAATCTATATGCTGTCAGTAAAGTCGTAATCGGGATTGCAAGTACCACCGCCAGACTTCCTATGATTCCTTTTACCAGCTCTACCACCATAAAGTCTGTATTAATCAGACTAACATATGGCATGCTGTACATATAATACACCAATACAGAATTCAGGCTTGTTCCTACAAATGCAAGCGCCAGCGTATTCGTCATGGTACCCATAATATCCTTTCCAATGTTCATACCGCTCTCCCAAAGCTGTTTTCCTGTAAGAGAAGGCGTCTGTTCCTTCATTTCATGCAAAGAGGATACCAGAGACATACAAGTATCCATCACAGCCCCCATTGCTGCAATCAAAATACCTGCGGTGAGTAAATTATCGATTCTGAAAGAACAGTTTTCTGTAATAAACAATAAATTCTCAGCCTCCGGAGTATTCAAAGTGGAAATATTACTTACATTTCCCACAACATAGGCTAATATCCCTGCAATCGCTGTACACAGCGTACAGCTGATTGTAGCAATCATACTCTTTTCCGAGAATCCATTCAATACTACCATGGTATACAGAGTGGAGAGCAGTACCACGATAATCGCAGCTAAAATAGCCGGAACACCGTTGATCAGCATTGGCATAAAAAGGAATACCACATTTACTAAGGTAATAAATAGGCCGGCAATGGCACTAACCCCCTTTTTTCTTCCGACCAAAAGTACGATTGCCAAGAAAAGAGCTGCCAGAAAATAGATTGTTCTGCTTCTATCAAGATACATGATCATGGTGATGATAAAGTCATCGTAGCTTCCCACAATATATTTCGTTCCTACACTTCCCACATTCTGAGACACTCTGGTCACATAGTTCGTCGCTTCTACAACCTGGCCTTTATGCTCTCCATTTAATATTTTCAATTTCAAAATCTGTTTTCCGATTTCAATGTAAGGATAATCCGGATCCTCTCCTAAATTCTCTGACACTACTTCTACTACTTTCGCCTTTGCATATTCCAGACCTGCCGGATAATCTGCCGGTTTCTCAAATACAAGCGCTTTATTCATCCCGATCACAGCCAGCAGATATACCAGCAAAAACATTGCATGACCCAACAACTTTTTCATCTTTATTTTCTCCTTGTGCAGAAATATCCCCGCACAAATTTTGTACGGGGCATATCTCACAATTTCTTTCTGTAGAATGTTTATTTCATATAGCTTGCAATCATCACGTAATCCAATACATTTACGATTCCATCTCGGTTGATATCGCATTTCTTCTCAGAAGTCTGGTATTTTGCCAATGCAATTGCCAAGTCAGCCAAGGTGATTTTACCATCCTTATTGATATCACTTGCTCTTCTGTAAGAATAGATTTCCGTAGTAACTTCTGCTTTTACACTTTCAGATACAATATCCTCTGCATTTAACTGATCTTCGCTCTCAGAAACTTGTACTGTATCTGCCTTTGTAAGTTTCACTACAACGTCCTCTGCATCTGTTCCTTCTTTGAGTTCAAAAATAAATTTAGCAATGTTACATCTTACTTTTGAACTTACCGGTTCCTGCAGACCGATAAGCATCGCAACTTCACCATTTTCATCTGTGAAATCCGTAAAGATTGTATTTTCAAAGCTGCTCTTTGCTTCCACTAATTCCATTACATTTTCATCATAAGAAAGTGCAATATCAAATGCATTTGCCTCGTTAATATTGTCAAACTGAACTGTATATTCTAATGTATTTTCTTTTTCCTGTACTACCAGTTCCGTTCCCTGAAGATAAGAGGTTACTTGATTGGAAGTATCTCTTGCAAGGGTAAACTGATCATATACGTACTTCTCAGTTGTAATCTGATCCAGAGCAGTATCATATTTAAACATATAGGTTACTGAATCGATTGAATCTTCTGATACTTCGAACATGGTAATAACCTGTTCTTTTTTAACATCGCTGCCCGTATCCGTAGAATTTACATCAAGGAATTCATAATTCAGAGAAAGAGGATCACCCTCGCTTACAGTATAATTTTTTCTTGAGTACCATTTCAGTCCGCCGGCATGACCGCCTACCATATAAAGAGGTGCATTTGCAGGCTGTTCAATGGATCCGTCCTCATTGATTGCCGGATGTGCATTTTCACCATTTGCATTTACAAACCCGCGGGAATATACATGGTCATGTCCCTGCAAAACTAAATCCACATCCAATTCTGCAAAAATAGGACTCCAGAACTTTCTTGCTGCGATGACATCCCCATCCACAATGTGAGAAGCACCTGTATAAATAGATTTATGGAAAGCTACCACAACCCACTGTCCGTTTGCTTTTGCGTCAGCTACTTCGCTGCGAAGCATTGCTTCCTGCTTTGCACGGGAATCGTCGCTGTATCTTGCTATTTCCAGGTTTAAGCTGATAAATCTCATGCAGCCATAATCAAAACTGTATGCAATCTTATCTGCTTCCTCCGGAGCATTGATGTGCTGATACAATTCATTGTTGTCATGGTTTCCCTGTGTAACTGCGATCAGGTTGTTTGCAAACATATCCTGACCGCCGTTAGGATATAAACCATCATTATTGAACAACCACTGCCACTGATTTTCATTGGTTGCAGAATCTGTCGTATCACCTGCAAGATATACAAAATCAGGATTGATATTATTGATTTCTGCTAACGTCGCTCCCAGTGCTTTTGCATTGGCAGCGTTAGATACCTGCGTATCCGCAATATATGCAAACGTAAAACTTCTGGTATCATTCTTTGCCAAAGCCGTCTTGAAGGTACCGCTGGCAGAATTAAAGCCATCGCCTACTGTATATTCATACTCGGTATATGCCTCTAATCCGGTTACGGAAATCTCGTGAATGTATTTCCCAGAAATACCTGCATAGGAAGTTCCTTCTACATAAATGACATTTGCTGTGTCACCAACCTGGTTCAATTTCATAACTGTACCTGTGTCAGCGATTGTAGTGTAAGTTACATTTACCTGACTGGATGCGTCATTTCCCACATGCACATTCAACTGCTTCGGTGTCTTTGCCTCATCGACCACACTCTGAGCAGCCGTCTGAACCTGAGCTTCTGCACTGTTGCTGCTCACAGTTGCTGCAGATGCGTCTGCTGCGACACCCATAAACAGGGTCATCGCCAATGCCATTACGCCCACTTTTTTTACATACTTATTTTTCATTACTCTCCTCTTTCTGCCATTTTGGCTTTTTTTGTTTTCCGGCCAAAGCCGATGTATATTAATGCTCCGGCAATTCCAAACGCACCGATGATGCATAATGCAATCACCCAAGCACTAACTCCCTGTACCTGCAATACCTGCATTTCTTTCATCTCTGACACCAGCTTGATTTTGGTATCTACCATGAATTCTTCTTCTCTATATTCACTTTCTCCAATGGTATATTTTTTCACTGTTTTCAATGCCAATTCAGAGTCGGTACCAATCGGGCAAGTTCCGTGAACAGTTGCGGTAAAGCTTTCTGAAAAGGAATCCTCCCCATCAAAAAATCCAAACCAGATCAAATCACTCTCTACAGGTCCCGTAGCACTCACCTTTTTGTCATAAGTAACAGATGTAATTTCACACTCTGATCCGCAGACCATACCAAACTCCATGCCTGCATAATTGGTACTCTCACATATTTCAATCTCTACTTGGAATTCTCCCGTTTGCTGATCGACTTCTATTTCTGTATTTGACAGACGGATCGGCATTTCTTCCTGTGCATCAGCAGTAAAGGGATTTGCCAAAAGCACCAATAGAGACAACACCAGGATTATTTTTTTCATACTCATTTTTTCCTCTTCTTTCACCCACAACTCTCCTGTGGACATTTATGATGATACTTTTGCAAAGTAAAGTCCATGAACAGACTTATGTAAAAAAAAGGAAAAATAAAAGTAATATTCCACGAAAAAAGAGCCACTCTCTCGAAATTTACTTTTTTCATCCGCGAAAAGGAAAAGTCTTTTTTACCATGATTTTTAGAAAAACAAGTTTCATGCTTATCTTTCTTATGAAAGATGG
>CAZRQV010000006.1:0-6649 GCA_964602445.1 uncultured Lachnoclostridium sp.
ATTTGCCCAGATAGCTCAGTTGGTAGAGCAGAGGACTGAAAATCCTCGTGTCGCTGGTTCGATTCCGGCTCTGGGCATGTGTTTTGTAAAACACGAAATGGGATATTAGCTCAGTCGGTAGAGCACTTGACTTTTAATCAAGTTGTCCGGGGTTCGAATCCCCGATGTCTCATTACAAGAAAAGCTGGAAACCTTAAAAATTAAGGAATTCCAGCTTTTTGCGTTGTATATAAAATCTAAAAAGTAAGTCAAAGCAGCCGAAAATAAATGTCTCATTTTTATCTCATTTTTTGTTTCCCAAGAAAAAACTTGTAATGTTATTGTATGAAAGAAAATCATATTCTCGCAAAATAAAAAACACTCCGATGACTGTAAATTTTTTTAATATTTGTTAGTGATTAACATTTTAAAGTGGTGAGAATATGTTAAAATCATTAATGAGACGTTAGTAAAATTAATGAAATGAAAGGAGGCTATTTTATCTATGTCTCAAAAAATAGTCCACAAAGTACCACAAGAACAGTTGCAATCAAGTATTGAAACGCTTAAAGTTCAAGAACCTACTTTACAATATCTTCGTGATCATGGGTTTAAAACCATTGAAGATTTTGTGGATAGGCAATTTGAAATACCGGAAGAACATAGAGGGAGAATCTATGGATATTTAATTTACGGTATTGAATACCTTTAAATGGTACTTAAATGGTATTGTTAGTTACTAACAAAAAAATTATAGTCACTAGAAAAAAATATCGTGACGATAATTTTTTTAGTAATTAACATAATTCATTATAATATCAAACAAATCGGAAAAAAGCGGGTTTTCTTGACATGAAACACCTATTTGCTGTATAATAAATTGCATATAGTGATTACGAGGGGGACTGATATGTGCAGTTCCCCTTTTTTTCGCGGGTAGAGCACAAAAATCTGTGCGTTGGATCGATGTGCTGTATGGAAGCATTTCCGTTGATTTAGAAAATCATCAAAAGTGTGAAGAATTCCATTATAATGTTTGAACCCGTGAAAGTTGAAAATAAGTTTATTTTCAGAGAATGCATAAGAACAATGAAATGAATCAGCAGTGAAGAAGAGGTATGAAAATGAAGTATGATGTAATTATTGTTGGAGCGGGTCCTGGTGGTATTTTTTCAGCGTATGAATTAATGAAAAAAAATCCGGAATTAAAGATTGCTGTTTTTGAAGCAGGACATGCATTGGAAAAGAGAAGATGTCCGATTGACGGTGACAAGGTAAAATCTTGTATTAAATGCAAAAGCTGTGCGATCATGAGCGGTTTTGGCGGAGCTGGTGCATTTTCTGATGGTAAATATAATATTACCAATGATTTTGGCGGTACACTTTATGAATATATCGGAAAAACAAAAGCATTGGAACTGATGAAATATGTAGATGAGATCAATATGGCTTATGGCGGAGAAGGTACCAAAATGTATTCTACAGCCGGTACCAAGTTTAATAAGATCTGTATGCAGAACAAACTGAAACTTTTAAATGCATCGGTACGTCATTTGGGCACAGATATTAACTATGTGGTACTGGAAAATCTGTATAAAGATATGAAGGATCATATGGATTTCTTCTTTGATACACCGGTAGAAAAACTGGAAATGATCGATGGCGGCTACCGTGTTCATGCCAAAGGTGAAGGTTATGATTGCGATAAATGTATTGTTTCTGTAGGACGAAGCGGAAGCAAGTGGATGGAAACAGTATGTCAGGAACTTGATATTCCGACAAAATCAAACCGTGTAGATATCGGTGTGCGTGTGGAACTTCCGGCAGTAATCTTTTCACATCTGACAGATGAATTATATGAAAGTAAGATCGTATATCGTACAGAAAAATTTGAAGATAATGTACGTACCTTTTGTATGAATCCAAACGGTGCTGTTGTAAATGAAAATACCAACGGAATCGTAACCGTAAACGGTCACAGCTATGAAGATCCGGCAAAACATACAGAAAATACAAACTTTGCACTTCTGGTAGCAAAACATTTTTCAGAACCGTTTAAAGACAGTAACGGCTACGGAGAAAGCATTGCCCGTCTTTCTAATATGCTGGGCGGCGGTGTGATCGTTCAGAGATTCGGAGATTTGGTACGCGGAAGAAGAAGTAATAAAAATCGTATCGAAGAAGGTCTGGTGCGTCCAACGTTGGCTGCAACACCGGGAGATCTGAGTTTGGTGCTTCCGAAACGTATTTTAGATGGTATTATTGAAATGATCTATGCATTAGATAAAATTGCACCGGGAACAGCCAATGATGATACACTTCTGTATGGTGTAGAAGTTAAATTCTATAACATGGAAGTAGATCTGGATGAAAATCTGGAAACAAAGCATAAAGGTCTGTATGTGATCGGAGACGGCAGCGGGGTAACTCATTCTCTTTCTCATGCATCCGCAAGTGGTGTCTACGTTGCACATAAGATTCTGGAACAAGCATAATTTAAGCAGTTGTGAAAAATATCGCAGTATTTTTCATCATGTGAATTTTTACAGGCACCGAAAATATAATCGGTGCTTGTAAAATACCCATAAATAAAATTTGTGGAAGTGTTTTATCTTTGAGCGTATGTTGAATAGGAAATCAGGGATAAAACAGCACAGGAGTGTGACAACGATGGAATTATATAACGGACGTCCGGAGGATTGTTCCGGGCGGGAAGAAAAAGAAATCAGAGTATATGATCTTTTAGATCAGCTGGGAATGGAATATATACGAACAGATCATGGTCATGCGGATACGATGGAAGCATGTCATGAAATTGATGCAGTGCTGGATGTTTTGATCTGTAAGAATCTGTTTCTCTGCAATCGGCAGAAGACCAATTATTATCTTTTAATGATGCCGGGAGACAAACCGTTTAAGACGAAAGAATTATCTTCTCAGATCGGCAGTGCCAGATTGTCTTTTGCTTCTGCAGAAGATATGGTAAAATATCTGGACATTTGTCCGGGGGCAGTAAGCATCATGGGGCTTATGAATGATCATGACAATGTGGTGCAGCTTTTGGTAGATGAAGATGTTTTGCAGGGAGAATATTTAGGATGTCATCCGTGTGTAAATACATCGAGTTTGAAACTAAAGACGGAAGAAGTGTTTACTAAATTTTTAGATGCAGTTCATCATAATGCAGTCAAAGTCACGTTAAAAGGTGAATAGTAAATTAAAAAGTTTACAATAATTGTGAAAACAAATCAGGATCCTGCACGCAGAATTGCGGGATCAGAGTTATTATCGCACAGTAAAAGTGTGATGAATTAGATGATGGATAGATATATTTTGGATGTTTACGAAGCATTTTCCGGCTTATAAATATCTTACAGGAAATGAATTATGAATCGAAATAAAAGGAAGTCAGCAGAATTTGCCGGAAGTATGATCTTAGCGGCGGTTTTGTTTTTCATTATTTATCAATGGATTCCGGTGGTATATTCAACCAATGATGACCGTATGATCGCTGAAATCGTATCCGGTCAGTTTACGGGAACTCCGGAAAGTTATGGAATTCAGATGACCTATGGGTTTACATGGGTTTTAAGTAAATTATATGAAATCACAAGATCCTTAAATTGGTATGGGATTTCCCTGATTGGATCCCAGATCTTTGCATTTGGAGCTATTTTATACCGGGTGCAGAGTTTTTCGGAACAATGGAAAGAAAAAGCGGGACTGATCCTGGCTGCCATAGGAATCTTTTTGACGTTCTGGTTAAAGGTATATGTTCAGATGACCTATACCACAACGGCAGCTTTTGTAGGAATGGCAGCAATTTTCTGGTATGCTGCGTCAAAATCAGAGTGGAAAAATATACTGATGACCGGAATTTTAGCCAATCTTGCGTTTAGCATCCGGCCAAATATTTTCTATATGCTGCTTCCGGCAACGGGACTGATCTATTTGTGGAAGCTGATCGGTAAAAAAGAGTGGGAGAAAAAGATCATTGGTGCACCGTTTGTAATTCTTGCAGTTACGCTGTGTCTGTTTTGTATCAATGCAGCAGCCTACTCCCAAGGGGACTGGAAATCATTCCGACAGTTTTTTGATGCCCGTACGAAGGTGTATGATTACTATCAGCTGGCTGATTATGAATCCTATCCGGAATTGTATGAGCCATACGGCGTGTCAAAAGAAGAATACCAGATGCTGAAAGTGTATGATTATACCGTATTGGGAGACTTACCAAAGGAATTTTTTCCGGAGTATATCAAAGCATATCAGAATATGGAAAAAGAGCAGGGCATTACGTTTGTCAGCAAAACAAAAAATGCCATCCGGTTGTTTTGGAGTGATCTGTGTTCCAATGCATATGGGATTCAAAATACAGGATTATTTATCATTGCAGTTATAGGGTTAATCTACTTGATCTGGAAAAAGGATTATCCGTTGGCAGCATTTCTTGGAATTCAAAGTGTGATGATCTGCGTATTGTGGCTTTATTTTACTTATTGGGGCAGAGCTATTGAAAGAATCCAGATGACGATGAGTCTGATCTTTCTGGCAGTGATTCTTCATATATGGTATGAAAGAACCTATATGTGCACAAACACACATACAGAGACTCGTTCAATGTGGAAAAGTATTCTGAAAATCGGAGGACTTGTGGGCATCTTTGTACTTGCAGGGATGCAGGTGTCTTCCTGCCGTTACGATAATATCGAAAAATCTTATCGTTATACAGATGCAGAAACCATGAAAGCCTATTGTGCAGAAGATTCGGATCGGCTTTATTTTATGGATATTGCAACGATGACAGAGCTGTACGGAAGATTTACGGTAAAAAATACGGAGCCGGAATATATCAATTACATTTCGCTGGGAGACTGGACCGCATATTGTCCTCATTACGAAAAGAAATTACAGAATCATGGAGTGACTCATGTGGCAGAGGCGGTGACAGCGGAAAATACGTATGTAGTGATGTTATACAATTTTCAGCTGCAGTGCATGAAGGATTATTTAAATGCAGAGGAAGTATGGACAGAAACTATTTTCGGTGCAGGAGAAGTGCCGTATGCAGTGTATCAGTTTACTGAAAAATAATCCGTACAAACGTTGATTGAGTAAGGGAGGCGGAATTTTGGAAAAAAAATCAAGCTGGAAGATTATTTTATGTCTTCATATTTTATTATTTGTTTATTCGTTAGAGAGTGTATGTTCTAAGATGGCAGCATCGCAGGAAATGTTTTCGTTTCCATTTTTCCTGTTTTATGGATTAGTACTTTTTTTGCTGTTTTTCTATGCATTGGCATGGCAGAGAATTCTGAAATATATGCCTTTGACGGTAGCCTATGCTAATAAAGGAGTTACGATCATCTGGGGAATGATCTGGGGTGCGCTTCTCTTTCATGAAACGATCACGCTGAAGACCATTCTGGGTGGTGCGATCATTCTTGCAGGAATTTATATGGTGGTGACGAATAATGAACATTAAGTATATATTTATCGGGCTGTTTTTATTCAGCGTATTTATTTCCTCTTGTTCCCAGATTCTTTTGAAAAAGGGAGCAAATAAAACTTATAAAAATATCATTGAAGAATATGTGAATCCATTGGTCATCGGAGCATATACCATCTTTTTATTATCTTCCTTTCTGACCATGTATTCCTATAAATATGTACCATTGTCCATAGGTCCGATGATCGAAGCAATGGGATATGTTTTTGTAGCAGTATTAGGACGTATTTTCCTGAAAGAGAAGATCAATCGGAAAACTGCCATTGGCATGGGGCTGATTTTGATCGGAATCGTAATCTGCAGCATTTAAGAGAAAACGGATTGCCGTCAGGCAAATACGAAGGGAAAAGGGAGACACATGAAATGGGAAAGATTTTTTATCTCATGGGAAAAAGTTCTTCAGGAAAAGATTCTGTTTATAAGGAACTGCTCAGTGATGAATCATTGGGATTAAAAAAGATTGTATTGTATACGACCCGTCCAATCCGTGCCGGAGAAAAAAACGGGGAAGAGTATTTCTTTGTAGACGAAGAAATATTAAAACAGCTGGAAACGGACGGAAAAGTCATTGAACGGCGTTCTTATGATACGGTTCATGGAATCTGGCATTATTTTACAGTATGCGATGAACAGATTCAGCTGGAAAATTATGATTATCTGGTAATCGGAACGTTGGAATCTTATCGATCTTGTAAGAAATATTTCGGAGCGGATACTTTGGTTCCGATTTATATCGAGGTAGATGATGGTGTACGGCTTCAGAGAGCGCTGGATCGGGAACGTACACAGGATCAGCCGAAATATCGAGAAATGTGCCGCAGATATCTTGCGGACAGTGAGGATTTTTCAGAAGAAAAGATTGCCGAAGCAGGCATTGAAAAACGGTTTGAAAATGATGATTTTTCAAAATGTCTGGCGGAAATTACCGCATATATCTGTGAGGCAAGATAGAGTCAGAAATCGATCAAAATCTTGCGGCAGTCACAGCCTTTATGATATAATGAGCGCAAGTGAGTCGGAACAAACGAAGTTTGTTCAAGACGAGCGGCGAATGTCGAACACGATAGATTTCGAAGAAATCGTCAAGCACAAAGTGCGAATCGTGCTATAATGAGCGCAAGTGAGTCGGAACAAACGAAGTTTGTTCAAGACGAGCGGCGA
>CAZRQV010000006.1:6749-73313 GCA_964602445.1 uncultured Lachnoclostridium sp.
TCGAAGAAATCGTCAAGCACAAAGTGCGAATCGTGCTATAATGAGCGCAAGTGAGCTTGTGAAGCGTAAATTGAGAGGAGGGAGCAATATGCCAGGCTTTCAAGATGTAATCGGACATGAGCATCTGGTAGAGCATCTGCAAAGTGCCATTGCCATGGGCAAGGTGTCTCATGCATATATTTTTGATGGAGAAAAAGGAGCAGGAAAGAATTTCCTTGCAGATATTTTTGCATCGGCGCTGCAATGTGAATCCAAGGAGCAGAAGCCTTGCGGAATATGCACTTCCTGTAAACAGGCAGAAGGAAGAAATCATCCGGATATTATCCGTGTGACTCATGAAAAGCCAAATACCATCAGCGTAGATGATATCAGACAGCAGCTTTGCAGTGATGTTCTGATCAAACCATACAAAGGACCATATAAGGTCTATATTGTAGATGAAGCGGAAAAGTTAAATGTACAGGCACAGAATGCACTGTTAAAGACCATTGAAGAACCGCCGGCATATGCAGTGATCTTATTATTGACTACCAATGCAGAGAGTTTTCTGCCGACGATCTTATCCCGCTGTGTGACACTGCATCTGAAACCGACCAAAGACAGCCAGGTGCGCAAATATCTGATGGAGCAGGTAAAGATTCCGGATTATCAGGCAGATATCTGTGTGGCATTTGCACAGGGAAATATCGGAAAAGCCAGAAGACTGGCTTTGTCAGAAGAATTTGGACAGATGAAGGATCATGCGATTCATCTGGTAAAATATATTCAGGAAATGGAAATTTCAGAACTGATTGACAGCATGGAAAAACTTACAGAATTTAAGACAGATATTTCGGATTATCTGGATCTTTTGATGGTATGGTACCGGGATGTCTTATTATATAAAGCAACATGGAATCCGTCATCCATCGTATTCTCTGATGAGATTCATACGATCCGTAAGATGGCGACCCAGAGTTCCTATGAGGGGATTGAAAAAATTTTAAATGCATTGGATAAGGCAAAGAGTCGTTTGGCTGCCAATGTAAATTTTAATCTGACGATGGAACTTTTGCTGCTGACCATGAAGGAGAATTAATCTATGGCAAAAGTAATAGGGGTGCGTTTCCGCAATGCCGGAAAAGTATATTATTTCGCACCTGAGCAATTTGATATTCAGCAGGGAGATCATGTAGTCGTGGAAACTGCCAGAGGGGTAGAATACGGTTATGTTGTCCTTGGTACAAAAGAGGTTGAAGATGATAAGATCATTCAGCCATTAAAGCCGGTTATGCGAGTTGCAACACCGGAAGATGATGAAAAGGCAGAGAAAAACAGAGAAAAGGAACGAGAAGCCTTTAAAATCTGTCAGGAAAAGATCAGAAAGCATCAGCTGGAAATGAAGCTGATCGATGCGGAATATACCTTTGATAATAACAAAGTATTATTCTATTTTACTGCAGACGGAAGAATTGATTTCCGTGAGCTGGTTAAAGATCTGGCATCTGTATTTAAGACGAGAATCGAGCTTCGCCAGATCGGTGTCAGAGATGAAACTAAGATTTTGGGAGGAATCGGCATCTGCGGAAGACCGCTGTGCTGTCACAGTTATCTTTCCGATTTTGTTCCGGTATCAATTAAGATGGCAAAGGAACAGAACCTTTCCCTGAATCCGACTAAAATTTCCGGTGTTTGCGGAAGACTGATGTGCTGTCTGAAAAACGAACAGGAAACTTATGAAGATCTGAACAGCCGTCTGCCGTATGTGGGAGATCATGTAACGACTGTAGATGGATTTAAAGGGGAAGTTCAGTCTTTAAGTGTCCTTCGTCAGTTAGTAAAAGTGATCATTACCTTAGACAATGATGAAAAAGAAATTCGTGAATATAAAGTCAGTGATCTTCGTTTTAAACCGCGCAAGAAAAAAGAAAAAAATGTGGTAGCAGATGAAGAATTGAAAGCACTGGAAGCACTGGAAAGAAAAGAAGGAAAATCAAAGCTTGGAAAAGATTAATTTAAGACCGGGGGAACGGATCGACGATCTTCAGAGAAATGGTTACCGTATTATCCAGAATCCGGAACGATTTTGTTTTGGGATGGATGCGGTGCTGCTTTCTTCTTTTGCAAAAGCAAAATCGGGAGAACGTGTATTGGATCTGGGATGCGGAAACGGCATTATTCCGATCCTGATGGAGGCAAAAACGAAAGGGGAAACATTTTTCGGTTTGGAAATCCAGCAGGAAAGTGCAGATCTGGCAAGGCGAAGCGTTGCTCTGAACCATCTGGAACATAAAATAGAAATTGTAACAGGCGATATGAAAGAGGCAGTAAACATTTTCGGAGCTGCTTCTTTTCACGTTATAACCATGAATCCGCCGTATATGACGGGAAATCACGGATTGGTCAATCCAACCGATGCCAAAGCCATTGCCCGTCATGAGATTACCTGCACTTTGGAAGATATGATCGAAAATGCTTCGAAAGTATTAAAATCCAAAGGAAGATTTTATATGGTACATCGTCCGTTTCGTTTGGCGGAGATCATGACCTTGATGGTGAAACATCATCTGGAGCCAAAACGGATGCGTCTGGTATATCCGTATGTGGATAAAGAACCAAATATGGTGCTGATCGAAGGATTAAAAGGAGGAAATTCCAGAATTACGGTGGAACCGCCATTGATTGTTTATGAAAGACCGGGAGTCTATACGGAAGAATTAAGAAAAATGTATTAATATTTGCCGGAAAGCAGAAAAGGAGAAAGGATGCAGGGAAAATTATATTTATGTGCTACACCTATTGGAAATCTGGAAGATATTACATTTCGTGTACTGCGTACATTAAAAGAAGTGGATCTGATCGCTGCGGAGGATACCAGAAACAGCATAAAACTGTTAAATCATTTTGATATTCATACGCCGATGACCAGTTATCATGAATATAACAAGATTGAAAAAGCGGAAATTTTGATCCGGAAAATGCAGGAAGGAACCAATATTGCACTGATCACAGATGCAGGAACCCCTGGAATTTCAGATCCGGGAGAAGATCTGGTGCGGATGTGCTACGAAGCCGGCATTGAAGTAACTTCTTTACCGGGACCGGCTGCCTGTGTCACGGCGCTGACCTTATCCGGTCTGGCTACCAGAAGATTTGCGTTTGAAGCCTTTCTTCCATCGGATAAAAAAGAACGGCAGAGTGTTTTGTCGGAGCTTGTAAATGAAACAAGAACCATTATTCTGTATGAAGCACCTCATAGACTTTTAAAGACGTTAAAAGAGCTTTTGGATACGTTAGGCAATCGTAAGATGACTCTTTGCAGGGAGCTGACGAAAAAACATGAAACAGCATTTGCTTCTACCATTGAAGATATTTTGAAATTTTATGAAACACAGGAACCAAAAGGGGAATGTGTGCTGGTCATTGAAGGGAAGAGCAGACAGGAGCTTTTAGAAGAAGCTCGTGCCCAGTTTGAAGAAATGACCATAGAAGAACATATGGAGCGTTATCTTGCCCAGGGAATGGATAAAAAAGAAGCCATGAAGGCAGTTGCCAAAGATCGGGGCGTTTCCAAGAGAGACATTTATCAAGCATTATTATCATAATAAAAGATACTAAAAAGAAGAAATCCGCTGACAGCTGATTTCTTCTTTTTTTGACTAAATTTTTACAAGCACCATCCCTTGCCCCTATTTGTGCTCCGCAGGGTGTCGTCGGTTCCAACTAATCCAAGGACTTCTAATCACTCGCAGGAGAGCCAGTTTCGGGAAGAAGTACTTGGATGGATTTTCCGCCTCCTTTGGCCAAATGTATCGCAAAACAGGGGACAGGAGCTGGTTGTAATTAGCTGAGGAGGAAGGAACCTGCCGGGCGTGACAGTATTCATCATACAGCGTAAATTTTAAAATACTGATTGCAAAAAATATCATTTTTTGAAAGAAAGGAAACCGCTGCCGCAGGTTTGCTTTAGTTGTGCGGTTTATGCCGTAATGTCATGAGTTTGCAGAAGATTACCGCGACCAATGTATTTAAGGATGTTGCCAGAATAGCAGGCCCGATGACAGCGGCCGGATGAGCACTGCCGTATTGCTGTCGGTAAGCAATGATATTCATCGGGATCAGCTGCAGGGATGAAATATTGATGATTAAGAAGGTACACATTTCGTCGCTGGCAATGTCGGACCATTGTTTTTCTTGATATATTCCCTTGGTTTCTGCTTTTTCGGAATGTGCCTTACGTCTTTCTGCTTCCAGTTCTGCAAGACTTTCCATTGCTTTAAGACCGGCAGGAGTGGCACCCCAGTTGAGACCCAGAAAATTGGCAATAAAATTTAAGGAAATATGTTCTGCTGCAGGATGGTCTTTGGGCAGATTTGGAAAGAGAAAGGCGATGAAAGGTCGGAGCAATTTTGCAGCAGAAGTGATGATGCCGGCATTTTTTGCAATTTCCATTAACCCAGTCCATAAGGTCAGTACGCCGGCAGTGGTAATGCAAAGAGAAATGGCTTCCCCTGCTGCAGACAAAGCTGCATTGTTGATTTCTGTCATATGTCCTGTCAGTGCACCCCAGAGAATTCCAAGCAAAAGCATACCAGCCCATAAATAATCCATGAAACCTCCCAAAACATCGTAGGAATCATTTTATCTTATGCGTCAAAGGCGGATTCTAATACAAAAAGAAGGATTTTTCTAAAACAGGAAAATATGGGATCAAAGATTAAAATTTAGAATCAAAAAGATCAGGGAACAGCGATGTGGGTTCGGGTATTTCTTACTAGAAACTGCATATATTTAAAAAAAGCCCGGAGGCTTCATGACCTTTTTGTCTTATCTTTCTGAATTTATGGTGCCTGTATTGATCTTTTATATCGTATCCATGGGAATCTGCGCCAAAAGAAATGTCTGTGAGGATTTTACGAAAGGGGCGAAGGAAGGATTGTGTCTGGCCGTAAAATTGATGCCTACCATGATCGCTATGCTGGCAGCCGTCAATATTCTTCGTGCCTCCGGTTTTCTGGAATTTGCAGCAGAGCTTTTGACACCTTTGGCACAACGGCTGCATTTTCCGGCACCGCTGCTTCCGCTTTCCATCATAAAAGCATTTTCCGGTTCCGGTGCAACCGGACTGCTGCTGGATCTGTTTAAGCAATATGGAACAGATTCGGAGATAGGAAAGATTGGTTCCGTGATGCTTTCCAGTACAGAAACCATCTTTTATACCATGTCGCTGTATTTTGTGACTGTTGGGATCAAAAAGACCCGATATACGCTGCCCGGCTGCCTTTTGGCAACAATCACGGGAATCTTTGCCAGTGTATGGGCGGCTCAATTTTTCTGATCGGAAAGAAGTTGATTTTATAAAAAAAGGATTGAAAAATAAAAACGCATGATGTAATATAAAGACAACGACAAGTAGTAATCGAAACTACATAGAATAAATCAAGGAAATGTATTCCCAAAATCATAGGGAACAGGAAACGTTCAGAAAAAGGAGGAATATGATGAATGTAAGAATAAAAGATCCCGGAAGTGCAGTGACTCACTTTATTGGTATGATGATGGCGGTTTTTGCATCGACACCGCTGTTGATCAAGGCGGCGAGACAGCCGGATAAAATTCATATGTTTGCCCTTGGCATCTTTATTGTCAGTATGATTCTTCTTTATGCAGCAAGTACGTTATATCATACATTGGATCTGTCACCGAAGTTGAATAAGGTTTTAAAAAAGATTGATCATATGATGATCTTTGTATTGATCGCAGGTACGTATACTCCGATCTGTACCATTGTTTTATCTCCGGAAATCGGAAGAAAGCTGTTAGTTCTCGTATGGGGAATTGCGTTGGTTGGAATTATTGTAAAAATGTGCTGGGTGACTTGTCCGAAATGGTTTTCGTCTATTTTATATATCGGTATGGGCTGGACATGCGTTCTGGCATTTACCCAGATTATCAATAATCTTTCCGCAGCTGCATTTGGCTGGCTTTTGGCAGGCGGGGTCATTTATACGATCGGTGGAATCATCTACGCCTTAAAACTTCCGATCTTTAATGCAAAACACCGATATTTTGGATCTCATGAAATCTTTCATTTATTTGTTATGGGAGGAAGTATTTGTCATTTTATTGTCATGTATGTATTTGTAGCAGGAATGCCGCTGATGTTTCACTAAACGGTAAAAGAAAAAGCACCCAAAAGGGTGCTTCTTCTTTTTGTCTTTTTTTAGGAGAGATTAGGATTCTATAGTCAAGCGACTTATATCGCCTATGATACGAGGGAGTGGAGGGCATTTCACCCTCCAAGTGTTATGAATGAAATACTGATATGTATTTGCTACGGTTATAATATAACAAGGATTTGTGTCAAAAATATGTCGGGTCTCTAAAGTAATTCTAAAAAAAATTAAGAATTTATTTAGATTTCCGGTACATTTCTGAAAATGTGCCAATCACTTTAAAAATGCAGAGAAGGCACTTTTTGAAAAATCAGGAGAACTTTGCCGTTTCTTAAATAGGAAAAGCGTTCTGACTTTATGGAAAATATTGGTCAAATGGAAAGAGGACTTCCATTTGAAGATTAATGTAGGAAAAAATCTTTCTATAAGAAAAGAATTGACATTTAGAGAAAGCTGTGCTTATATAAACGTATGAACGATTAGTCATATGTTCAAATGTCGAATTAAGGAGGACTCTCCATGAGCACCAAAATATATTTATTAGAGAATCTGGGATGTGCCCACTGTGCGGCAAAGATGGAAGAAAAGATCGGAGAACTTTCCGGTGTTACAGAAGTTACATTGACGTTTGCAACAAAGCAGCTGCGGGTGACTGCAGAGGATCCGGATGCATATTTAGAAGAAATCCGTAAGATCTGCAGTTCGATCGAATCACAGGTAAAAGTAATTCCAAGAGAATTTCATGTGAAAGAAACAAAAAAAGAGGAAGTATCTGCAGAAAAGAAAAAAGATCTGGGAGATCTTCCGGTCATTTTAATCGGAGCAGTATTATTTATTGCAGGAAATCTTCTGAATCATGCAGGAATGGATCGACCGGGACTGGTGGTATTTGTTGTGGCATATCTGATCCTTGGCGGTGAGATTTTGTTAGAAGCAGCAAAAAATATTTCTCATGGACAGATTTTTGATGAGAATTTTTTAATGTGTGTGGCAACCATCGGAGCATTTGCCATTGCAGAATATCCGGAAGCGGTAGGTGTTATGCTGTTTTATCGGATCGGAGAATATTTTGAAGAAAAAGCAGTAGAGAACAGCCGCAGTCAGATCATGGATGCGGTAGATCTGAGACCGGAAACCGTTCATTTGATGATGGGATCAGAGGCAGTGGAAATTCCGGCGGAAGAAGCAAATGTAGGAGATCTTCTTTTGATTCGTCCGGGAGATCGTATTCCTTTGGATGGAGTAGTTGTTTCCGGAGAGAGTCGTATCGATACATCACCGATCACAGGAGAACCGGTACAGACCGCAGTAAAGAACGGCAGCAGTCTGATTTCCGGATGTGTGAATGGTTCCGGCCAGCTGATGATGCGTGTGGAAAAACCGCTGTCAGAATCTATGGTTACAAGAATTCTGGATTCCGTGGAAAATGCAGCAGCCAATAAACCGAAATTGGATCGTTTTATTACCAGATTTGCAAGGATCTATACACCGATCGTAATCCTGCTTGCAGCTGCAACAGCAGTCATTCCTTCGCTGGTAACAGGGGAATGGAATTATTGGGTGTATACTGCATTAACATTCCTCGTAATGAGCTGTCCATGTGCGTTGGTCTTAAGTGTTCCGCTGGCTTTTTTCTCCGGAATTGGTGCAGGATCGAAAAAAGGAATTTTATTTAAGGGCGGTGCATCGATTGAATTTTTAAGTAAGATTGGTGCCGTGATCATGGATAAAACAGGAACTGTGACAGAAGGTAATTTTAAAGTACAAAAAATCGTGCCGGCTTGGAAATATTCTGAAAAAGACCTTCTTCGAATCTGTGCAGGCTGTGAACAGCGTTCTACCCATCCAATTGCGGAAAGCATTGTTAAAGAAGCAGAAGCATCCGGTCTGAATCTGGATCGTCCGGTTATGTTAAAAGAAATTGCCGGTCATGGAGTCAGTGCATTTTTACCGGAAGGAAGAGTGTACTGCGGCAATAAAAAGCTTTTAGAAGAAAATGGAATCAGGGTTACTGCAGAGGGCAGTGAAATTACAGGATCTGTGGTATACGTAGGAATCGACGGAAGATTTGCCGGATATTTTGTAATCTCTGATACGATCAAAGAAGATGCAGAATCGGCGATCCATACACTGAAAAAGATGAATCTTGGAACTGTAATGCTGACAGGAGATGAAAAAGTCAGTGCAGAAACAGTGGCAAAAAAAGTCGGGATTGATCGGGTGTATGCAAAACTTCTTCCGCAGGAAAAACTGGAAATTTTACAGAAACTTCGGAAAGAGTACGGATCTGTGATGTTTGTGGGTGACGGCATCAACGATGCACCGGTACTGGCAGGCGCAGATGTAGGAGCTGCTATGGGAAGCGGAGCAGATGCGGCGATTGAAGCGGCAGATGCGGTATTTATGACTTCCAGCGTGGAATCTATTCCGGAAGCAGTAAAGATTGCAAAAGAAACCAACCGGATTGCAGTACAGAATGTAGTATTTGCATTGGCAGTGAAGATTGCGGTTATGATCCTTGGATTGCTGGGACATGCGAATATGTGGATGGCTGTTTTTGCGGATACCGGAGTGGCAATGATCTGCGTGATGAACTCTATCCGCATCTTATACAAAAAATAAAATGCTCTTTCATTTGCAATAAAAATGATGCTTACAGATGTTTTATTCAAAGTTATAATTTGAATTTTGTTTAAGTAGCAGATGGCGGTGTCAGCTAAATTTACGTTACAACTTGCAGCGTCAGGTTTTGTTTGATTATAGAAAGCATCAATAGAATAAGAATACGCTGATTCAGCGGGGAGACATCATGTTTCCTCGCTTGCATATTTTAGGGGAATCACTTAGAATAAAGCCATATGAGAAGGGGTGAAACAGATGAGTAACGAGAAGAAAAACGGTCATGAGATTGAAACTTTATATAAATTAGCAGAATTATTTAAGATTTTCGGGGATTCTACCAGAATTCGTATTTTGGATGTGCTGACCGGACAGGAATTGTGTGTGCAGGAAATCGCAGAGGAGTTGTCTATGACCCAGAGTGCCATTTCTCATCAGCTTAGAATCTTAAAGCAGGCAGATTTGGTACGATCCAGAAGAGATGGAAAAGCTGTTTTTTATTCGCTGGCAGATGATCATGTAGCAACGATCATGAATCAGGGAATGGAACACGTATGCGAATAGATGCGAAATGCATTTAGGAGATAAAATAGAATCAAAGGGGGATTATATGAGAGGGAAATTAGGAAAAACCATGAAACGTTCTCTGTGTTATGCATTATCACTGGGAATGATCGGTGGATGTATGCTTCCGGCGCAGGCAGCGTCAAAAACAGCAGATGCAAAGCTGATCGCATACTATGATTTCGAAAATGCTTCGGGAACAAAAGTACCGAATCTGGTTGGTGGAGACAGTTATGAAGGAGTTCTTCACGGAGCAGGTGCAGCAATCACAGAGGAAGGGGTTTTAGGAAAATCTTTAAATTTGAATGGTTCAGAAGTTAGCTGGATGCAGATCGATGACATTGTCAATACAGCTGCCACCAGCTATTCTTTTTCTCTGTGGTATCAATACGATACTTCGGTAAACAGAGGAAATAAAAGAGTCGTTCTCTTACAGCAGAATGGCGGCGGACGTACGTTGCTGACCCTTCAGGCGAACAATCAGTATCATACTTATGTAAACTCAACAGACATTACTGGGACAACCGCGATCAATCCGGAACAATGGCAGCATGTAACTTTTGTCAGCAATGCAGAGACGAAAGAAGTGACCTGGTATGTTAATGGAGAGCTGGATTCTACCCAGGCCGGAGGCAACGGTTCTGTCAATGAATTGACGGATCTGCTGGTCGGATGTCATAAAAACGGACAGGATGATCCCATGTATCTGAGAGGTCTGGTGGATGAAATCAAGATTTATGAAGGGGTTGTGACCGCAGAAGAAGCGAAGGCAATCTATGAAGAAAAAGCAGACTTAATCAGGGAAGATGAGAAGGAGCCGGAAGATGGAGATTGGGACAAGATCGTATTGACTGCAGATCCGAAATCTGTGGAAAGAACGATTGATGACAGCATTTTCGGTATCAATCATCGTTATGCATTCAATGGATACGGTTCTTTTGATTCCTATTTAATGGAAGTAAAAGATGAATTCAAAGAATTGTATGAAGAAGCCGGATTTGGATCGATTCGTTATCCGGGCGGAACGATTTCCAACTTATTTAACTGGAAAACAACGCTGGATTCTGTAGGAAGAAAGAAACAGATCCATGGATTTTATAATAATGCCGGTCAGGGCGGAATTGAACCGAATTTCGGAATTAAAGAAATTGCTGATTTTGCAGATGAAGTAAATTCAGAGATCGTATATGTGTATAGTCTTGGCCGCGGAAGTGTACAGGATGCGGAAGATCTGATCGAATACCTGAATGCAGAAGTGGGAACCAATCCAAACGGCGGCATTGATTGGGCAGCGGTTCGAAGTGAAAACGGACATCCGGAACCATATCATGTCAGATATTTTGAGATTGGAAATGAAATGCAGCAGGTTTATGCAGACGGAACCAGTTCTCAGGGGTATTGGCTTCACGGAATGACAGATTCTGAAACCGGCTATATTGAAGGCGGTACTGCCAAATTTACCAATCAGTATGCAGTCTGTGAAGAAGACTGGAACCAGCAGGCATCAAAAAGTGATGGAAGTGCCAATCTGGTACGCTATATGCGCTATGCCAACACCAATCCGAAAACATATAATGCAGAAGGAAAGATTGTGGACGATGACAGCTTTGAAGCAGTCGTGAAAGGCAGTGTATCTGTTTTTGTAGGAAGTGAAAAATGGGAGATTGTAGACAGTTTGGAAGAATCTTCCCCGACAGATCGCCATGTAGTCGTTGATTATGCCACCGGTGCATTGAAATTTGGTGATGGTGTGCACGGTGCGATCCCGGCAGCCGGACAGCAGATCAATGTATCTTATTCGGTGGAACGTGACGGATTTGTAGCAATCTCAAAAGCAATCAAAGAAACAACAGAAAAGATCAATCAGGCAAATACAGAAAATGGAGTAACTGAAACACAGGAAGCCTATGTATACAGCAGTTATGAAACCTCAGGATTCATCAGCAAAATGTCCAGAGGCGGTTATGATCAGTGGTATGACGGTCTGACGATCCATCCATATTCAGGAACACCAAGCGGATCCGGCAGCAGTTTTTATGATAGTGCCATGTCTCTGGCAGAAAGTGCCGGAATCCAGAAAGTAAAGAATTATGTCAATATGCTTCCGGAAGGAAAAGTACCGGTGATTTCCGAATATGGTATTTTCCGTTCCACAGATTCTCTGGTTCGTTCCCAGACTCATGCAATCTATATTGCAAAAGTACTGATGGAATATGTACGTCTGGGAAGTCCGTATATTCAGAAACATTGTCTGATCGACTGGTATAGTTCCGGTGCAGATTCCTTAGGGCCGACACAGCAGGCGGTCATTCAGGCAGTAGCACAAAACGGTGCCAGCACAGCGACAGGAGAAGGGGATTTTGTATTTTTTGCAACACCTTCTGCAAGAGTATTCCAGATGCTGAACAGTTCTTTCGGAACAGAGATCCTGACCGGAGAATTCAGTACGGCGGAAAAATTAAATAATGGGGTACAGGCTTATTCTGCACTGGTAAGCAAAGATGATTATGACAATTATTATGCAGCCATTGTAAACGTAGACAGAGAACATGGAAAGACCATGGAATTTAACGTAAAAGGCATGGATCTGACAGGAAAAGAAGTGAAAATCCAGCTGCTTTCCAGTAGTTCCTTTGCAGATGAAAATACATTGGAACAACCGGAAAAAGTACATGTGGAAACAACCCGTCTGGTCAGCGAAGGAAACGGCGTTGAGATTCAGATTCCGAAACATTCCTTTGCAGTTGTGAAAGTGTCTGCGGGAGTAGATAAAACAGAATTAGAAAAAGTGATCAAAGAAGCCGCTTCTTTGAAAGAAGAGGATTATACTGCAGAAAGCTGGAAACAGGCAGAGTTAGAATCCGCACTGAAACAGGCAGAAGCAGTTTTAAAAGATCAGGATGCGGAAAAAGAAACCGTCGATGCAGCGGCAGCAGCACTTGGTGCAGCAGTGGAAAAACTGGAAATGATCACTGCTGATAAAGCAGCGTTAAGTAAAAAACTGGAAGAAACAGAAGAACTGCTGGCTGAAAACTATACCGGAGAAAGCTGGTCAGCGTTCCAGAAAGTCCTTGCGGCAGCAAAAAATGTAATGACAAAAGAAAATGCGTCTCAGAAGATTGTAGATAAAGTACTGGCAGATCTGACAGAAGCTATGGATGCTTTACGTGCAGTCATTCCAACCAAAGAGATGACTGCAACCGCAGGAGATTTCCAGAGCGGTGAAGGTCCGGAAAATGTATTAGACGGCAATGCAGGAACGGTATGGCATACCAACTGGTATGCAGGCGAAGATCATACGAATCATTGGCTGCAGCTGGAATTATCGGATGTTTATACAGTAGACAGTTTCCTGTATCAGCCGCGTCAGAGCGGAACCAATGGAATCATTACCAAATATGAGATTTACACAAGTCTTGACGGCAGCAGCTGGGAAAAAGCAGCAGAAGGAAGCTGGGCAGGAAATGCATCCTGGAAAACAGCAGAATTCGAACCGACAGAAGCAAAATATGTAAAACTTGTTACTGTAGAAGCAATCTCAGATCAGTCCATCGTATTTGCAAGTGCCGCAGAAGTACGTCTGACCGGTGTGAAATACGAAGAACCGGTAACACCGCCGGTTGATGAAGAAAAAGTAACCAGACTTTCCGGATCCTCCCGATATGAGACCGGAATTGCGGCCGCAGATCAATTAAAAGAAGTGCTTGGAATTGATCAATTTGAAACTGTGATCATTGCAACAGGAAAAAATTATGCAGATGCGCTTTCCGGAAGTTATCTTGCAGCAGTGAAGCAGGCTCCAATCCTTTTGACCAATGGAGAAAAACAGAATGTAGCAGCACTGCATGCCTATATTAAGGAAAATGTAAAAGAAGGAGCAGAACTTTATATTCTGGGCGGTACCGCAGCCGTACCGGAACAGGTGGGGATTCTGGAAGGATATACAGTAAACAGACTTTCCGGATCGACAAGATATGAAACCAACCTGGCAATTCTTGCAGAAGCAGGATATGAAGGTCAGGAAGAACTTCTTGCAGCAACCGGAAAAACTTTTGCAGACAGTTTATCTGCATCTGCAGCCGCAAGACCAATCCTGCTGGTAAAACCGGAAACAGAGTTAAATGATGCACAGAAGAATGTTGCTGAAAACTTCTCAAAGATTTATGTGATCGGCGGAACCGGAGCTGTTTCAGAAGCTGCGGAAGCAGAATTGGCAGTCTATGGTACTGTGACAAGATTGTCTGGTACAGACAGATATAAAACTTCGGTGAAGGTTGCAGAAACGTTCTTTGCAGATCCGAAAACAGTGGTAGTTGCTTATGGAAAGAACTATCCGGATGGATTATGCGGCGGAGCATTGGCAGCAGCATTAAATGCACCACTCATCTTAACCAGAGAGGGCAGTGAAGATGCTGCAGCGGCATATGTGGCAGCCAACGGGGTAAAATCAGGTTATGTCCTTGGAGGAATCGGGGTACTGCCAGATGAAACCGTAGTCAAAGTATTTGCATTGGAAAGTGCAGCAGAGATTATAAAATAACAGGATTTTAAATGCGCCATGAAACAAAATGTTTCATGGCGCAAAAAGATCAAAAATAGAATCATGGAAAAAGAAAGAGCCGAATTGTTACAATTCGGCTCTTGGCATAAAATCTTTGAAAGATTAATCTGTTGTATAGTTATCAAAATATCCCTGGATCAGGATGATCGGAGTACCTTTATCTCCGGAACCGGAAGTCAGGTCACATAAAGAACCAAGAAGGTCTGTCAGCTGTCTAGGAGTTGTACCCTGAGAAGCCATGCTTCCTACTAAGTTATCCTGTTTTGCTTTGATGCTGTTAGAGATTGCTTCTTTTAATTCAACACCGCTTAAGTTTGCAAAATCATTATCTGCAAGATATTTTAATTTTAATTCGTTTGGAGTACCGATGAGTCCGTCTGTAAATGCCGGAGAAACAACAGGGTCAGCAAGTTCCCAGATTTTACCCTGTGGATCTTTGAATGCACCGTCACCGTATACCATAACTTCGATCAGTTTTCCTGTCTTTTCCAGAAGAGAAGACTGAATATCAAGAACAAGGTCTTTGCATTCATTTGGGAAAAGTTTGATCTTGTCTTCTGTCGCTTTATTAGATCCTAAAAGACCGTATTTTGTGTTATAACCACTGCCGTCTACAGGAGCGTTCATAATGTCATCCAGACCGAGAACTACTTTTGCTCCGGCTGCTTTTAAGATACGTTTGGTACGTACTCTTGTGTGAATATCACAGTTGATCACACAGTCTGTGTAGTTTAAGATTGTTTTTGCCTGATTTGCAAATACGATTTCTACATCTGCACCGGCTTCACGGATAATGCCTGCGTAGTAATCTACATAATCTACACCTGTAAATTCGTGTTTGTTTTCACCGAAAAGTTCACGATATTTTTCTAATGATAAAACATCGGAGTAAGGATTGATTCCTGCGTCATCTAACTGGTCGTAAGTAAGTAATGCATTACCTACTTCGTCGCTTGGGTAGCTGAGCATAAGAACGACTTTCTTACATCCCATTGCAATACCCTTTAAGTTGATCGCAAAACGGTTTCTGGAGAGGATTGGGAAAATAACACCAACAGTCTCACCACCTGTTTTTGCTTTTACATCTGCAGCAATTGCTTCAACTGTAGCGTAATTACCCTGTGCACGAGCTACGATAGATTCTGTAATACCGATCACGTCACGGTTTCTCAGTTCAAATCCTTCGCTTTCTGCTGCTTCAATTACACTGTTTACTACGATATCAACAAGGTTGTCTCCCTCACGAATAATAGGGCAGCGAACACCTCTAGATACAGTACCGATTTTTCTTTCCATACATTTGTCCCACCTTTGGTAATTTAAATACATCTGTAACTGTTCATAATCCTCACAGTTATTCACATCTATTACTATATCATATTTTCCACAAAAATAAATTCATTATTCTTACTAAAACGAATCATTTTTATAAATTTGCCTTATAAAATATCCTTTTGCAGATTTCTTTTATAAGTTGCATCATGCAATCTTGCGGATTCTGTATTTTGTAAATTCGTCGTGAAACGCAGAAGATTTTATTTGCCTATTTTTATGTGATAGCATAAAATGGTTCATAAGAAATCGATTTCACATGAAAGAGGAATAACATATGACGATCAATGAAATTGCAAAACTGGCGGGGGTTTCCAGAGCCACAGTTTCAAGATATTTAAATGAAGGGTATGTAAGTGCGGAGAAGCGGGAAGCCATTAGAAAAGTAATCGAAGAAACCGGATATGAGCCATCGGTTCAGGCACAGAATCTGAGAAAAAAAGTAACCAGACTGATCGGTGTGATCATACCAAGGATCCAGTCGGATTCCGTCAGCCGGATGGTGGCGGGGATCAGCAGTGTTCTTTCGGAAGCCGGATATCAGCTTTTGCTGGCCAATACCCAGAATGATATCGAGGAAGAATTAAAATATCTGAAAGTATTCGGTAAAAATCAGGTAGACGGGATCATTATCATGGGAACGGTATTTTCGAAAACACATTTTCAATTAATGCAGGAAGCGGAAGTGCCGATCGTGGTAGCAGGACAGCAGTTAGAGGATTATACCTGTGTTTATCAGGATGATTATCAGGCGGCAAAAGAAGTAACCAGAGCACTTTTGAAAAACGGAAGAAAGATCGGCTATATCGGTGTCACGGAAAAAGATAAAGCGGCAGGTGCAAGCAGACGCGCCGGTTTTTTAGCTGCTCTTCAGGAAGAACAGGTACAGATTTCGGAAAATGAAATGCAGACGGCAGAGTTTAGTGTTGCATCCGGATATGAAAAAGCGAAACAGTTACTGGAACAGTTACCGGATACAGATGCGATTTTCTGTGCAACAGATTCTATTGCAGTAGGTGCACTGAAATATCTGCATGAAAAAAAGATTGCCGTACCGGAGCAGGTGCAGCTGATGGGATTTGGCGATACAGAAATCGGCAGTGTGGTAACTCCTTCCATTGCGACGGTACACTATTTTTATAAGACCACCGGTATGGAAGCGGCGAAACTTTTGCTGGAAATTATTGACAGCGGAAGAGACTTTAAGAAAACAGTAAAAATGGGATTTGAACTGAAAAAACAGGGATCTTTGCGGGAAAGCGGGCTGTAATTGGTTATTTTTTACAAAAAGACAGGGCAATCTTCGTGACTATTCACTGTTTACAGTTGGCAGAAGTTTTTTTATAATGTGATTATGAAATATGAGAACGATTCCACAAGAAGAGAGCAAAAAGTAAAACACAGGAAAGGAAATCTTCCGAATATTTCAAAAAACAAGTTATATTTTTTTATATCCGATGTGAGAACGATTACACATGAGAAGGGAGAAACCATGGATTACAGAGAATCAGCAAAACAAGTATTGGAAGCTGTGGGCGGAAAAGAAAATATTGTATCCGCAGCGCATTGTGCCACCAGATTGCGACTGGTGATCGCAGAGAATCAGAAACTGAACAAAGAAAAAGCAGAAAACGCAGAGGGAGTGAAAGGAATTTTCGAGGCCTCCGGACAGGTTCAGATTATTTTTGGTACGGGTGTGGTCAATAAAGTGTATGACGAATTTATCCGTCTTGCAGGAATCACGGAAGCAAACAAAGAGGAAGTAAAAAAAGCAGCTGCAGGAAAGCAGAACATTTTTAAGAGAGGAATCAAAACCTTAGGTGACATTTTCGTGCCGATCATTCCGGCCATCGTTGCCAGCGGACTTTTGATGGGACTTTTGGAAGGTTTCTGTAACGTATGGCCCCAGATGGCACAGTCAGGAACTTATACGATCATTCATCTGTTCAGTAATGCAGCATTTGTATATCTTCCAATCCTGATTGCTGTTTCCGCAGCAAAAACCTTTGGAGGAAATCAGTTCTTAGGTGCAGTGATGGGTATGATCATGATTCATTCTGATCTTTTGAATGCATGGTCTGTATCCGGTATGGCAGCAGCAGAAATCCCGACCGCGTCTGTTTGGTTTGGATTGTATGATATCCAGCTGGTGGGCTATCAGGGACACGTAATCCCGGTGATCATTGCAGTATGGCTCATGTCTGTGATTGAAAAGAAACTGCATAAGATCGTTCCTGAAATTATCGATCTGTTTGTAACACCGTTAGTAACCGTCCTGATCACAGGATATGTAACACTGACTGCGATCGGTCCTGTATTTTCTACGGTGGAAAACTGGGTGTTAGGTGCAGCCGTTGGTCTGATCACACTTCCTTTTGGAATCGGTTCCGCAATCGCAGGTGCTTTTTATGCACCGACTGTCGTTGCAGGACTTCATCATATGTATAACGCTTTAGAAGCAGGATTATTAAGTCAGAATGGGATCAATACATGGATGCCGATCGCAACAGCAGCAAACGTAGCACAGGGTGCCGCAGCATTGGCAGTTGCAGTGAAGACTAAGAATGCGAAAACAAAATCAATGGCATTTCCGGCATCTTTATCCGCGTTTTTGGGAATTACGGAACCGGCCATTTTCGGTGTCAATATCCGCTATATGAAACCATTTATTGCAGGCTGTGTAGGCGGTGCCTGCGGCGGACTTCTTTCAGGAATCTTCCAGATCGGAGCCAGCGCTTATGGCATTACAGGTATCTTTGGTTTCCTGATCACAACAGGTCATACATTCGCATACGCATTGGAAATGATCGTTTCTGCAGCAGTTGCGTTCGGATTATGCTGGATTCTGTATCGTGAAAAAGAAACACCGGTACAGAAAGAAAAAGAATCTTTGAGCATCGAAACGAAGGCAGAAGAAAAAGAGATCAGTGCTCCGGTTGCAGGAACTGTGATTCCGCTGGCAGAAGTGCAGGATGAAATCTTCGCAGGGGAAGTTCTGGGAAAAGGCTTTGCAGTAGTTCCGGAAGAAGGAAAAGTATATGCACCATTTGACGGAACCGTAGCTATGATCGCAGATACCAAACATGCCATTGGACTGAGCAGTGAGAATGGAGTCGACCTTTTGATCCATGTTGGATTAAACACCGTAGAGTTAAACGGTAAAGGATTTACGGTATATGCAAACCAGGGACAGCAGATCAAAAAAGGACAGCTGTTAATGGAATTTGATCTGGAGCAGATCAAAGCAGCCGGTTATGATGTGACGATCCCGGTAATCGTTACCAATGGAATCGAGGAATAGAAGTGATCAAAGTAGGTTCTGGAAAGGATTTTTATGAGAAAAAGATCAGACGATAATAAGGAACTGTTTTACAGATGGAAAGAGAAAACGGAAAAAGCGGAGGCAGGGGCACAGCGGGAAACGGATCCTGACCGTTTGAAACTGCATCTGATGCCGCCGGTGGGCTGGCTGAACGATCCAAACGGATTATGTCAGTTTCATGGAATCTATCATGTGTTTTTTCAGTATTCTCCGGAAAGTCCGTCAGGAGATGGCTTAAAAGCATGGGGACATTACACATCAAAGGATTTCCTTTGCTGGAAGCAGGAAGAAACGTTGTTTTTTCCTGATGAAGCCTTTGATAAAGATGGGGTTTATTCCGGATCTGCCTGTATCCGTGAAGGAAAAATGAATCTGTATTATACCGGAAATGTAAAGGAAGAAGGAATTCATGATTACATCTGTTCAGGCAGAGGTGCAAATACGGTGCTGATCCAAAGCGTGGACGGCAGGGAGTTTTCTGAAAAACAGCTGCTGATGACCTCTGCGGATTATCCGGATACCTATACCTGTCATATCCGGGATCCGAAAGTCTGGGTTCGGGATGATCAGTTTTATATGGTTCAGGGCGGACGTAAATATGGTGCAGACAGAGAAGATCGTACCCTGGATCAGGGAGCAGTTCTTCTGTTTCAGGGAAAAGATGAAAAAAATTTCCGGTTTGTCAAGGAAATTACCACAGAAACACCTTTTGGATATATGTGGGAATGTCCGGATTACTTTGAACTGGGAGAAGCAAACATCTTATCTTTTTCTCCGCAAGGCTTGGATGAAGAAACCTATCGATTCCAAAATGTGTATCAGTCCGGTTATCTTCTGCTTGAAAAAGCACCGGAAACATGGGAAACTTATGAAAAAGTCGATGGTTCTGCTTTTCAGGAATGGGATATGGGATTTGATTTCTATGCACCTCAGACTTTTGAAACGGAAGATGGAAGAAGGATTCTCATCGGCTGGGCTGGCATTCCGGATGCGGCATATGACAATGAGCCAACGGTGCAGAACGGCTGGCAGCATGCGCTGACGCTGCCAAGAGAATTATCGGCAAAAGATGGAAAAATTTATCAAAATCCAATCAGAGAGCTGCAGCAGTTAAGAGATACAGAGTGCAGGATTGATGCCGGAGAAACCTATCTTTTGGAAAATGAGGTTTTTGAGCTGACTGTTTGCGGAAAAGATACGCAGGAAAATGTTTCTGTTCAGCTTACCGACGGAAAAGAATCTGTAACTTTAGAATATCGTCAGGACGAAGGTGTATTATCCTTAGCTCTGTCAGATGCCTGCGGAAGAGGAAGAACCATACGACGGATGAAACTGGGACAGTTCAGAAATGTGCAGATCTTTGCAGATACTTCCATGATAGAAATTTATATCAATGATGGGGAAGCGGTTATGACCAGCAGATTTTACATGGATCATACCCAGCGGACAGTAAAAGTCAGCGGAACTGCAGAAAATACACTTTGGTATCTGAATGGACTCAAGGTAGATTTCAGAAAATAGATGAAAAATTTCAGAACAGAAATGGAAAGGGTGAACGATATGAAGAAATTAATGGCAATTGGTGAAGCTCTCATCGATTTTATCCCGGAAGAGACCGGAAAGCCGATCAAAGAGGTGTGCGGTTTTCAGCCGGCAGTCGGCGGAGCACCGGCAAATGTCTGTGGAGCATTTTCGAAGTTAGGCGGAAACGCATCAATGATCACACAGCTTGGCAAGGATCCTTTTGGAGATAAGATTATTGAAGAGTTTGAAAAATATAATATCGACTGCAGTTATATCCAGAGAACCGGAAAAGCCAATACGGCACTTGCCTTTGTAGCACTAAAAGAAGATGGAAATCGGGAATTTTCCTTTTACAGAAATCCAAGTGCAGATATGCTCTTAGATGCAAAGGTACTGCAGAAAGAGTGGTTTTCAGATGCCTATGCCCTTCATTTTTGTTCGGTAGCACTGAGCAGTCAGCCTATGAAAGAAGCGCACGAAGCTGCGATTGCATATACACTGGAAAATCAGGGACTGATCAGTTTTGACCCGAATCTTCGACTGGCATTGTGGGAAGATTTGGATCAGTTAAGAAATGTAATTTTAGAATTTCTTCCGAAAGCCCATATCTTGAAAATTTCAGATGAAGAACTGGAATTCATTACCGGAAAAACAAAGATGGAAGAAGCATTGCCGCAGCTGTTTGTGGGAAATGTGCAGCTGATCCTGTATACCCAGGGAGCGGCAGGTGCAAGTGCTTATACGAAAGAGCAGAATGCCTTTTCTGCCAGCAAACCGGTAAAAGCAGTCGATACGACCGGTGCAGGAGATGCATTTATCGGATCCTTTTTATACCAGCTTTGGGAAAATGGAGTAGATGAAAAGACGTTAGGAGCGCTTTCCAAAGAACAGTTAGAACAGTTTCTGGCATTTTCAAATCAATATTGCGGAGCAAGTGTACAGAAAGCGGGAGCAATCGCATCCTATCCGGAGAAATTGCAGCTGTAAAAATAGATCAAATAAAGGGTAAGAGCGGAACCACGAGAGTGGTTCCGCTCTTTTCATAAATTAAAGGGAGTTGAAAAAAATCTTTATTTATTCAGCCATGGTAAGTGTTACAGTATTTGTCTGAACAGAAATACCATTCGCATCTGTGATGACACAAGATACTTGTGCTTTCGCTTTTTAAAGCGAAAGAATCCCATAGATGTTCAACATTGCTTTTAGTGTAATAACAAGTTTCTGTTCAAATTTTACAAAAGAAGTTCAAAGAGGTAAATGCAATTTTCAGCAAAAAACTATCAAAATTCTACGAAAGGGAGGGTTAGAGACAGAAAAGAAGTGTATTTGTATTAAGTTGTTCTTGTAATATAAAAAAGGAACAGATCACTCTGTTCCTTTTGTCTAAGAGGCAGTATATATTGAGGATTGATTATCCAAAATATCTTTCTAAGAGACCCTGGAATGCTTTTCCGTGTCTAGCTTCGTCGCGAGCCATTTCATGTACGGTATCATGGATTGCGTCTAAGTTTAATTCTTTTGCACGTTTTGCAAGGTCAAATTTACCAGCAGTAGCACCGTTTTCAGCAGCAACTCTCATTTCGAGGTTTTTCTTTGTGCTTGGTGTTACAACTTCGCCTAATAATTCAGCGAATTTTGCAGCGTGTTCTGCTTCTTCGTAAGCAGCTTTTTCCCAGTATAAACCGATTTCAGGATAACCTTCTCTGTGAGCAACTCTTGCCATTGCAAGGTACATACCTACTTCTGAGCATTCACCTTCGAAGTTTGCTCTTAAATCCATGATGATGTCTTCCGGAGCGCCTTCTGCAACACCTACTACGTGTTCTGCTGCCCATGATAAGCTGCTTTCTTCCTGTTTGATGAATTTGTCTGCCGGTACTTTACATACTGGACATACTTCCGGAGCTGAGTCTCCTTCGTGAACATAACCGCATACTGAACATACATACTTTGCCATAACTTTTTCTCCTTTATGATTAAAATTTTTATTTACGCAGGTAATGTGAAAAATTTTGATTTTTGCCTTGTAACACTGCGTTATTTTTTGAAGCATCTGCTTCTTAAAGTTCTTTAATGATAATAGTAATTATTACTGATTTAACTATACCATATTTATTTCATTTGTCAATACTTATTTTGCCGATTTAGGATTTTTTAATACATGATTCGCAGATTCCGGAAAAGTTTAAATTGATCTGCTGGATCATCCCGTGAAAATGTTTGGGAGCAATGGTAGGAATTGCCGGATTCTGTTCGAATTCCAGATCTTCCACACAGCCGCAGCTGGTACATGTAAAATGATAGTGCGGCATAACATTGGCATCGAATCGGTCAGGACCGTTACAGGTAATTTTCTGAATCTCGCCGATCTCTGAGAGAAGAGAGAGGTTTCTGTAAACAGTACCGAGACTGATGTTTGGAAATTCTTCTCTTACGTGGGTATATACCACATCAGCGGTAGGATGATCGTGCCGTGTCATAAGAAATTCTTTGATGCAGTCTCTCTGACGGCTTCTTTTTAATGTTGCCATATGTCCTCCTTTCTTTAATAACAATAACTGTTACTGATATTATAATATAAGAAAAAGAGGGAAAATGCAACCCTCTTTTTGAATTTTTTCTATAAAATTTTTAAACTTGTTCCTATTTTAATTTGTGGAGCATTTCTTCAAAGCAGACACCATCGGTCAAAGGAATGTCCATCTCAATGGATTTTAAAATACATTGTTTAATAAATAAAGAAGCTTTTCGTACAGAAGTATAAAAATCCGTTCCATTTACCGCATCTGCTGCAATGATGGCAGAAAAGATATCTCCGGTGCCGCAGCGGGTGGTGCCTACTTTATGTGTTTTTATTATAGAAGGTTCTTTGCCGGATTCATGACAATAGTTTGCTACATAGGATCCTTGGGGAATGCCTGTGATCACCACTTTTTTCGGGCCAAGTGCTTCTAACTGATCTGTCAGAAGAACCAGTTCTTTTTGCTTCCAGTGCTCTTTATACGGTGTATCTGTCAAAATGCAGGCTTCTGTCAGGTTGGGAGTGATAATGTCTGCATATGGAATCAATTCTTTCATCAGACGGCACATTTCGTCGGTGTAGGTAGCATAAGGAATCCCGTCATCTCCCATGATCGGGTCTACGATCACAATGGTTTCTTCTGATTTAAAATGCTTGAAAAAATTTTTTACGATTTCGATCTGTCTGGCAGATCCGAGAAATCCGGAACAGATCCCCTGAAATTCCAGATGAAGTTTCTTCCATTCTTCAATGTAAGGAATCATATGCTCTGTAAAATCATCAAAATAAAAACTGTCATAGCCGGTATGATTGCTGAAAATGGAAGTAGGGATCGGACAGCACTGAACCTTCATATGAGAAATGATCGGAAGTTCCACGGTCAGAGAACACCTTCCGAATCCGGACAGGTCATTGATCACGGCAATTTTTTTCTGTTGTTTCTGTTCTGCCATTCTATCGTTCCTTTTCCCTTTCTGATTCTATTTTACCGAATAGAATGAAATCGTTGATCTGCAAAAGATCACGTTAGTTAGTATATAGAAAAAATCGCTGTTTGCAAACTGATTTTTGAAATTTTCATAAGAAGGGAAATATCATGGCAGCGGTGCAGTACAATTTTTACCATAGGTTGACAAAAATAAGAAGAGTTGTTATATTAATTGTAACAATTTTGTAACAAACATTCGAAAAATGAAATAAGAAAGAGATAAATTAGGGGTACACATGAGAAATAAAATTCTGATCTATATATTAGCAGCTGTGGCATTCTTATCAATCAATGGTATGGATACCAAAGCTGCAGGTTTAAGTCTGGGTGGAAATGCCGGAATTACAACGGTGCTGGAAGCCTATGAAGAAAATACAGTGAATGCAGAAATCAAGATCAAAGAATATCTTGATACCACTGCAGCAAACAAAAATATCTGCATCGCAAAGGTAAACAATTACGTAAATGTAAGAAAAGGCCCAAGCGAGAATGATGAGATCGTAGGAAAGTTATACGATAAATCTGCAGGAAAAGTTTTAGAAGAGACAGATGGATGGTATAAAATTTCCTCCGGTTCGATCAAAGAAGGTTATGTAAAAAAAGAATATGTCGTAGTTGGTGAAGAAGCAGAAGCACTTGCCAAAGAAGTAGGAACAAGAATGGCAACGGTTGTAACACAGACACTTCGTGTACGTGAAGAAGCAACGACAGAAAGCTCCATTTTAGGTCTGATTCCGGAAGGCGACGAACTGGTCGTAAAGGAAGAAGCAGAAGGCTGGGTAAAAGTGTCCATCGAAGAAGGTGACGGATGGGTATCTCTTGACTATGTAACACTTCGTACAGATTATGTACAGGCAGAATCCAAAGAAGAGGAAGAAGCCCGTCTGAGAAAAGAAGAAGAAGCAAGAAGAGCAGCAAATGCAGCAGCAGCGAAAAAAGCAGGAAAGAGCAGCCAGAAGGTTGGAAATTCTGCCGGATCTTCTTCAGGACGTTCTGTTGCAAGTTTTGCAAGCCAGTTTGTTGGAAATCCATATGTATATGGCGGTACCAGTTTAACAAACGGTGCGGATTGTTCCGGATTTGTTATGAGTGTGTATGCAAACTTTGGTGTTTCACTTCCGCATTCATCCAGTGCATTACGCAGTGTCGGATATGGTGTTTCTTTAAGTGAAGCACAGCCGGGTGACATCATCTGTTACAGCGGTCATGTAGGAATTTATGTAGGAAATAATACGATCGTACATGCAAGTACAGCGAAGACAGGAATCAAATTTACTTCTCCTGTAAATTATCGTCAGGTTCTTGCAGTCAGACGAATCTTCTAATTTTATAGAAAAAAATTTGGAACATTCATTCAAAAGATAAAAGAGTTGTCCGGATTCGGAATGTGTCAGCGTATTTTAAATGAATCATGAAATGATGATCTGGGTTAAGATTATGAAAGAGAACTTGTAAAAACAGGTTCTCTTTTTTTGATGTTTTTGAAAAGTTAGGAATGGAGTTTCTTGTGATTTTTGAAGAGATTGTATAGAATAAGGTAAGCACCAAAGGTGCTGTAAGGAGTGTGTGAAAATTCTGGAAGGATAAAACAGAAAGAACGAAGGAGAATAACATGAGTCAGATTAAATTGATCGCATTGGATATGGATGGAACTTTGTTTAATCGGGAAGGTGAGATTTCTGCAAAAGACAGAGAAACCTTAAAACGTGCTACAGAAGCAGGGGTAGCAGTGGCAGTTGCCACCGGAAGAGCTTATGCAGAACTTCCGGTAGAAATGCTCTGCCAGATTGGAGTACGGTATGCTGTGACCGGAAATGGTTCCGGTGTTTATCGGCTGCCGGAGAAAGAATGTGTATTTTCAGATTGTCTGGACAATAAAGTGGTATATGATATTTTAGAAGAATTAAATCAGCTGGATGTTTATTATGATGTCTATGTGGACGGTCTGGTATATTGTCCAAAATCTGTCTGCCACAATATCCGAAAAATGGATATGCCGGAATCTTTGTATGAGCATATTGAAAACACAAGAAATTTTGTGGATGACATCATACCATTTTTAAAAGGATGTGGAAGAAATGCGGAAAAAGTGACGATAAATTTTGCACTTTTAGAAGACGGTACCTATCTTGACCGGGAAGCAACTGCAAAAATGCTGGATCGCTATCCACAGGTGCAGTATCTGTGCGGCGGATTTCATAATTTGGAATTTACCAGAGCCGGAGTGACCAAAGGAACCGGGCTGCGTTTTCTGGCAGAAAAGATTGGCGTGGCAATGGATCAGACCATGGCATGCGGAGATTCAGAAAATGATCTGTATATGCTGCAGGAAGCTCATGTGGCTGTGGCTATGGGAAATGCCACAGAGCAGATTAAGGAGATTTCTGATTTTGTAACGCTTTCAAATGAAGAGAGCGGCGTTGCTTATGCAGTAGAAAAATTTGTTTTCGGTGAAAATTAAGGTGTGGAAAAGATATCCCCATTTATCCACATTTTCCACATTTGGTGTGTGGATAAAATATGTGGAAGAAAAAAATGAAATCAGCAGTTTGCACAATGAAAAAAAATGAAAGAAAAAAATGCAACAAACTTAAAAAAAACCGAAAAAAGTTATCCACATTGAAAAATGTAGAAAAACGGACAAAAATTGAGTTATCAACCGAGTTATCCACGTTATCCACAAAAATAAATTGAAAAAAATGTGGTTTACATATTTTTTTAAAAAACAAATGTTTTGTTTATTTTTGATAAAGATTTAAAATGTGGATAGTTTTTCCAAAAAAAAGATTGACTTTTTTGCTGTCAAAATTTGTTGAAAAAGAAAATCAAATTGTCAGAAAATTTTGAAACAGGTCGGAGCTTTTCATTTTGGGATATTTAGTGTAAGATAGAAAGAAGTTTAAAGCATAAGGGAGAAAAAGATGCGTTTAAGAAATATTAAAGGCTCCAGAGAAGTGATCGGAGCCAGTGATTATGTGGTACATGAAGAAGAAACAAAGGCCGGAACATGGCATGAAATTTTCGGAAATGATCATCCGATCTACATCGAAGTAGGTATGGGAAAAGGGCAGTTTATTATGGAACTGGCAAAACGTCATCCGGAAAATAACTATGTAGGAATTGAAAAATACAGCAGCGTCCTGCTCCGTGCACTGGAAAAAATGGATATGGAAGAAGTACCGCTTCCGAATCTGGTATTTATCCGTATGGATGCGGAAAATATTGAAAAAGTATTTGCAGAGGGGGAAGTAGATGGAATCTATCTGAATTTCTCTGACCCATGGCCGAAGGATCGTCATGCGAAACGACGTCTGACCAGCACAACATTTTTCGGACGTTACAATAAAATTCTGAAAAAGGACGGAAAAGTAGAATTTAAGACGGACAATCGTCCATTGTTTGAGTTCTCTTTAGAATCTGTCAAAGAAGCCGGATGGAATCTGGAAGCATATACCTTTGATCTGCATCATAATGAAGAAATGAATCAGGGAAATATTATGACAGAATACGAAGAAAAGTTTTCTTCCATGGGAAATCCGATCTGTAAATTGATCGCTGACCGTTAAGATACGGAAATTTTTCAGAAAACTTCAGAGTCAATGCGGGGCAGTACAGCTGACGGCATTGACTCTGAAGAAAATGACAGAACCTGTTTCTGCCAATGGAAACTGCGAAACAGGTTTTGTGACGAAAAATGAAAAAAATTCAAAAAAGTACTTGCATTTTTGAAAAGAACTGTATATAATCAATTTTGCGTTGAAAAATATATGCACCTTTAGCTCAGTTGGTAGAGCACCTGACTCTTAATCAGGGTGTCCAGGGTTCGAGCCCCTGAAGGTGCATTGAAGCACTGTTTTCAAGACATTTCGGGCTTGGGGGCGGTGTTTTTTTGTGCCAAAAACCTAGTAAAATCAAGCTTTTTTCGGAAATATCAAAAAGTCCTCGACTGACATGCAGTCGGGGATTTTTTTGGATAAAAAGAGAGAGGAAAAAAGTCAAAATCCTAGACACCAAATACGGCATCTAAATGAGAATGAGCGTTCTTTGAAGCTATCAAGCTACTGGCATAATGCATATATTTTTCAGTGGTCTTTACATTTTCATGCCCCATCAAAACTTGCAGCGTAAAGGCATCACATTGCCCGGTAGTCTCCAAGGAATCTTTACAGAAGTTCGTTGCAAAGTTATGCCGAAGTTTATGAGAAGAAAAATTTATCCCGGTTTCCTGTTTTAACTTCTGCATCAGCTGTTTGATTGCATTGTTTGTAATAGGTTTCCCACGTCGGCAAACAAAAACATAATCATTTGAAAAAGGACACTCGGAACGATAATCTTTTAGATACCTACTCACAGTGGATCCTAGGGGAACACAACGTTCCTTGGAGCCTTTTCCGCAGACAAGAGCGTAACCATCATCAAAATAGACATTTTCCCATTTCAAAGTGGTAACTTCACTCTGACGTAACCCGGAGCCAAGCATTAGGGCAATAATGGAGCAGTTTCTTTTTGTGAGCCATTCAGACTCACAATGCACAGATGCAAACAAATGCTTAATATCATCAGCAGATAAAATATGAACAAGCTTTTTCCCGGTCTTTGGGAGTTCAATTTCAGACAACGCAACCGGAATATTATAGCAATCCTTTAACCAACGTAAAAAAGCTTTGATATGCCGGATATATGTAGCACGTGTGGCATCAGCTAACTTCCTATCATACAATGAAGAAATGTAACCCAAGACCAAATCAGTTGTGATTAACGAAATATCCGTATCTTTTCCAAGATAAGACAGGAAAGGCATGAGAAAGTCTGTATAATTTTGAATCGTCTTAGGCGATAGATTTTTAAGTTTCTTTTTTAAGATAAAGCGTTCAAATGCTTCCTGAACAGTCATAACATTCCCTTTCGTAATTTTCGCTAGACCAATCTTATTAACTCACATCAAAATATTCTGCATATAAATCAGGACATTCTTTTCTAAATTGCCCTATATCATTTGGACTCATGCGGTGCATGTTTCTATATGCCATATTATGTAAAAATGTTACATCTCCACCATGAGCGAGGACAAGCATTGCCATTCTTCCACCATACTGACGTTCCAAGGCTTGTTCTTTAAGTTCTAATGTTCTTTCACATTTACGGACAGTTAGAGACAGCTTTTCAATTTCATCAATAAATAAATCCCATTTCAATTCATTAGAACATCTGCTCCGATTACAATCGTCATGCTCAATAATGCGGAGATAGTGTGAAAGTATGCCTATAGCAACAGAACCTACATTCTTTCCAGTTGAAAGGTGTTCCGCAGCTTGATTTGCGCGTTCTCCACGGAGTTGCAGTTCCCAACGTGTCCACGGAATATGTATATATTTTTCACTATCAGGAGATAGACCATTATTCTGTTCAAGTTGTTTATCATATACACGAAGCATGATTTCACTTTCTTTACTTCCAAAGTAAACAGTATGACCCAATCTTTCGTTTGTAAGTTCATCGTTTTCAAGATTTCGCACACTGCGCCATTTAGAAACAAAAGACCGAGAGTTTCGTTTTTCGATTAAATCTACAGTTGTATAATAATTACTACCAAAATCATCAATAGCAAGGTCTACACGGGTAAAATGTCCGATTTCAAAAACATCTGTCAGCAAATGAACTAAAGTTTCAGAGTAAAAATGAGTAGGTATAGATTTTTTAAAATCATCAACTAATCTACCTCTACCAAATGGAGTACGTACAGTCATATAAGCTTCAAGAAGAACAGAAATCGCACCACCTGAAACATCAACATGAATACCCATATCTTCTTTAGCACCATCAAAATATATTTTAAGACTATTGGCAGTAACGTGTTCTAATCTATTTCTATATCCATTTCCACCAAATCCAATTACTGTAAAGTCTTTAGGAGTAAATCCTAAAAACTCCACTACCTTTAAAACATCACTATATTGCTTCACAGTAAAAGAAAGCCAGTCTACAGAAGCATATAAACCATTTGAAAGTTTGTTATCCTGAATCATTTTCTCTACCTTTCTGTATTTTGTACCCCCGTGTTACTATCCGGGGGTAAATACGAATTTTTCAGATTATGAAATTGAAATGCAAGCGTTGGATGATAAAAAACACTATGTTCCTTAAGTGTTACTATTATCAAGTAATAGACACCTTACTATATGGTAAGTCCTGAATGAAATTGATAGGGTGTGGTGGTGGACTCCCAGAGGGAGAGCCACACACCCCACCAACCACACACTCACACTTCCTAGCAATCATCATCAGGAACATCCTCTGTCCCATAAATGTCACAGTACATTTCATCAAAAGTATCAAGAGTATCGAGAATCAACGCTTGAATCTTTTTATAGTGACGAACTAAAAGTTTATAATGTACCCAGTCATAGTCCATACAATCTTTACTAAAGAATCCACGTTCTATAAGCCGTTCAATAGAAATCTTTAATTCTGACTGCAAAAAATAGAGTTCTGATAATTCAAAATCACGTTCTTTCATTGTCATTCCTTTCTAATTAGTGGCATAGGGAGCGGTTGAAAAAGCAAGTTACACCTGAATCATGTTATCACTCACGTTGCCAAGTCTACAAAATGGAGGAGATCGAGAAGGTAGCCAAGTCACAATATCATGTGTTGAATCACAGCACCGCGGTGGTTGGTCGTTGGCAAAATCAACGCTATGCACCGAGCAAGCAATTAAACAACTCACTACGTTCGTTCGCGAACCAAGACCTTGAATCATACCGCCACGATTCGCCGTGGGTTTCTACGTCACCCACTGGTGTCCGGCATGAAAGGAGTGCACGCTCATTCATACACCCCGGCATCAAAAAAGAGGTTAATCTTGCAAATGTAAAATTATTAAAGTATAATCCATTTAGTAGAACTGTCTGGGTAACAAGGTCGTACTACCCGAGAACCACCTATAAAGTAGCACAAAAGTAGTACGACTGTCAATCTACTTTTTGAAATTTAAGGAGGAAAGTTTATGCCATCAAAGTTACCAGTCATTAAAGCCAACACCTCTGATGAAAATATTATCAAAATGAAAACTATAGCGAGATATAACAAAAGAAGTTTGGCAAAAGAGTTGGAATTTATAGTTGAAAAACATATTGCTGAATTTGAGCAAGAACATGGGGAAATAGAAATCTACCGAATGTCAGCGAATGAAATCGCAAATGATATAAAAGACAGAATCATGGGAAATCCCCCGTATTAAAAATAAGACTTCAACGCAGATTTGCGAAGAGGTCTTTTTTCTTGCGACACGTTATAATATATGGCTCTTAATCAGGGTGTCCAGGGTTCGAGCCCCTGAAGGTGCATTGAAGCACTGTTTTCAAGACATTTCGGGCTTGGGGGCGGTGTTTTTTTTGTGCATTTTAAAAAAATCAGGTTTTCCAGAACCGATAGGGATTGCAGAAAAAATATTGAGATAGAACACAGAGTTATTATTAATCTAAATAGGTGCTTCCGGCTGACGATTAGTCGGTGGCATGAATAAAAAATAATCGCACAAAGGTGGCGGTTATTTTTTTGTGCGAAAAAGAAAAGATAGAAAAAAGTTAAAATCCGAGATTCTAGGGATAGAATTAAAGTGAGTGGTTAGGCAGATGTTTGAAATGCGTAGTTGACAAGTGTAGACATGAAATCTATAATGAGTTTACAAATGTAGACAAACTACAGGGAGGTAGCGTATGATTCGGTGGATTATTTCGTCAAGCATCTTAATCGTTTTAATCATCTGTTTAAGAGGAGTGTTTAAGGAGAAAATTCGTCCCGGGCTTCGGTATGCATTGTGGCTTCTGGTTGCGGTTCGGCTGTTATACCCGTTTCATTTCGGAACCAGTATATTAAGTTTTGAAAATTTATCGAATCAGGTCATTTCCCGTATGGAGATAGAGCAGGAAATCCAGCATACAGATTTGCCTTCGCAAAAGGAAGGGATAAAGATTTATGATGGAATTACAGAGATACGGGATACATCGGAGTATGTGTCAGAACTGCCGCAAACCGTTCCTTTGGAAGATCCGGAAGAGTATAAGATCGATCTTCAACCGATTCTTCTTGGAATCTGGATTTTAGGATCGGCATGCTGCGCCGTACTTTTTATGATGTCCAATCTTCGGTTTCGAAAAGAGCTGTATCGGACAAGAATCCTTATGGAAGAGCAGAGAGAAAAACTTCCGGTATATTGTGTGGAAAAATTAAAAACACCGTGTCTTTTTGGTTTGTTTTCTCCGGCAATTTATGTAACCTTGGAAGCGGCAGAAGATTCGGTGATGCTTCGCCATACGATTGCCCACGAACTGTCTCATCTGAAACAGGGAGATCGGTTCTGGTCGGTTCTTCGCTGCCTATGTCTGGTCATTCATTGGTTCAATCCTCTCGTATGGGTGGCGGCTAAATTGTCAAAGCAGGATGCGGAACTTTCCTGTGATGCAGCAACCATAAAGAAACTGGGAGAAGAGGAGCGGGCAGCCTATGGAAAAACGTTGATTCGATTGACTTGTGAAAAACGCCAGAATCTTTTTGTTGCGGCTACGACCATGACTTCTGAGAAAAGCAGGATCAAAGAGCGAATCCGGCTGATTGCGAAAAAACCAAAATTTCGTTTTTATGCTGTTCTTTTGGTGCTTCTTGTGGCAGGAGCAGCTTCAGCGGCTGCATTTACCGGAGGTGTGAAAAGGGAGAAAACGGTTTCTGATATAGAAGATTCCGATACAGAAGAGGCGGAAAAGCCGGAAGAAATTCCAGTGCAGGAAACGATGAAACAGGAAGAGTCTGCTTCCAAGATTGATATTCTGGTGGAACATGCAGATGCGATGCAGCGGAAAGGATATACGGAAGCAGTGCTGACCTATGTAGATAATACGGAGGTTGGCTGGGATCATTATAGCGAAGAACCGTGGGCTTCTGAAGAGGAGAGGGAAACCCTTGCCCAGACGGCTTTGAAGGAACTTTACACTTTGACGGGATATCAGGTAAAGGAATGTACTTATACCACAGATGGCAGAAGCCGTTTTGTTTTTGGCAAAAGTGAAGAATTTTTGAAAAAAAGTCTTGCGTTTTATACAAGAAATTACGGTTTTACGTTAAGCGGTGATGAGACTCCAGAAATGATTTTTGTCAATGCAAGACGGTTCCATTATTCTGATGTACAGCAAGTGGATTCTCCGTTTTACAAAAAGGAATTGGAGGGACACGGTGCGGTTCCTATGTGGTTTTTAGACCACAGTGGTGTTTATCAAGGAGAAGAAATCGTAGGATTTACAGCGACGGATCTGAATGATACTGTTTATACGCATATAAAATTAATCTTTGACGGCGGATATTATCTGGTGGTTATGGATGAAGAAATTGAAACGGTCACGGAAGTCAAAGGACCTTATAAGGATTCTGATCCTTACGCAGTGATTTTAGATCAGTATTATAACGCATTGGCAGCGAAACAAAATGGTGCGGACGAGGAATCGTCTCTTCCGGCTTCAGTGATAAATCCCTATTGGAGCTGGGAAGGGGACAGAAAAAAAGAGCTTTTATCAAAGATTGGATATGCTTTTTATGACCTGAATGCAGATGGAATACAGGAACTGCTGATCGGATGGATCGATAATGAATTTTGGAATCTGGTAGATGGCTATGTATTTGCTGTTTATACGCTGGATGCGTCGTTGGAATACGGAATTCCGTTTCTGGCGCTGGAAGGCTGGGAACGAAATCTTTACATGATCGGAAACGATGGTCATTCCCTTTATCGTATGGGATCTGGCGGTGCGGCAGATTCGAGTTATCAAAAAGGAGTTTTTGATCCGGCAGAGGAAACATTTATGAGAATAGATGAGGAACTATATACGCAATGGTCTGGTGAAAAGCAGGAGATAGAATGGTACTATGTTCAAGAGGGGATCGAAGTGGTGATGGATAGAGAGCAGGCATTGAAACTGGAGGAACAATGGGAGGCATCCGGTAGGAATTTGGAATATCAGGTGTTTGCGGATTGGAAGTAGAAGGGAGTTAGTATGGAACAGGCAAAAATTAATCTGACAGAAGCAGAATGGAATGTAATGGAGTGTCTGTGGGAAGCAGTACCGCGTACCGGCAGAGAGATCATTGACTGGTTAAAGGAACGAAAAGGATGGAGTCGAAGTACGACGTTGACATTGCTGCGCCGGCTGGAAGAGAAAGATGCAGTGCGTGCAGAAAATTCCGGAAGTGTGAAGACTTTTTATCCAAGGATTACAAGAGAATGTGCAGCATTGCAGGAAGCAGAACATTTCCTGGACAGAGTTTACCATGGAAGTCTGGGAATGATGGTCAGTGCATTTACCAAAAAACAGGCATTGTCCAAAGAAGAAATTCAAGAATTATATGACATCTTAGAAGAAATAGAAAAATAGCGAAGAAGATCTTTCTAAATGGAAAAATAAAGCGGATTTTCATTGCTGAATCCTACAGAATGGATTAGAATGAAAACAAAAGAGATCCGGCTCTTGAAAGGACGGTGGTGGAATGAACGAAATTATGATCCTGTGGATCATCGTTTTGATCGTGACGTTGGTGATCGAAATTGGGACTCTTGGTCTGACGACGATCTGGTTTACCGGCGGAGCGATGGGAGCTTTGATCGTAGAAATTCTGGGTGGAAATATTTATTTCCAGCTGGCGGTATTTCTGATCCTTTCGCTGGTGCTGTTATGTTTTACACGCCCGGTTGCTGTAAAATATTTTAACAGAGAGCGGACCACGACCAATCTGGATCGTCTGATCGGGAAAAAGGCAGTGGTAACGGCAGACATATGGAATCTGCAGGAATCTGGAATGGCAGCAGTTGACGGAATGGAGTGGACTGCCAGAAGCAAAAATGCAGAAGATCATTTTGTCCAGGGGCAGATCGTCAGAATCACTGCTATTCAGGGAGTGAAGCTGATCGTAGAAGCTGACGAAGAAAAGAACTAAGGAAAAGGAGAAAGTGTATGTTTATTTTATTGATTATTTTATTGATCCTTTTGATCATGGTTTTGGTGCCATGTATTACCATTGTTCCGCAGGCAAAGGCATACGTGATTGAACGTTTGGGAGCATATCAGGCAACCTGGAATGTAGGTTTTCATGTGAAACTTCCGGTGGTCGACCGCGTGGCAAAAAGGGTAAATTTGAAAGAACAGGTAGCAGATTTCCCACCGCAGCCGGTAATCACGAAAGATAATGTAACGATGAGCATTGACAGTGTTGTGTTTTATCAGATTACAGATCCGAAGCTGTTTGTATACGGTGTGGAAAAACCAATGCTGGCCATTGAAAATCTGACCGCAACCACACTTCGTAATATCATCGGTGATCTGGAACTGGATCAGACACTGACCAGCCGTGAAACCATTAACACCCAGATGCGTGCAGCACTGGATCTGGCAACAGACCCATGGGGAATTAAAGTCAATCGTGTGGAATTAAAAAATATCGTTCCTCCGGCAGAAATCCAGAGTGCCATGGAAAAACAGATGAAAGCAGAACGTGAACGAAGAGAAGCCGTAACCCGTGCAGAAGGGGATAAGAGAGCAAAGATTCTGGAAGCAGAAGGGGAAAAAGAATCTGCCATCTTACGTGCGGAAGCCGATAAGGAAGCAGCGATTCTCAGAGCAGACGCTGCGAAAGAAAAGATGATCCGTGAGGCAGAAGGGGAAGCGAAAGCGATCCTTGCAATTCAGCAGGCAAATGCAGATGGAATCCGTATGCTGAAAGAAGCAGGCGCAGATGAAGCGGTACTCAAATTAAAGAGTCTGGAAGCGTTCGAAAAAGTAGCAGACGGTCAGGCGACCACCATCCTTCTTCCATCAGAACTGCAGGGAATTGCAAGCGTTGCATCTGCATTCAAAGAGACAGTGAAATAAAGAATTATTTATGATAAGAAAATGCAGTCTTCGGGCTGCATTTTTCTTGCATTTACCCGATAAGTTCTTTGGAAGGAATGTTGCTGTATCAGGTGTTCTGTGTTATACTAAAGAGTATGCGTAAAGTTAAGGAAATACATAGGAGAATAAAGATGGAAAAAGAATTACAACAGGAGAACAAGATGGGCGTAATGCCGATCACAAAATTGATCATTACGATGTCCCTTCCAATCATGGCTTCCATGTTGGTGCAGGCGTTATATAACATCGTAGACAGTGTGTTTGTTGCGAAGATCAGCGAAAATGCGCTGACAGCGGTTTCGATGGCATTCCCGATCCAAAATCTGATGATCGCGGTGGGAACCGGAACCGGAGTAGGTGTGAATGCTCTTCTGGCAAGAAATCTTGGTGCAAAAGATTATAAAAAGGTAAGCCAGATTGCAAATCATGCAGTATTTCTTGCAGTTGCAAGTTATGTTGTATTTTTACTGGTAGGGCTGTTTGGTGCAGAAGCATTTTTCAGAAGCCAGACAAACATTGAAGAAATCGTTCAGTATGGTACAGAATATGTACGGATCTGCTGCTGTTTAAGTATCGGTATGTTTTTACAGATTTTCTTTGAACGTATGCTTCAAGCCACAGGAAAAACGATCTACTCGATGGTTTCTCAGGGACTGGGAGCGATCATTAACATTATCATGGACCCGATTTTAATCTTTGGTCTTTTCGGACTGCCGAAAATGGGTGTTGCGGGAGCAGCATTGGCTACCGTTCTTGGCCAGATTGCAGGCGGTATCATCGGTATTATTTTGAATCATAAGAAAAATCATGAAGTTCAGATTCATCTGAAAGGATTTAAACCGGAATTTGCGGTTGTAAAACAGATCTACGGAATTGGAATTCCTTCAATCATCATGGCGTCTATCGGTTCTGTTATGAATTATGGTATGAACCGTATTTTGTTAGGATTTACTTCTACCGCAGCCGCAGTATTCGGTATTTATTATAAACTGCAGAGTTTTATCTTCATGCCGGTATTCGGTCTGAACAATGGAGTGATTCCGATCATTTCCTATAACTACGGTGCAGGAAAAAGAGAACGAGTGTTAAAGGCGTTAAAGACCAGTATTGTACTGGCAGTAGGAATCATGGTGATTGGTCTTTTGGTATTCCAGACATTGCCGAATCAGCTTCTGGCAATGTTTGAAGCATCGGATCAGCTTTTACAGATCGGTGTTCCGGCGCTTCGGATCATCAGTCTGAGCTTTGTCTTTGCAGGTGTGGGCATTGCATGTTCCAGTGCATTCCAGGCACTTGGAAATGCGGTTTACAGTATGCTCATGTCCTTCGCAAGACAGTTGGTTGTACTGCTTCCGGTGGCATATCTGTTATCTTTAAGCGGAAATGTAGGTTTGGTCTGGTATGCGTTCCCGATCGCAGAAATTGCTTCTACTTGTGTGTGCACCATTTTTATGGTACAGATCAATAAAAAAGTAATTTCAAAAATCGGACGATAAGGATGAAAAACATGAAAAAAACAGGAAAGATGAAAAGTGAACTGCTGTTGTTTTTGACAGCACTTGTCTGGGGTGCAGCATTTGTAGCGCAGAGTGTAGGCGGTGATGCCATTGGATGTTTGACATTTAATGGCGGCAGATTTTTGATCGGAGGACTGGTACTGATTCCGGTGATCCTGATCATGGATCAGCAGAAGAAAAAAGAAATGGGGAAAGAATGCTTTTCCAAATGGAAAAAGGAGCATAGAGACTGGATTCCGGGCGGGATCAGCTGTGGTCTGATGCTCTGTATTGCCAGCAACATTCAGCAGGTAGGAATTTCCATGACAACAGTCGGAAAAGCCGGATTTATCACAGCAATGTATATTCTCATCGTCCCGATCCTGGGAATTTTCATGAAAAAGAAAGCCGGATGGAAAATGTGGACAGGTGTTCTGCTGGCAATGGCAGGGCTGTACCTGCTCTGTATGACCAGTGAGAGCTTTTCCTTATCCAGAGGAGATTTTCTCATTCTGATCAGTTCCTTCTTTTTTGCAATTCATATTATGATCATCGATCATTATTCACCAAAATGTGACGGCGTACGTATGAGCTGTGTACAGTTTCTCGTATGCGGTGTCTTTTCGACGATCATGGCATTTGTATTTGAAACACCAACTGTGGGCGGAATCATGCAGGGCTGGCTTCCGCTTCTGTATGCGGGGGTACTTTCCTGCGGACTGGGTTATACCCTTCAGATTATCGGACAGAAACATACAGACCCGACCGTTGCTTCTTTGATCTTAAGTCTGGAAAGCGTATTTTCTGTCATCGCAGGATGGCTGATCTTACGGGAAACATTGAGCGGAAGAGAATTTTTTGGCTGTGCATTAATGCTTGCAGCCATCATGCTTGCACAGATGCCGGAGAGGTCTGACTGCAAAAATATGGTATGTCAGGCAGAGTTTGAATAATCTGGCGGAAAGTCCTAAGATTTCGTTGTTTTTTCTGAAAATTTAGAGTATCATAAAAACAGAAAATTATATTCGGAAAAAACTATTTTATGGGGGAAAAATCAATGAAAAAGATTTTATTCGCAACATCTGAGTGCGTACCGTTTATTAAAACAGGCGGTCTTGCAGACGTAGCAGGTGCACTTCCAAAAGCTTTTAATAAAGAGGAGTTTGATGTACGTGTAATCCTGCCGAATTATCGTTGCATTCCTGATAAGTATAGAAATGAATTCGAATACCTGGGACATTTTTATCTGAACCATGGCGGAAAATTCACAGATACTCATTGCGGAGTGATGCGTTATCAGTTAGACGGAATCACCTATTATTTTATCGATAATCTGTTTTATTTTGGCGGTGAAAAACCTTATGGAGATATCAGAGGAGATGTGGAAAAATTCACATTTTTCTCAAAGGCAGTGCTGTCTGTATTAAAGATGATCGATTTTAGACCGGATCTGATCCATTGCCATGACTGGCAGACCGGATTCATCCCGGTATATTTGAAAAACGAATTTGCAGCAGATCCATATTTCCATAATATTAAGACCATATTTACCATTCATAATCTGAAATTCCAGGGTATTTGGGATATTAAGACCATGAAAGAAATTACCGGTTTTGGAGATTATCTGTTCACTCCGGACAAGCTGGAATACAAACGTGATGCCAATATGTTAAAAGGCGGTCTGACTTATGCAGATTATATCACCACAGTTTCTAAAACTTATGCAGAAGAAATTCAGACTGCGGAATACGGCGAAGGCTTAGAAGGGCTGCTCCAGTCCCGTCACTTCGATATGTATGGAATTGTAAACGGTATTGATTATAATGTGTACAATCCGGAAACAGATCCGAACATTTATGTAAATTACAATGCGAAAAACTGGAGAAAGAAAAAAGCAGAAAACAAAGAAAAACTGCAGGAAGAATTAGGTCTTCCGGTAGACAAAGATAAATATATGATCGGTCTGATCTCCCGTTTGACAGATCAGAAAGGTCTTGACCTGATCAATGCGGTGATGGAAGGCATTTTGGACGAACATACCCAGTTTGTTGTCATCGGTACAGGAGAAGGTCGTTATGAGGATATGTTCCGTCATTATGCATGGACAAGACCGGAACAGGTATCTGCAAACATCTGTTATTCCAACAGTCTGGCACAGAAGCTGTATGCAGCGGCAGATGCATTTTTGATGCCGTCCAGATTTGAGCCTTGCGGACTGACTCAGCTGATTTCCTTCCGCTATGGTACGGTGCCGATCGTGCGTGAAACCGGCGGTCTGAAAGATACCGTTGTGCCTTATAACGAATACGAAAATACAGGAGACGGATTCTCCTTTACGAACTATGATGCAGGAGATATGCTGAATGTGATCAACTATTCAAAACATATTTTCTACGATCAGAAAGAACAATGGAATGAAATGGTAGACAGAGGCATGGCAAAGGATTTCTCCTGGGCTGTTTCCTCTGAGGAGTATGCAGAAATCTATCGCTGGCTGATCGGCTGGTAGGTTTTGGTACTGAACAAAGAAAAGAGCTTGTGAAAACAAGCTCTTTTTTGAAATTATGAATATGAAACAGATTGTTGAATCAGCGGAAGAGTCAAATGAACGACGGTTCCCGCAGCAGGGGTAGAATTGACAGAAATCGTTCCATTGTGGGCTTCCATAATGTTTTTCACGATTGGCAGTCCCAGTCCTGTTCCATAAGATTTGGTAGTGTGAAATGGTTCAAAAATATGCAGCATCTGCTGTTCGCTCATACCGCAGCCCTGGTCTTTTACGAAGATGTGCAGCAGCGTGTCATCAGAAAAGATCTGTAATTCGATCGGAGTTCCAGAAGGAGAACTTTCGGCTGCATTTTTCAGCAGATTGATCACTGCCTGCCGCAGCTTGAGAGAATCTGCATCGAAATCAAGATCGGGATCCGGACAATGTAAGGTCAGAGAAATGCCCTGTTCTAACAGGTAGCTTTCCATGGATTCCAGAAGATCTTCCGTGAAATCAAAAAGATTGATCCGGCTGATGTTCAGCAGCCCGCTCTTTTGAAAGGAAGAGAGCTCATTGATGAGCAGACAAAGATTCTGCACATCTTTCATAGTCTGGTTCCAGAAACGGAAGTCCTGAACTTCCGGATGTTCTTCTTCGATCAGCTGCAGAGAGCTGTTGATCAGAGTCAGAGGATTTTTGATTTCGTGGAACATTTTGGACAGTTTTAAAGAATCTTCAGAGAAAGGATTTGTCTTTCGCATAGTTATCACCTCAAAAAAAGCGTAGCATTGGTGAGGGCAGTTTGACAACAGAAATCGTCCGACAAATTTCGACAGAAGACTGGCAAAAGAGCAAGTATGCAAATAAATATATCTATGGTACAATTCAAGAATTCAAATAAAAGATAGGATTGATCTGACTGATCCAGCATACTCTGTGCAGGCAGAGAAGTGCAGATTGGCAGTTACCGGAAAGCAATAGAGCCACAGAGAGGAGAAAAATCATGAGAGAAGAAAATTGTATTTTTTGTAAAATAATCGGAGGAGAAATTCCATCTGCAAAATTGTATGAAGACGAAGATTTTGTAATCATTTTAGATGCAGGTCCGGCATCTTTGGGACATGCATTGATCCTGCCGAAGGAACATTATGCCAATGTTTTTGAAATGCCGGAAGAACTGCTTGCAAAATGTATCAATCTTGCAAAAGTGTGGGGAGAAAAGCTGGTGAAAGGGTTAAATGCAGATGGTCTGAATCTGGTACAGAATAACGGACTTGCTGCGGGACAGACCGTATTCCATTATCATTTACATATGATCCCTCGCTATGAAAATGACACGGTGGGCGAACTTTGGACACCGGGAAAATTGACTGATGAAATGAGACAGGAAATTTTAGAAAAAGTAAAATAGAGTTAAGAGTAACAAAAGATGAGTGAAAAACTGGAGAGATTTAATAAATATCTGAATCTTTATCAGAAATTGGTAATGAAAAATGTAGAGAAGTATGTTGCGCGCCGTTATGTAGAAGATGTAGTTCAGGAAACTTATCTGAAAATGTTTGAACATCTGGATGCATTGGAAGATGCGAGAATCAAAAACTGGCTGATCGTAATTTCAGGGAATATTGCCAAAGACTATGCGAAAAAAGGCGGCTCTATCGAGGATGAAACCGCAGATCCGGTCATTGTACATCATTCCATGAAACGGAAGGCAGAATCAGCGGAAGCCTGTTATGAAGAAGCAGAAAGACAAAAGGCAGTCTTTCGTATTTTGACGACTGCCCTTGATCTTCTGTATGAGAAAAATCCCAACTGGTATTATGTGATGATCGATTCCTGTTTCTTCCAAATGAGCAGTATCCAGATTGCAAAAGCACTGAAAACAACCTCAGGAAATGTGGATGTAATGAAAGTCAGAGCCAGAAAATATCTGCATGACAAACTGGGTACAGAAATCGACTGTATTTTTTAGTTTACAAGTTGTTCTAAAAGATTGATAATGGTATCAATCGAATTACCCATAGGACTGGTTTCCATTGCGGAAATATAGGATTCCCGATGATCCCAAAGGGTGTCAAGTGCATTCAGCAGGGAATCACCGTTTAATTCTTCTTCTTCCAGAACTGCAGCGTAACCTTGTTTTTCAAAGGAACGTGCATTCAGAATCTGGTCTCCGCGGCTGGCAGCAGCTGACAGCGGGATCAGCAGGGAAGGTTTGCGCAGTGCTAAAAATTCGCAGATGGAATTGGCACCGGCGCGGGAAATCACAAGATCAGAAAGTGCGAAAAGATCCTTTAATTCTTCGGAAATGTATTCGTACTGCACATAGCCGTTTAATGCGGTTAACGTCTGGTCTAATTTTCCTTTTCCGCAAAGATGGATCACATCAAAACGGGTTAACAGTTTTGGAAGTACGCTTCGAACGGCTTCATTGACCACTACGGAACCTAAACTTCCGCCGATGATCAAAAGTACCGGTTTGTTGCCGGAAAGTCCGGTGAAAGCAAGTGCCTTTTGGCGGCTTCCGCTTAACAGCTCCTGGCGGATCGGAGAACCGGTCAGAACCGCTTTGCCTTTTGGCAGGTGTTCCATGGTTTCCGGGAAGTTACAGCATACTTTTGCTGCAGATGGGAACGACAGCTTATTGGCAAGACCCGGTGTCATGTCAGATTCGTGGATCACAACAGGGATTTTGCGTCGTCCGGCTGCAATGACCACAGGAACGGATACAAAACCGCCTTTGGAAAATACAACGTCCGGCTGTAATTCTTTTAACAGTCGGGAGGCTTCGGAAAAGCCCTTTAATACTTTAAACGGATCTGAAAAGTTTTTCAGATCAAAATAACGGCGAAGCTTACCGGATGAGATTCCGTAATAAGGAATGTCACAGGCTTCGATCAAACTTTTTTCGATTCCATGATAGGAACCGATATAATGAATATCATAGCCGAGTTCTTTTAACTTCGGCAGTAATGCGATATTTGGGGTAACATGGCCGGCTGTACCGCCGCCGGTTAATACAATTCGTTTCATAAATACCTCCGTAAGGTTCTGGGCGAATACCCTATCTAAAAAATATTATGATACGCAGAAAACTAAAAGTCAATAAAATCAAAAAAGGAAAAACTATGAAAGAGAAAGATTTTTTTGATCTGACCGCGCAGATGGAAAAGGAGTGCGGTGATTGGGAAGATTCGGAAGGACTCTCGGAAAAAGCAATCAAGGAACTGATGAAAAAGGTAGAAGCACTGGATGCGGAAGAAGCCGCAGGAACGGCTTCCAAAGGAACCCATTTTCATATGAAGAAACGGTATTTCTTTTTGCTGGCAGCGGCTATGGTACTGCTGCTTGGAATGGGTGCCATGGGTGATCAGGCATGGATCTCTCAAAATGAGGATATGAACCGGGCCAGTGAATTTACGACGAAGATTAATAATGAAGAAAAAGAAAGCGTACTTCTGGAAGAAGAAGCGGTTTATCAGGAGATTGCAGAAGAACTGGGGATTGCACCAATTTGGTTAGGCTATATACCGGAGGGAATGGTATTAGATAGTTATACTGTAATGGAAAGTACGGGTTGGGCTTATATTAATTATTTATATGAGGGAAATGTAATTTCTGTTCAGATGACAAAAGCGGCAAAAGAAGTTTCCAGCAATATTCAGTGGGACGGAGAATATGAAAAATTAAAAGATATTTCCAACGATTATGGATATAAAGAGTACATGGAAGCTTATTGCGTAGATGAAAGTAATCGCAATTACGTAGCTGGTATTACGTATGGAAACGGATATTATAAAATTTCCGGATATTTTGATAGAGAAGAGTTTTTGAAAATTTTACAACAAATTTATTTTAAAAACCTGTAAGATTTTTGCTTCTTAATCGTATTAATAGTGTAGACGTTTACAAAATACGATGGAAAGGAGCAGCATTTTATGAAACGATTTTTAGGGATTGCATTAAGCGCCCTGCTGCTGGCAGAAGGAATGAGTGTTCCGGTATCTGCTGCGGAGGCTGTAACGATACAGCCAGAGGATGCTTATGTGATCACTGCAGAGTCTACCAATGAAGAACAGGGGATTATGCCAAGAGGTGCCTATTTATTAGATGGTACTTCCTGCATTGCCCGTGAGAGCAGCAAACTGATTAGTATTTCCGGAGCGACCACAGCGACAAAGACATGTGATAAGGTTATTTTAACTTTATATGTAGAGCGGTCAAAAAAATATGCAACCGGATACGGTACCTATGAATCATTTCATTTTACAGAAAAAGATGTCTATCAAGTAGCAAAAGAGATTTCCGATATTCCGATTGAACGGGGATATTACTATCGTGTGAAGGCAGTTCACTCTGTTACCAACAACGGAACAACGGAAACCACAAACAGCGTAACAGATCCGCTGGATTTTCGTTAATTCCGGATCCGTTGCCGCCAACGGCTGAACGAAAGCGTTCTGCCTCCTGCAGGGCAGTAGTTTTTCAAAATTCAGCCACAGGATTCTGTTTGATCTATCCTATGTCATCCTTGCAATTTTAATGACAGGAAATCGGGCAGAATCGTAAAAACCTGCCGGATTGGATTCCGGCCCATTGGGAATATAGAATTTTAAGACAAACAGAACTAAAAAGCTTAGTACTCTAAAATAAAATTGCAATCCAGTATAAACAAATCAAAGAGAAGAAAGCTTACAAGCGGAGGTGCTTCGGTATCTCCGCTTGTTGTATGAAAAGAAGCAATTCCAAAGAATAGGGTCTACGAATTTACGATTATATTTTACAAAGTTGCTCTAAATTAATTCTTGACTTTAAGTATACTTGAAGTAGTAAGGTAAAGAAAAGGATGAATTTTAGGGGGTAGTTATGTATCAGGCATCAGAAAAACGTTATGAAACGATGAATTATTTTTCCACTGGAAACAGTGGATTGAAACTGCCGGCATTTTCTTTGGGGCTGTGGCATAATTTTGGCGATACAGCACCTTATGAAAATATGAAAAACCTTTGTTTTACGGCATTCGACAATGGAATCACGCATTTTGATCTGGCAAACAATTATGGGCCGGAACCGGGCAGTGCGGAGATCCATTGGGGACGTATTTTCAAAGAAAATTTTAGTGCTTATCGAGATGAAATTCTGGTCAGTACAAAAGCCGGTTACGAAATGTGGGATGGTCCTTACGGAAACTGGGGAAGCAGAAAATATCTTCTTGCCAGTCTGGATCAGAGTCTGAAACGGATGGGGATGGATTATGTAGATATTTTTTATCATCATCGTATGGATCCGGATACTCCGTTGGAAGAAACCATGGGAGCTTTGGCACAGGCAGTTATCAGCGGAAAAGCGCTGTATGTAGGTCTTTCGAATTATAACGGAGAACAGCTGGAAAAAGCGGCTGCAATTTTAAAAGATTTGAAATGTCCGTTTGTGATTAATCAGAACCGTTATTCTATTTTTGACAGAACCATCGAAAACAATGGATTAAAAGAAACGGCTGCGAAACTGAAAAAAGGAATCATTGCATTTAGTCCGCTGGCGCAGGGCTTACTGACAGACCGGTATTTAAACGGAATTCCGGAAGACAGCCGTGTTAAAACAGATGGACGTTTCATCAAAGAAGGTGCGATTAATGAAGCACGTTTGGGACAAATCCGCAAATTAAATACACTGGCAGCAGAACGAGGACAGACTTTAGCGGAAATGGCATTGGCATGGGTACTTCGTGACGGCATCGTAACCAGTGTACTGATCGGGGCATCGAAACCTTCCCAGATTTTAGACAATATTAAAGCAACACAGAATATGAAGTTCAGTGAAGAAGAACTGCAGCTGATCGAAGAAATTTATCAGGAAAATCCGCAGTATGTATTAAGATAACGTGGATGATGCAACTCACATACGGTGCGGGAAGTGAGAGAATCATTTCTAAAAAAGGAAGACTGTGCTGTTTATCTTACAGTCGAACCAATAAATCATATAGAAAAGAATAAAATTCGGGGGCATTTGTGTCCATGGATTATAAAAAAGGGCGACAGCTGAAACAGCTGCCGCCTTTTTTAGGGGGGAAAATTTGAAGGGAGTTATTTTAACTGATCGACCATAGTGAGAATTCTTCCTGCGGATTTGCGAATCACTTCTTCTGATAAGATTCCATTCCGATAGGCATTTCTGATATTCTGGTCATCATTGATGTTTCCAGGCATAATGAGATCATTTCCGGCGGCGGCACACTGCCATGGAATACTGCCGTCTTCAGGTACTGTAGTATTCCAATCAGACATAACAACACCGTGGAAGCCCCATTCCTGTCGTAAAATTTTTGTACATAAATCGTGGCTGTTTGCTGCATGAACTCCGTTTACCAGATTATAAGAAGACATGACAGCGATCGGTTTTCCGGATTTTACTGCAATCTCAAAACCACGCAGGTAGATTTCTCGAAGGGTTCGTTCGGAAAGTTTTACATTGACTCCCATTCGATTATCTTCCTGATTATTGCAGGCGAAATGTTTGATCGTAACACCGCAATGCGGTTTGCTCTGTACGCCTTTGGTAACTGCAGCAGCCATTGTACCGGAAATCAGAGGGTCTTCTGAATAATATTCAAAATTTCGGCCGCATAAAGGATTGCGGTGAATATTTAATCCTGGTGCTAACCAGAGATTGACATGGAATTCCTGCATTTCTTCAGCAATATAGGTTCCGTATTCTTCCATGAGTTCCGTATTCCAAGATTGTGCCAATGCGGTTCCGATTGGAAATGCAGTACAGAACTGGTAATAAGTATCTGCATTTTCGTGTTTTTCCTGATTTCCCAGAAAGCCATTTTCCAATGCTCCAAGAACTCCAATAGCATATACAGAATCTGTTTCCCGATCTACTTCATAATGCTGCTGCAAACGAATCCCTGCCGGTCCGTCGGCCATGATCAGTGCTGGAATTCCGTAGTGATCATAAAGTGCTTCGGTTGTTTCTCCGGCAGAGCCTGGAACTTTAATTCCGGCAGCACCTAATGTACTTGCTGTTGCAGAAATATTTCCGTACAGAAGCGGAATCAGTTCCTCTGTAGACTGCACCATTTCAGGAATCTGTTCCAGGAAAGTTTCTTCGCTGAACACAGGAGAAAATTCATAGACAGGAATGTTCTGTTCTTCGGCAGTTTGCAGCCATTCTGTATTAGTACGGATCTGTTGTGTTTTCTTGGATAATTCAGAACTTTCCGGCTCCATATCTAATGGTTTTGTATGTTCAATGATCGTATCATCTGCAACATGCAGCAGTGCTTCCAATTTTAAATGAACGGAGCTGTTTCCAATCCAGATGCCGTAGTTTCCTGCTTCTACCATCCATGCATGATCAGCTTCGGAAAAACAAGCCAGGGATTTTTGATCAAATTGAATCGTTAGGTTTTGTTTTTCGCCAGGCTTTAATTCTTTTGTTTTAGCAAATCCGATCAACCGATGATATTCTTTTGCCATTCCTGATTGCGGAAGAGTCGCATATACTTGAAGGACTTCTTTTCCGGAAAAAGCAGTTCCGGTATTTTGTACCGTGGCATCAATCGTTACTTTTGCAGCTTCAACATTGATAGAAGTACATTGGAAATCGAAGGTTGTATAGGATAATCCATATCCAAACGGGAATAACGGCGGAATCTGTACGCTGTCAAAGTATCGATATCCGACATAAATTCCTTCGGTATATTCTTCTGTTTCCAAATTTCCATTCAAATAACCAAAGGATTCTGCGGAAGGATAATCTTCATAGTTTCTGGCCCATGTTGTGGTCAGTTTGCCGCTTGGAACTGCATTTCCGAACAGGATAGCAGCAACAGCACGACCGCCTTCCTGGCCAAGCTGTGAAATATTTAAGATTGCCTTGATGTTGTCCGTTTGTTCTAAAATTTCTGTTAATTCTACAGGACCTCCTGCATTTAAAAGGAGAACTGTAGGAATATGATTTTGATTGAGATAGTGCAGATCTGCGTTTTCACTGTCGCTTAAATAATAATCGCCTTTTTCTTTTTTTCGGTCTTTTCCTTCACCGGAAATTCGACTGATCACATAAACGGCAATCTCAGCACCTTCCAAATCCATTGCCTGAACTGCTCGTCCCATTGGAAAAGTGAATGGATTCGCTGCATAGGCATCAAACGGGTTATCTACCTGTTCCGCTTCTTTTAATATTTTGGCTTTCCAGGTATTGCGAGCGGCGTGATACCGGTTTTCATAATCCTCCAGCCATGCAGTGCTGACAATGGAAGCGCCTGTTTCCAGGATTCCATCATAGATGGAAATATTTTCACGATTGTTTACATCTCCGGAACCAATCCCGCCTTTGACTGTTTTTTGGGAACCGATTCCCAAAAGTGCGATGGAGGTTTCTTTTGAGAGCGGAAGTAATCCGTCATTTTTTAACAATACAATTCCTTCTTCCGCTGCTTTTGCTGAAAAAAGTCGATGATTTTTTTCTCTTTTTGTTATGTCGGAAGATTTTGTTCCGCTGTATCCGAAATTAGTCGTCATGTTATATTTCTCCATTTTTATTTGTTAATAAAAAAGAAAGAGTTTGGTAATATTTTTTATAAAATGTTTGCCGCACTCTTTCTTTTCAGTAATATTATTCTTTTACACTGCCAAGTGTTACACCTGCGATGATATATTTGGAAAGTAACAAATATACGATAATGATTGGTACGATTGCGACTGTGATCATCATGTAAACCTTGCCCATGTCAAAATTCATATAGTCAGCACCACGCAACGTAGCGATCAGAATTGGAACGGTCATTTTGTCTTTGGACTGAATGACCAAAGCTGGTACAAAGTAGTTATTCCATGAACCTACAAATGTGAAGATTGCCTGAACTGCAAGAGCAGGTTTGATGATCGGCAAAACAATTTTGTTAAAGATCATAAATTCTCCTAAACCATCAATTCTGGCAGCTTCTACCAAAGATAACGGCAGTGAAGATTGAAGATAACTATAAATGAAGTAAAATACTGCCGGTGAAGCAATGGATGGAAGGATCAGAGGAAGTAATGAATCATACAGCCCCATATTGGTGATCAAACGCAGGAATCCCATTGCAGTAACCTGAGTAGGCATAACGAGGATTGCCATAATAAATGTAAAAGCAGCTTTATTTAATTTGAATTTATACGCATATAAACCGTATGCTGTTAAAGCTGAAAAGTAAGTACTTAATGCAGCACAGCAGGTGGATACCAATAAGCTGTTTAAGATTCCGCGAAACATTGGGAAACTTGCATTATTTGCTACATTAATCAGGTTTTGCAGAAAATCTTTTCCAGGCAGGATAGAAAAGCCCTTTTGAAGATCTGCATGTGAACGAGTTGCGTTAATAATTAAAACATAAAAGAAGAACAGGCACAAAAAAGATAAGAAAATGAGTACTGTATGTGCCAAAACAGTTCTAAAACGACTACTTGATTTCATTATTTGGTGTTCCTCCTTTCCTGTTTTTCTCTTTTTCTGGCAGCTTTTCTTGAACCGTCCGGATCATTATCAATCGTCATTTTATATACAAAGAAGCATAAAATAGCACTGACGATGAATAAGTAGACAGATAATGCTCCTGCCATACCATAGTTTTTGCTCTTTAAATGATTGTTCAGGAACATGATCAATGTCGTTGATGATCTGTCTGGATTTCCCTGGCCGTTTGTTAAGATCTGTGGTACGTCAAACATCTGAAGACCACCGATAATTGAAGTAATCAATGTGTATGCAAGAATTGGACGAATCAAAGGCAGCGTAATATAGAAGAATCTCTGAATGCTGTTGCATCCGTCCAGATTTGCTGCTTCGAATACATCTTCGCTGATTCCCATAATGGCAGCCATCAGCATAATAGTGGTATTACCGAACCACATCAGGAAGTTCATCAATCCGATCAATGATCTGGTTCCCCATACAGAACCCATGAAATCAATCGGTTCTTTAATCAATCCGATGGATGTCAGAATCGAATTAACAGGTCCGTTGGTTGAGAACATTGTGAAAAATAATAATGCAAATGCAGATGCCATAATCAGGTTCGGAAGATAGATGATTACTTTAAAGGCTTGTTTTCCACGGATTTTCAATCGTGTATCTGTAAACCATGCAGCTAATAACAAAGCAACTACAATCTGTGGAATAAATCCGATGAGCCATAAGATAAGTGTATTTTTACCGTATTTAAACATATCAGAACTAAGTAAACTGATATAATTTTTTAAACCTACAAAATTAGGTCCGACTTCCTTGATTCCTGAACGATAATATTCAAAAAAGCTATATCGAACAGTATCAATTAACGGAATAAAAGAAAAGATAAAATAGGTTATAAAAAATGGAAGAATAAACAAGTATCCCCATTTTCCATAGCTAATACTGTTTTTCTGTTTCTTCATAGTGGGTCTTCCTTTCTGATAAATTTGCAGAGCAGTCAATGCTCTGCAAATTTAAAATATTTATTCAGGCCAAATGACTTCTGTAATGTCAGGATAACGTTCAATGATTGCTGTTTCAAAGTTTGCTTTTGCTTTTTCGAAGTCTACATTTCCCTGCAGATAATCGCTGAATGAGTTCTGAATGAGTTCAACACAGCCCTGATCATAAGCGGATAATGGAGCAATCTGAATGTTTTCTGCAACTGGTGAAAAATATTTAAATGGATTCTGTCCGCCCAGGAATTCTGAGGAGAATGCAGCATCATTAGTTGCAGCATCTGCCATACCTGATTTTGTATTTGTGAAATCTGAGTAATCCTGAGAAATCTTTAACAGATTATCCTGTGTTGCAGTCATTGCTAAAATGATATCTTTTACATGTTCAGGGTTATCTGTACCTGTTGCACCGTGGATGTAGGAACCGCCCCAGTTGTATTCCTGTGGTGGAGTTGTTACTGCCCATGCACCTGTATCGCCGTCCCAGTTTGGATTCAGAACGAAATCAATTCCCCATGCAGGAAGCAGAAATGCAAATACGTTTGACTGAGATCCCATGGATTTGTTCCAGTCATCATTCCACTGTCCTTTTACGGTTGGATTTAAATAACCTGCGTCTAACCATTCTTTTGAATCATTTACCCAGTCCATGATCTTCTGATCTACGTTGATCGTTGTTTCACCAGGCTGTACCCAGGAGCTGGCAATACTGTTTCCATATAAACGGAAAGTATCTGCATAAGATGCGAAGGTATAGTATCCTTTATCCTTTAATTCCTGAGCGGTTGCTTTGATTGTTGCCCAATCTTTTACTTTTTCTCCAACAGCATCCGGATCATCGGTTCCGAAGACATCCATTGCGATGTCACGACGGTATACTAATAAACCAGGGCAGCACTGCCATGTAGAACCTCTCTGAACTCCATCGGAATCAGATGCGGTAGTTCTGGTGAAATCATATTGATCTGCCATGTCGGTATTAGGATCGATTCCTAAATCAGTAAGCGGCATAGCAACATCGGCATCTTTGTCTGTATATTTAAATACATAATCTGTTTCTGTTAAGAAAATATCTACTTTGTCGTCGATGTCTGCACTTGCCTGCTGCAGTAATGCTTCATCTAATTTCTGCTGGTATACACCGTCCTGATTCGGATTGATAATCCAGTGAATTTCTGTTCCGTCTTTTAATGTTGTAACAGAGCCATCTTTTGATGTGGATTCCACTTCCGGATAAACAGCTTCCAGACGTTCACGGAATTCATCATTCCAAGAGTAAATGTTAATGATTTTTCCTTCTTCTCCTGTTGCGGTATCTCCTGATGCTGTGCTGCTGCCACATCCTGTCAATGTTCCGGAAACAACCAAGGCAGCCATAAGTGTTGCTACAATTTTTTTGTTCATGATAACCCTCCTTATTTCTCCTTTACTTTTTAGGTAGTTCGTTATTTGATGAGCTGAGTATAACATTTTCGTATATTCAAATATATTATTAATCTTAACAAAATATCAAAATCGTGTCATAATGTAAAAAATAATATTTTTATAGGGGAGTTGTTTTATGGCATTTTCTAAAGAATTGTATCAAGCTGAATTACAAAATGATGAATCAGAAGAACTTCACAGATCTCCTTCTGTGGAATATTCTTTTTATAATGCAGTAAAAGTAGGGGATATGGAAACGGTAGTGCAGAATTGCAACAAAGATGATTTTATTAATTTAGAAGGAACCGGTATTTTATCCAGGAATCCTCTTACAAATATTAAATATCATTTTGTAGTGACAGCTGCAATGCTGACCCGTTATTGTATCGATGGAGGACTGGATGCAGAACAGGCTTATCGAATCAGTGATTATTACATATTGCAAATGGATTCTTGTACAACAATCCGTCAGGTAGCAGATCTTCACCATACCATGGCAAAAGATTTTACAGGAAAAATGATCCTGCAGAAAAAAAGTGCCATTCTTTCCAAGCCGGTGATGCAATGTGTAGATTATATTTATGCGCATATCAAAGAGCGTATCACCATTCAGCATCTTTCAGAACATACAGGAATGTCTGCGAATTATCTTTCCAGAGTTTTTAAGCAAAATCTAGGTGTGTCTGTCAGTGATTACGTCCGTCAGCTGAAGATTGAAAAGGCGACACACCTTTTGAAATATTCGGACAGGCCAATCGTTGAAATTGCGAATTATTTTTCTTTTTCTTCACAAAGTCATTTCATCCAGACTTTTGAAAATTTTATTGGTATGACACCGAAGAAATATCGGGATACCTATTATAAATCTATGTGGTAAAATCTTATCATATGATTCAATAAAAAAAACACCAGAATCATGCGGCGATGTGTTCCGTATAATTCTGGTGTTTCTTTATAAGGAGGTTTATGCGAGTTCCAGACAGATGCGATGTCTTTCTTCGACGGATAATGTTTCTATTGTTTGTTTTGGGAGAATTGCAGATCCGGAGAAATCATAGTTCATAGGTACTCCGTCGCAGGATGCTGCTTTGATCTGTGCTTCTTTTGCTGTTTTCTTTTGTTTATTAAAAATAAGAATCTCGAATTTTCTTCCTGCAAATTCAAAATATAATGCCGCTTTCCCGTCTACATCATATTGTTCCGGCATTAATGCAGGATGGATGGTCAGATTTCCGCACTTGCCTTTGACACCGAATACTTCCGTGATCATGGTAAGCATATACCAGCTTGCGGCACCTGTCAGATAAGCATAAAGACCTCGGCCGTCATTGTCAAAATACTCCGGAATTCCCGGATACATGGTACTGTTTTCAAAATTCATGGAAGCATCCAGAAGTGCTTGCAGTACTTGATATCCTTCTTCGGCATAACCTCTTTGATATAAGGCATTGGCATACATGACTGCCATATGTGAAAATACAGCACCATTTTCTTTTTCACCATATGCAAAGCCGAACATTCTTCCGAGATCAAATTTTTCTTCATAAAAATTAGTATTGAGGCGATATCCGCCGGCTTTTCGATCGAACAGATATTGATCGGCACTTTTACAGATGGCTTCTATTTGTTCTTTTTGTGCCGTATGACTCATGATTGCAAATACCTGACTTGTCAGCATCATGCGGATGTTATGATTTATATTTCCCTCAACTTTTTGTTTGTGGTTATCATAATAACCATTAAACCAGCCATTTTCTCCCTCCTGGATCCATTCGTTGGAGCGGATGTTGGTCATTAACCATTCTGCTTTTTCGTCCAGATTGTTGCTCAGCTGATCCAGATCAACAAGAATGGTTTTACCGCTGATATTATGAGCGCAGAGTTCTGTGTAACTGTAAAGTAATTTCTGCTTTTTGGAAACATTTTCATAGAGTTCCGGATCAGAAGAAAGCAGCGGTTCCATTTCTTGTGCAAGTTCAATCTTGCTGATGCCGCGAAGCTCTTTTAATGTTCGGAGGCTTTGAGCAAGATCTTTAAGATTCCCGGCGTAAGCACAGGTGAAAGCAACGCTTTCTCCGTTTTCCCAGGCCATGTCTAAGGCGTCATTCCAGTCAGCACCATGAAGTTTCATCTGATTATGTTCGCCGACATCATAAAATGCACATAAATTTTGTAAAAGAATATGTTCCAGCATGGTACCATAATAAATGTCCCCATGTTCTGTTTTTTGATATTTTCCATAGGAAGCATCCCATTGGAGATCGTGATCGGTTCCTCTTTTTGATTGAAGATCTTTAAAATATGGAATTTTTTCAAATAAAATGTCCATATCGCCCGTTTGATCCAGATATAATTTGGTCGTTACAAACGGCCAGAATGCATGATCCATCCATACACGTGTAATGTTGTTTCGATCAGCGATAAATTCGCCTTGAGCATTTCCGATGATCGTTGCATTGGTTCCGTCGATGCGGACACCGCCGTAGTTATCCACGATCATCTGTCGAACATTAGAAGGATCCATGATCAAAAGAGCCAGACAATCCTGCCATAAATCTCTCCATCCACGGCCGCCTTTTCCGTAATCGTGATACGGAAGAAAAGAACAGCCGTAAATACGTCTAAGAATTGGTTGGAAGCAGATCCATTTCAGATAATTATCGACTTCAGGATTGCCGGTTTCAAAGGAAACGTTCACCTTTTCTTTCCAATGTTTTTTGATTTTTTCAAATTCAGATAAAACCTGTTCTTTGGTGCGATAAGCAGCAGCAGTGCGTTCGATCGCTTCTTTTTCTTCCGTCATGCCTGCCAGTACAATATAATCAGCTGATTGAAGAGGGAGAAGTTGGATTGGTTTGAATGCCAGTCCTCCAATGGCCTCTTTTCCTTCTGTTTTAACACCGGCTCCAACACCTGATTTTTCTGTGCGGACTGCTTCAGGGATCAGAAAAGATCCGCCGTTTCCAAGAAACATCTCTACCGTTGGATAAAACTCTGCCGGAGCAGCACCGTCAGCTGCAGAACCATATACAAAATAAGTTGTATGATTTTTCTGATGACCACGTTCATCAAAAGACAGTACCGGTGTGACTTCCACACCATAGTTTGTGGTTTTGGTTCTGTGGAGCAGAGATGTTACATGTCTGTGGTCACGAAGGTTATCTGCACTTCTTCCATAGACGGGAATCGCTGCGATTGGTGTGATTTCCAAAGTTTCATTGGAATTATTTGTAAAGCTTACGAGATGAATTTCTGCAATGCCATCTAATGTTACAAAGGATGTGATTTCGGAATGAATTCCGTATTTTTTTGAAGTTCGCTGTAATTTTTGCCACATAAATCCGGCTTCCAGAAAACTTTCATCTTGTTCTTCCGTATGTTTTTTGTATTCTTGTTCTGCCGATACGCCGCATGCGGACCAGTAGCCTTTGCCTTTGATCCGGCACCAGAAATTTCTGGTGCTTCGGTTATTGTGCAGGTTTTCAATGCTGACCGGTTCCAGCAGGAAATGATTCTGATCTGTTTTGCTGTCTCCGCCAAGATTTGGGGTAATACTTGATTTTAACCCGTATTCACCTGCAAGAGGCAGATACAGACCGCTGTAGTTTTCAGGATTATGAATCACAAAAGTTCCGTCGTTATCTTGAAATGCTATCTTTTTCATTCTGACTCCTTTTTTATGACATGAATAATTCGATGGTAGTTTGTTTTGTTAATTTTTCCTGTGGAATATAGTTGCCGTCCAGCACTTCCCCATTTACAATCAGTTGTTTGCAGCCGGATTCTGCTTTTCCAGGATTTTTAACGATAATATGCAAATGACAACCGCGGAAATCTTTTTCAATCTCAAAGGATTCCCAGGTCTTTGGTACCGATGGATCAATACGAAGGCCATAAAAATCAGGACGCATTCCTAAAATACCTTCTACACATCCAACCATTACGGTAGATGCGGTTCCGGTTAACCAGTGTACATGGGAACGTCCGAAATTCGGACTGGCTTTCCCTTCTGTAAACTGACCGTAGCAATAAGGTTCCAGTTTTCTGATTTCAGCGCGGTCATTTTGTGCTGCAGGAGCATTTTCCATAAAATATTGAAAAGCTCTTTCTCCGTGTCCTCTCAGTGCTTCAGCTAAGATGATCCAGCCCTGAGATTGAGAAAAGATACCTGCATTTTCTTTGGTACCTGCATTGTAAATAACAGCCAGTGCACCGTCGAATGCATGGGCATGATAAGGGGGATCCATAAGAATTGCACCATATTCTGTATTTAGCTGATCATATACATTTTGAAGGGCAAGATCTGCCTGTTCTTCACTTGCCAATCCGCTGATGACTGCCCAACTCTGAGGATTCAGCCACATATTTGCTTCAGGATCTGTACGTTTTCCAATGACTTCCCCTGTTTCTGTAAATCCTCGAATAAAACGATCTTCATTCCAGCATAAGTCCTGAATCAGTGATTCCAGCTTTTTCTGGCTCTCATTCAAATATTCAATATATTCATTCTCTTTTTTGTAGACAGCAAATTCTTTTAAAATTGACATTGCATAGTAGAATTGCAATGCAACAAACGTGGATTCTCCGTCTTTTCCAAGTCGGAGACAATCATTCCAATCGGCATATAAACCTGCAGGCATTCCGTGTTTTCCTAAATGGTTCATAGAAAAACTGATTGCACGTTTTAAGTGTTCGTATACAGTTCCTTCGTCTTTATTAGCAAACGGAATGACTTCATCAATGAAATCGACATTTCCTGTTTCTGCAACATATTTGTAGACAGTAGGAAACAGCCATAATGCGTCATCGGCACGATAAGCCGGATGACCGGTTTCCTGTACATAGGAGACATCATCAGGTGTATCTTCATGTCCCGGATTGTGTGTGAATTTTACGAGAGGAAGTCCGCCGCCGTTGTCAACCTGTGCTGAAAGCATAAAACGGATTTTTTCAGCAGCCATTTCAGGTGCGAGATGAATGATTCCCTGAATATCCTGCACAGTATCACGATATCCGTATCCGTTGCGTAATCCGCAGTATGTGAAAGAGGCTGCACGGGACCAGATAAATGTCATAAAACAATTATAAGCATTCCAGGTGTTGATCATGGTATTAAATTCATCACTTGGTGTTTTGATCTGGAAATGTGATAATTGTCCATGCCAATAGGAAATCAGTTCTTCCAGTTCTTTCTGGCATACCGCTGCACAATTGCTATAATGAGCTACAATCTGGCCAGCTTCCTCATCTTCTTTCATTCCAACGAGAAATGCCATTTCTTTTGTTTCGCCCGGTGCAAGATATAATGTTGCAGATAATGCACCACATGCATTGCCGTTGTAGTTTCCTTCTCCGCATAATGTTCCCTCAGCAACACTTTGTGGATTTCCGTATCCATGATACCTTCCGAGAAATTTTTCTTTATCTCCGCACCAAGATTCTACTTTCGTTCCAGCAAGACCAAAGAATCGGTTGAATACGATTTTATGATCGACTTCTTCCCCATCTTCAAGTTGATCCAAATTGGCGTGAATCATCTGGCGTACACGGTTTTCTTTAAATACGGTTCTTGTAATAAATTGTGAATATTGTAAGTTGACCTGATCCTGTTCATAATTGCTGTTGTTTGTAAATTCTGCATAACCGAATACGCTGATTTCACGATTGGTATCAGAGGTGTTTGTAACGCTCAGATTCCATACTTCGTAAGATTGATTTAAAGGAACGTAATATCTTACTTCTGAATGAATGCCTGCGTAATCTGCCAGTAATTTGGTATAGGCAGTTCCGTGGTGGCATTTGCTTTTATATTCCGTCAGATCTTTTCCGACCGGCTGCCAGGAGGCTGACCAGTAATCCTTTGTTGTATTATCTCTCAGATAAATATATCTTCCCGGTTCATCGAACTGATTGAAAATATATCTGAGAATTCGTCCGTTTGCTCCGGATTTTGCAAAACTGTATCCTCCGGCGTTATTGGATATGATTGCTCCATATTCAGGAGAACCGAGATAATTTACCCATGGCGCCGGGGTATCCGGTCTGGTGATTACATACTCCTTTTTGTTTTCATCAAAATATCCATATTTCATAGCGTGCATTTCCTCTCATAGATTGTTTTTTTTACTATATCGTTTTCAAGGTAAATGATATATAAAATATGATGATAAAATGTCAGATTCATGACCTGATTTTTAAAGATTCTGTTTGTTCTGATATAGTTTTACGATTCCGCACTTCCAGCAAAGGAGCATACCGCCGACCGCTCCCAGTGCCGCCTGAGCAATTTCATAAGGCATGTTTGTGATCGCATATTCGAAGGTACTGTAAACGTAAATCTTTCCAAGCGTATAGCCGGTGACCATGATCACAGCACCCAAAGCGACACCAATGCCGGATGCCAATACCGGATGTTTTTTGAAAAGATGGTGGGAGCAGAGGGAGATGACCACTGCCTGCAGTCCGTGAGTGACCAGAGAGACAAACATAGGTGCCGGGTAAAAAAACAGATCTCCTAAAAAAGAACCGACGCCGCTGACCATAAATGCGGCAAAGGGATCTAATAAAATCGAAGAAGTACAGATCACAATATCACACAGATAAAGATGTCCTCCGGGAACCGGAATTCCGAAAGAGCTGACCGCGATGTTCATTGCCATCAGTACGGCAGCAGTGCATAACCATACGGTAGAATTTTTGGTGTCGTTTTTCGTTTGCATTTTCTAAATCCTCCTTGCTTTTTCGATGGTTGTATCATACAATAATTTTGATGATATTAAATGGTCAGAAACGGAGAAAATAATATAACCAGATGAAGTATACGATAGATATGGAATGTCGTCCGATTTATCTGCAGATATATAAACAGCTTCGGGACGATATTGTAGAAGGAATATTTCCATATAACAGCAGGCTGCCTTCCAAGCGGCTGCTTGCCGATGAAACAGGGGTCAGTACGATCACCATTGAACATGCTTATGCACTGCTGTGTGATGAGGGCTATGCAGAGTCCAGAGAACGCAGCGGTTATTATGTGATCTTTCGTCCCGCAGACGGATTTGCGGTTTCTGCATCTGCAGTTTCGTCCAGAAAGAGCGTTTCTCATTCAGAACAGAATTATCCGGTCTTTTCCGCATCCCTGTTAAGCCGCATTATGAGGAAAGTGCTGACAGAATATCAGGAGGTACTTTTAGAAAAGTCGCCGAATGAAGGATGCATGGAACTTCGCAGGACATTGCAGCAGTATCTTTTAAGAAATCGGGGCATTCAGGTGGAGACAGATCAGATCATTATCGGTTCCGGAGCGGAATATTTGTATGGTTTGATCGTAAATCTTTTAGGAAAAGATAAAATTTATGCCATAGAAACCCCATCTTATGATAAGATAGAGAAGATCTACCGCAATGAAGGCGCTGCCTGTGAGCTGCTTCCGCTGTCAGAAGACGGAATTGACGGTGCGGCACTGGCGGCATCCAAGGCAGATGTTCTGCATACAACACCGTATCGGAGCTTCCCGACGGGGATCACGGCATCCGCATCCAAGCGATATGAATACATTCGCTGGGCAAAAAAAGCGGACCGGTTTATCATCGAATCCGACTATGGTTCGGAGTTTTCCGTATCATCAAAACCGGTGGAAACATTATTTGTACTTTCTGACAAAGACAATGTGATCTATTTGAATACATTTTCAAAGACCATTTCACCGTCACTTCGAATCGGGTATATGGTGCTTCCAAAGAAGCTGGTCAGACCTTTTCAGGAAAAGCTGGGATTTTATTCCTGTACAGTTCCTACCTTTGAACAGTATGTGTTATCGGAACTGATCAGCAATGGAGATTTTGAACGTCATATTAACCGGGTGAGACGGAACAAAAGGAAAGAAATGTCAAGGGATTAGAAGGTTATGGGGGGAAAATAGAGTTATTGAAAAAACAGTAACAGACGATCCGTAAGATATTTTTTGACATTTAAATATATATATTTAAGGAGAGTTTTATGAACGAAAAAGAGTTACTTGAGATTCAGAAAAGAATCGGAGATATCGTAAAGGAGTCTGCAAAAGATCCTGATGGAGCGATTGCGGCACTGGAAGCAGTCCAGAAAGAAGCTGTGGAAGCGGTGGAAGACACATCAGCAGAATATTACAGCATTACAGTTGCTGTAAATGAAGCAAAAGGTGATGTTTACGGCAGAACAAAGAAACCGGCAGAAGCAGAAAAAGCTTATATCGAGATGATGAAAAATGCAGAAAAGCTGTATCAGCTGGATAAAGAAAAATTCGATTACCGTTTAGGATATGCAAACTATAAACGTGCTTCTTTCTACCGAATGATCTTACAGTGCAATGATCTCAAAAACAGTCCGAAGGTATTAAATGAACAGCAGCAGAAACTGTTCACAGTCACAGAAGGACTTTATAAAAACGCAGTTGCCTGCACGATGGCAAATGCAAGAAAAGGAATGCTTCGTCAGGTAGAACTTCATGCAGTCTGCATGAGCGAACTGACAGTACTTTACGGAGCAGTAGGAAATTATGCAAGTGCAGTTGCCTGCGGAAAAGACGGCGTGAAGATTGACAAAGCAATTTACGAAAAGAAAGATGACAAAGTACACAGCTTCCGACTGGCAAACCGTATGAACACTCTGGCAGCAGTTTATACATTAATGAAAAATGTACAGCTTACCATGGAAACCATCGAAGATTCTATTTTCGTATTAGAAGAACATGTAGAGGAAGATCCGGTAAACTTCGGTTATATGCTGGCAAGAAACTATCTGACCGTTGCCGGCTGCTATACACAGATTGAAGAAGAAAAAGAAAATGCGGATGAAGCATTTAAAAAAGGTCTGAAATATATGGAAGAAGTCAATGAAAAAACAGAAAAACGTCTCAATGACGAGCTTCTAAACTGTTATATTATGGTAGGAGATCACTTCCGTAAGACAGGCCGTGATACCATTGCGAAAACTTATTATGTATGGGCAATGAAATTGGCATCTGATCGTTTTGGGGAAACGAAAGATGAAAGATATGATCGTATTATGACCAACTTAAAACCATTGGTATAAGATCAGATTTTAAGTTTTTATTCAAGATGTTGCAATTTTTACAAATCGAATTGATGAATTTTTAAAAGTATTGTAATATTTTTATAACGAGATACATGAAATGGACACATAGTGTGTCCATTTTGTGTAAAAAGAAAGGGGAAATTATGAGAAGGATTAGAACAAACAGCAGAAAAGTAATTTCTGCAATCCTTGCAGCAGCTATGGTAGCAGGCATGATGCCGCAGCTTCCGGCCGCTGAAGTTCATGCTGCGGAAGCAGGAGCACTGACAACAGTAGAATCCGCTGCAGCAGACAAAAACATCGTTACAGTAACATTTAACGATGGAATCCAGGCAAAGATCACATTTCTGGAAGGCGATATCTTCCGTTATAATGTAGATCCTAGCGGAAAATTTTCAGAGTATGCTACCACAGTATACGGAAATAATACTGTAAGAATTCCACAGTATCCGGATGATTACAAAGAATACAGTCATCCAGAAGCAAATGTGTCTGAAGCAGATGGTTACTATGTGATCAAAGCAGGCGATACAACGATCAAATTTGAAAAAGCAACTGCAAAGATGACCGTACAGTACAAAGACAAAGTTGTGATGGAAGAAAGCAAAGCGTTACAGCTGGGCGAAGAAACAAAACAGTCTTTGGTAAAGAATGATGGAGAAAACTTCTTCGGTGGCGGTACTCAGAACGGCCGTTTCATCCATACTGGAGAATCTATCAGCATCCAGAATCAGAGTACATGGACAGACGGTGGTGTTGCTTCACCAAGCCCATTCTACTATTCAAGTGAGGGATATGGTGTACTTCGTAATACATTCCTCCCAGGTGTTTATGATTTTGGAAAATCAAATGATGAAACAGTAACCGCAGTTCATGAAGAAAATGAATTCGATGCTTACTATTTCTTATCTGACGGTGAAACTTCTACAGAAGTGGTTCAGGATCTTCTGAATGGATATTACCATGTAACAGGTAATCCAATCTTATTACCGGAATACGCTTTCTATGAAGGACATTTAAATGCATACAACCGTGACTCCTGGACAGAATCTGACGGAACCAGAGGATGGACAATCTATGGAAGCAATTCTTCCAGCGGAAGCGAAGGCTATCTGACATCCAGAAAAGAAGCAGGTCAGGCAACAGGATATAGACTTCCGGAAAATGCGCACGCAGAATCTTTAGTAGGTAAAAGACCAACTCTTTATACTGAAAACTATCCGGACAGCGTAGATACACCATATGAATATTCTGCATGTGCAGTAATCGATCAGTATGTAGATATGGATATGCCTTTAGGTTATTTCCTTCCAAACGATGGTTACGGTGCAGGATACGGACAGAATGGTTACTATGTAAAAGGCGATGTTAACAGTGACGAATGTGTTGCTGTTGTAGATGCTAACGTAGCAAACTTAGGAGAATTTACAGCATATGCACGTGAAAATGGTGTAGAAACAGGTCTTTGGGCACAGAGTTATCTGACACCACAGGAAAATCCAAATGAATACTGGCATTTACTTCGTGATTTCCATAAAGAAGTAACTGTTGGCGGTGTTACTACATTAAAAACTGACGTTGCATGGGTAGGTTATGGATATGACATGGCACTCAATGCACAGCAGACAGGTTACAATACAGTAACAACAGGTGTAAACTATCGTCCAAACCTGATTTCTCTGGATGGCTGGGCAGGTACACAGCGTTTTGCAGGTATCTGGACTGGTGACCAGTACGGCGGTAACTGGGAATACATCCGTTTCCATATCCCAACTTATATCGGACAGTCTTTGGCTGGTAACCCGAACATCGGTAGTGATGTGGATGGTATCTTCGGCGGAAACTCACTGATCACAGTTCGTGATACACAGTGGAAAATCTTCACACCAATCATGATGAACATGGACGGATGGGGAAGCTATGCGAAGACACCTTATACTGCTGGTGATCCTTACACAGGTATCAACAGAATGTATCTGAAACTGAAAGCACAGTTATTACCATATATCTATACAAGTGCTGTATCAGCATCTAACATCGATACAGGAAATAACGACACAGGTCTTCCAATGATGCGTGCAATGTTCTTAGAATATCCGAACGATGAATATGCATCTACCAAAGCAATGCAGTATCAGTACATGTATGGTAAAAACATTCTGGTAGCTCCTGTTTATACAGAAACAGAAAATCTCGATGCACAGGGCAATGACGTAAGAAACGGCATCTATCTCCCGGATGAAGAGCAGATTTGGATCGATTACTTTACAGGAAAACAGTACCAGGGCGGACAGGTATTAAATAACTTTGATACTCCAATCTGGAAACTTCCGGTATTCGTGAAAAACGGTGCGATCGTTCCAATGTGGGAAGAAAACAACAGCCCGGCATTTATCGACAAAGCAAACAGAATCACAGAATTCTGGCCAGACGGATCTACAGAATATACATTATATGAAGATAATGGTACTTATGTAGAAAATGAACAGAGCAAAGTAGATGGATACGGTACTGTAAACGATATCAGCTATGGCGATCATGTTTCTACAAAATATACTTCCGTAGTAAAAGGCGGCACAGCTACTTTAACAGCTGAAAAATCCACAGGTTCTTATGAAGGATATGACAAAGATAAAAACACAACATTTATCGTAAATGTATCCAAAGAACCAACTGCTGTAACAGCGAAAAACGGAACAACTGCTCTTAAGAAAGTAGAAAAGAACAGCAAAGAAGAAGTTCTGAACGCAAAATTAAATGCAGGCGAATTTGCATATTACTATGATGAAAGCCCGGCAATCGAAACTTATGCAGTAGACGGCGAAGATGAATTTGCAGCTATGATGGAAGGCAAAGTATCTTCTCCAAAATTATATGTAAAATTTGCAGAAACAGATTCCCAGGCAAACGCACAGGTTCTTACACTGGAAGGATTTGAAAACGTAGATGAAACTCTTCCGGTAAATAAAAAAGATGAAACTCTTGCAGTACCTGCAAATCTTCACGATGTAGAAGAAGCAAAAACACCTTCAAGCAATACGATTGCATGGGATGCAGTAGAAGGTGCAACCAGCTATGAAGTTCGCGTAGACGGTGTTATAAACAATGTAGGAAATGCAACAACTTATGTACATGCTGATCAGGATTACTATTCATTACATACTTATCAGGTACGTTCCAGAGGAGAAAACGGATATTCTGAATGGTCAGAAGTAGTAGAAGCAAGAACAGCTCTTGACCCATGGAGAAACGTTCCTAATGCAAGCATTACATGGACAGGCGGAGACAGCTGGGGTGCATTAAGCAACGCAACTGACCACGATACAAGTACAATGTTCCATTCTACAGGCGACGTTGTAACAGATCAGATTCCATTTATCTTTGATTTCGGCGATGCATATACTCTGGATAAATTCGAATATTATGCACGTGACAATTATGGAAACGGTACTGTTAAGAGAATGAACATCTATACATCTCTTGATGGTGTAAACTGGAAAACAGTTTATGAAGCAGATGAAGACTGGACTTATGATACAAATGCATCTGTAGTAGACAATGTTCAGACAGTAAGTTTTGATGAAACAGGTGCACGTTATGTGAAACTGGTTGTTACCAAATCTGTAGGAAACTTCTTCTGTGCAAACGAATTAGCAATCTACAAGAAAGACGGCAGCAGCGCATTTGCAGTCGGCAGTACAAACAACCTCGCTGAAGTAGGTGACGGTGACTACACAAACATGAAGAACTATCTCGGTATGTCTGAAGCTGACGGTTCTAAATTCGTAGATCAGATTCAGAAGAGAAACGGAGATATCAACTACAACGGCGTATATGATGTTTACGACTATGCATATACAATGTTCAAACTGGATGGCGGTACAAAGAAAGTTGGTACAGTATCCGGTAAAGTAAATTACGAACTTGCAGAAGAAAACGTAGAAGAAGGAACGATCGTAATCAATGTAAAAGCAGAAAACGTGAAGAACCTGAACGCTTTCGGACAGGTATTACGTTATGATCCTGAAAAATTAACATTTGTATCCTTAGAAGCTGGCTCTATGGCAGGCGCTATGGAAGATTTAAGTGTAAATAAGGTATATGATGACGGAAGTGCTTATGTAAACCTTGCATTTGCAAACAGAGGTGACCAGGAACTTGTAAAAGGATCCGGCATCCTTGCAACAATCACAATGAAAGGTGAATCCGTATCTGACATCGATTTAAGCAGTATCATGATCATCGGACCTGACTTTGGATGCAAGACACTTACCACATCTGCATCTTCAGGACCAAAAGATCCGGTTCTGGAAGAAGGCAACTTAGTAACACTGAACGGTAATACAGATGTTACTATGACAATGACAAACGAACATCTTACAACAGATAACGGAGATAACATTTCCGCATTGATCCAGCAGGGAAGCTATGCAGGCTTATTTGATGGAGTGATGGGACGTGACTTCGAATTCAAATGGGATATCGAAAGCAACCATGTAGATGGTGCATTACCAAAAGAAATTTCTTTACCATTAACATTACACTTTGCATTAAATGAAGAAGCTCCTTTAAATCAGGTTTCTATCTACAATGCAAACAAAGCAAATGGTTATGTGATCAAAGCAGAAGCGGTATTAAACTACAGCGACGGCACAACAAGTGAAAAACAGATCATTGAACTTACCAACATGACAGATTATGCTCCATTCGATTTCGTATGGGCAGGAAGCCATAAGAATGTGAAATCTGTAGATGTAACACTCCTGGAAGCAATCAATTCTTCAGGTGCAGCTGTTACAAACATGATCACACTGGCAGAAGCTGAATTACGTTACAGCGATCTGAATGCAGTAACAGCAATCTCAGCAGAAGGCAATAAAACAACACTCGGCGTAGATGAAACAGTTGATATTACTGCAGTATTTACACCGGCAGATGCAACAAACCCATACTTCACAGCAGTTTCTTCTGATCCTTCTGTAGCAGAAATCGTTACAGTAGCAGATGCAGACGGATATAAAGCATATCAGGTAAGAGGTGTGGAAGTTGGTACAGCAGAAATTACATTAACTGCACTGGAAAATGCTAACGTAAAAACATCTTACACAGTTACTGTAGAAAACTTAGATCCTGCAGATGCAAGCAGAGATATTTCTGTAGATATTATGACAGCAACTGCAGAAAGCGAAGATGGCGGAACTGACGGAAACCAGTACGGTCCTGCAGAATATGTACTGGACGGCGATGAAAAAACAGCTTGGATGACAGATTGGAACGGATATTCCACAACAATCGCAGAAGGAAAAGGCTGGATCGACCTTGCATTCTCAGTACCATGTACAGTAGACGGACTTCGTTATCTCCCATGTGCACATGCAGTAGGCGGAACATTTACTTCTATCACAAGATATGAAATTTATGTTAAAACAACAGGCTCCAATGATTATGTGAAGATCGCAACCGGAGAATGGGAAAATACAACAGGATGGAAGATGACAAGATTCAATCCGGTTGAAAACGTAACAAACGTAAAATTACTTGCAACAGAAGCAAATCCAACACAGTGGTGGGCAATCGCATCAGAACTTCGTGTCACAGGTATGAAACAGGAAGGTTCTGCAGCAGTAGACAAAACAGATCTTGCAAATGTAATCGCATATGCAGAAGGATTAAATCCGGCAGATTACGTTGACTTCTCAGAAGTAGAAAAAGCATTAGAAGCAGCAAAAGCAGTATACGCTGATGAAAATGCAACTGCAGAAGAAGTAAACGAAGCAGGAAACAACTTAATGACTGCAATTGAAAGTCTGTCAGGAAACGTAGATCTTTCCGCAGCAAAAGCAGAACTGAAAACAGTGATGGATTATGCAAACGAACTGAATGCAGCTGATTATGTAGATTTCTCAGGAGTAGAAAAAGCATTGGCAGCAGCAGAGAAAGTATATGCAGATGCATTTGCAACACTGGATGACATCTGTGATGCATATGATAACCTGGTAGCAGCAATTGAAGAATTAGAAGAAAAAGCAGAAATTCCTGCAGAAGAAGCAGTAGTCAGACTTTCCGGTACAGACAGATATCAGACAGGAATCGCAGTTGCAGAA
>CAZRQV010000007.1:0-71516 GCA_964602445.1 uncultured Lachnoclostridium sp.
CGGATATAAAAATCTGTATGGAAAAATTTGCCAACGATTACTTGACAGTAACGGAAAGTGAAAATCCAGATTAGAAATGGTTGTATCTTCTAAAGACAAGTGTTATTGTATTTGTATAATCTAAAACAGAGTCATCTGTTTTCTATCTTGGCAATTCGCCAAATAATCCAAGTAAAAAACAATATAAGAAGAAAAAGTAAATTCCAGTGCAGAAGTAAATTCCACACAGGTTTAAAATTTGTTGGTTTTACGTAAGATTTTAGAGATTAAATCATTGTTTTCTGCTATAATTAGCTCAACTTCTCAAAAAATACTTGATTTCCGGGCATAGAAAACAGACCACTGGAACATGGTGTGTGAGACTAAATTCCACCGGTCACATTGAAAAAATGTGAAATGTTTAATTCCGGTTTGACAGCAGCTTTTGATTAGTTGGTTATTAGTGATTAAAGCGGATCAGCTTAGGCGTCAGATTGACTTCATCAGGAGCAATCGGTCTAAGCTGAAATGCATTTAATACATCAATTCCTAAAGTTTCAAGTGCAGTCTCATAAGGTGTTCTTCCGCCAAGTATTTCTCTCGGTGTTGAGTTGATGTGGTTTACGATCAGATTCACATCCCATTGGGTAAGAAATTCAAAACAGGTTCCTTTTGGAAGAATCATGCGGAGCATCGTGTGTGCCTGTTCAAGCCCGCCTTTCTGACCGCTGCGCATCGGATCGCAATAATAAATACTGGTACGTTGAATATCATGTATACCAGTTTCCAAGGATACCGGATCACCGAATTCTGAACCACGATCAGTCAGAAGGTGTTCAAATACAGAACAGAATTCATAGGTACCAAGACGTTTCTCCAAGCGGTCGAATATACTCTTCACAGCTCCTTTGGTACATCGGTTCATCAGAAATGCCAGAAAAAGTTTTTCTTCTGTAAAAAAGAATGTTAGCAGGGTTTTGTTTGATTCTCTTGAAGAATGAACGGTATCCATTTCGACAAAAGAGGTAAGCTGCAGATCCTGAAAATCATGATAAGTACGATTGACGAAAACAGTCCGGTCAGAAATCTGTGTCTTATGACATTTGCGGGGCTTAAATTTAACTTTACGTTTTAGGTCTACGTTACGTGCAGTGAACAGCCCTTGATCGAGATAAGAATAAACAGTGCGGACAGAAAGTTCCAGTTCTGGATGATTTGTAACGATCTGATATGGAGATTGCCCCTGTTCGATAAGTGGAGAAATAATCCTGTCCTTACTGCGAAGTTCATGCTTAGTCAGATTTATACCGGCTCTTGAATCAGAAAGTTTTTCTCTGTATTTACGATCTGAAAATCTGGCATTGTAAGTATATTTATGAGCAATGGTACAGTGATTGATTTTTTTAGGACAGCCATTGCAGACATAAGGAGCTTTATCCAGTCGGGAACAGCGTTCTTTTTCGAAATCCTTACATGTTTGATTACAGGTTGGACATGAAGTGCATTTAATACCACAGAGAATAATCTTGCCACAAGCATTGGTCTTTTTGCATTGATATCGGTGGACACAGAAGTTTCTGGCATTATAGAACGTGCCTTTATGATACCAGTCAGATAAACGATGGGATCGTACTTCTTTAGAAATAGTGGTAGGATCCTTACAAAGGAATCTGGCAATGTCTTTAAATGAAGTACCTTTGTTTAATTCGTTTTCGATGTAGATACGTTCTTCAAGGGTAAGGTGTTTTTGGTTACCTGGAATATATTTACTCATAGTTATTCTCCTTCTACTGCTGTCAAAAGGAGCTATAACCATACTACTTTTGTATGAAAGAGTAAATATCAACTGTGCAAGAGAGAATTCCACCGCATAAGCGAGCGGTGGAATTTAAAAATTCATTTTAGGTTTATTTATGTGGGCTGAATTCCAGCTATGATTCAGTCATGAAATATGATAAAATGGAGGAACAACAGAGAATGAGAAAAACAATTGAATATCAGAATATCCACGGAAACAGAAAGTATAAAGACTCTCTTTTTCGGCTTTGTTTTAATAATAAGAAAGATTTATTGGATCTGTATAATGCAATTAATAGAACTGATTATGATGATCCGGAAGAATTAGAGATCAATACGTTAGACAATGCATTGTATATTACAGTAAAAAATGATGTTTCCTGTATAATTGGATGTACGATGAATCTTTATGAACATCAAAGTACCAAAAATCCGAATATGCCGCTGAGAGGTCTGAATTATTTCGCGCAGATGTATAATCGGTATGCAGAGAAGCAAAAATTAAATTTATACAGCAATCGTCTGCAGAAAATACCGACACCGCAGTATATCGTATTTTATAATGGTTTGGATGCTGAGCCGGATCGGCAGATATTGAAACTTTCAGATGCATTTCAGACGGAAGGCGGATGTTTGGAATGCAAAGTGATTATGTTAAATATCAATTATGGACATAATCAGGAAATTATGGAAAAATGCAGACGTTTGGAAGAATATGCAGTGTTCGTTGCAATTGTTAGAAGATACATTGAACAGGAAGGTGTGAGTTTAACGGAAGCACTTGGTACTGCGATTGATGAATGTATTGCAAAAGGTGTTTTGGCGGATATTCTGGTAGAGCAGCGTGCGGAGGTGTGTATGTATATATTAGAAGCATTTGACAAAGAAATATATGAACGTGATCTGAAAGAAGAGGCAATTGCAAAAGGGCTGGAGGAAGGTCGTGAAGCAGGAATTAAAGAAGGGATCAAAGCAATTATAAAAAAGAAATTGGAAAAAGGAAATACACCGGAGCAGATTGCAGATGCGCTGGAAGAAGAGATTTCTGTAATAAAAGAATTGATTGCTGAATTAGATGATCAATTATAGTCTTTTAAAAAGAGCTTTGAAAAGCAAATTTTTCTGGAGTGGTAGTTGTTATACGTGGATACATACAAAACCATGCTCCAGCTTGTCGAAGAACAGCGAAGCTTGCTATATTTATTTTTTATAATTTTATACGGTCGAGAAATTTTCGATAAGAAAAGATAAAGATTCGCTGGTAGACCATGGGAAAGAGGAGCGTTTATGGATTTTCTGACATTGACATTTGCAGTATTTTTTATTATATCCGTTATTTTTTATTATATTGTACCGAAAAGAAACCGCTGGGTAGTACTTTTGGTATCTAGTGTTGTTTTTTATTTGTGGTCAGTACCGTATCTGATCATTTATCTGCTGTTTTCAGCCGTTTCTACCTATGGATACGGAAAATGGGTACAGAAGCATCAGAAAAGCGGAAAAAGAATGCTGATTGCTGTGATTGCTGCGAATTTGGCAGTTCTGGTTTTTGTGAAATTTTATCCTTTATGCCAGGCCGCACTTTCGTTGCCGACGCTTCATATTTTAGTTCCTATGGGGATTTCATTTTATACATTGCAGGTAATCGCATATTGTGTGGATGTATCTCAGGGAAAAATAGAAGCGCAGGAAAATTTTTTGAAATATCTGCTGTTTGTTTCGTTTTTTCCCCAGATTCTGCAGGGACCGATTCCAAGATATGCTCAGTTAAAAGATCAGCTTTACGAAGGGCACACATTTGATTATCGGACATTCAAAAATGGATTTCAGTTAATCTTATGGGGGATGTTTTTAAAGATGGTAATCGCTGACAGAGCTGCCCTTTTTGTAAATACAGTCTTTCCGGAGTACCATCTGTATGAAGGAACGATGCTGGCTGTAGCAGCGGTACTCTATAGCATTCAGCTTTACACGGATTTTTTAGGCTGTGTCTGCATTGCTATGGGAGCTGCAGAAGTTTATGGAATTCATCTGCAGACGAATTTTGAACGGCCTTACAGAGCGGTTTCGATTAAGGATTTCTGGAGAAGATGGCATATTTCTCTCAGCAGCTGGCTGCGGGATTATGTATACATTCCTTTGGGTGGAAGCAGAAAAGGAAAAATGCGAAGATATGTGAATTTAATGATTACTTTTTTTGTTAGCGGTATTTGGCATGGTTCTGGTTTACAGTATCTTTTCTGGGGATTGATGCAGGGAGGTTATCAGATTGCAGGAGAATGTTTAAATCCTCTCTGCAGAAAAATAAAAAGATGGATGAAAATTCAGGAACCATCTTGGTTTTACAGTCTTTGGCAGAGAACTTGTACGTTTGGGCTGATCACGCTTTCCTGGATTATATTTCGGGCAGACAGTCTGCGCAGCGGACTTTCTATGATCAAGCGTATGTTGACGGATGTAACCCCTTGGATCTTTGTTGACGGTACTTTATATACCTGCGGAATCAGTGAAAAACAGTTTTTGGTATTGATTTTGTGTATTGTATTTGTTGGATTCATTGAACATCTACAGGAAAAAAATGTGATTCGTGAAATGATTGCAGAACAGCATTTGCTCGTACGCTGGGGAATCTATTTGGGAGCCATCGCATTGATTACTCTGTTTGGAGTTTATGGACCAGGGTATGATGCCACCCAGTTTCTGTATGGGCAATTTTAGAATTGTATATTTCTGCAGATGGATTTATAAAAAATATACTTTTTCGAAACTAAATTTTTATAAGCACCATCCCATGCCTCTATTTGTGCTCCGCAGGGCGTCGCCGGCTCCAACTAATCTAAGTACTTCTAAATCACTCGCAGGAGAGCCTGTTTCGTGAAGAAGTACTAAGATGGATTCTCCGCCTCCTTTGGTCTAATGCATCGCAAAACAGGGGACAGGAGCTGGTGCATGGAAAAAATTGTCGAAATACAGCACCCATAAGATGGCGTAAATGTTTAATAGAAAGATGAATTTTGTGAAAAAGTATACTTTTATGAAAGGAAACGTAGCCATGTTGTATATGGTTACCGATAAAAGATGAAAAAGTGGAAAATTACCCTAAAAATCGGAAGTTTTTTAATCTGTACCATGCTGCTTTTGTATGGATTGACAGTGTTGCTGAAGGACAAGAGGGTTACGTTTGATTATGATACTACAAGGAAAGTGGAAGGGTTTTATGCGGAAAAGAAAGAGAGTTTGGATTTTGTCTTTGTAGGATCCAGCCAGATGTTTACCAGCGTAGTTCCGGCAGTACTTTGGCAGGAGTATGGAATCACTTCTTATGATTTTGGCGCCAATGAGCAGCCCATGTATCTGTCCTATTACTATATTAAGGAAGCATTGAAATACCAGAATCCGAAAGCAATCGTACTGGAAGTTTCTTATTGCAATCATGGTGAATACACGCATGAAGGAGTGCATCATATTAATCTGGATGATCTGCGGATGGGACCGGTAAAACTGGAGGCAATCTTTGATATTATTCCTGCAGGAGAACGGTTCCCGTATATTTTTGAATTGGCAAAGTATCACGATACTTGGACAGAACTGGATCAGGATTCTATGGAATATATCATGGGGGAGAAATACAATCCATATAAAGGATATACACCTTCGCTGGACGGATTCCCGGATGGCGGCGTGTTTAATGAAGAAATTGCCAAAGTAACAGAAAAATCGGAACTCCCCGAATTGGCAGTCACTTATATGAAAAAGATCATTATGCTTTGTGAAGAAAAAGGAGTGGATCTGGTATTTTTAAAAACACCAAATGACCATATTCAGAACCAGCCGGATTATAATGCGGTGGCAAATTTGGCAGAAGAATATGAGATTCCTTATCTTGATCTGAATCGACAGATGAAAGGACAGCTTCATAATCATGTATTTCATGCAGAAACCATTACGAAAAAAATCGGAGAATGGCTGACAGAATTATATGACATTGAGGACAAACGGGAAAATCCGGATTATGCACAGTGGAAAGAAGATGCAGATTATTATTATCGTTATGCACATCAGCTTCGTTTAAATGAGGCGGAAAGTTACGAAGCGTATCTGGAGGGTCTGGTGGACAGAGACTATGTGGTGTGCATCGCAGTGAATCAGGATGCAGGTGCCTACTTATCTCAGGAAGCTGTTGATCTGATGAAACAGCTTGGCTGTCAGTGGGATGTATCGAAGGCAGGGGGAAAAAGTTATCTGGCAGTGGTGGAAAATGGAACGGTTCATGCGGAAGCGTGTGGAGAAGAAGCAGTAGCTTATGAAAATCGTTTGTATAAACATCGGATTTCCATTGTCAGTCAGGGAGCACAAGCGGGATGTCACGCAAGCATTTTGTTTGATGATGTGGAATATGCACCGGATGAAAAAGGATTTAATATTGTTGTGTATGATCCGAAATTGGATCTGATTCTTACCAATCAAAGTTTTGAGATTTTGGAAAAATAAAAAATCACTGGAGATAAAACGCATTTGCCAAGAAAATAAATGGCAAATGCGTTTTATTGTGGTAAAGCGGCAAAAAAGTAAAGCGTTAATACTGAATCTGTTGACAAACAAAAAAAAGAGGAGTAAAATCGAATTCATAAATTTTCATTTAGGATAAGTGTGAGGAGGAAGAACAATGAAAAAGAAACTTTTAAGTGCATTATTATGCACAGCAATGGTAGCAGCATTAACAGTTGGCTGCGGCGGTACAGAAGATAACGGCAACGCTTCTGCAGGTACAGAAACAACAGGAAGTGAAGTATTTAAGATCGGAAGTATCGGACCTACTACAGGCGGAACAGCAATCTATGGACAGGGTGTTATGAATGCAGCACAGCTTGCAGTAGAAGAAATCAATGCAGCTGGCGGTATGAATGGATATCAGGTAGAATTTAAAGCAGCTGACGACGAAAACGATGCAGAAAAATCAGTAAATGCTTATAACGATTTAAAAGACTGGGGTATGCAGATGCTCCTTGGTACCGTTACTTCTGCTCCATGTATCGGTGTTGCAGATAAAACAATGGCAGACAACATGTTCCAGATCACACCTTCAGGATCTGCAGAAGACTGTATTTTAAATGATAACGTATTCCGTGTATGTTTCTCTGATCCAGGACAGGGAGCAGCTTCTGCGGAATATATCGGAACCAACGGATTAGCAGAAAAAGTTGCGATTATTTATGACAGCTCTGATCCATATTCTGTAGGTATTTATGAATCATTTACAGCAGAATCCGGTGCACAGTCATTTGAAATCGTAGCAGCAGAATCTTTCACAGCAGATAATAAAACAGACTTTACAGTACAGATTCAGAAAGCAAAAGAAGCAGAAGCTGATTTGGTATTCTTACCGATTTACTATCAGGAAGTTTCTCTGATCTTAGATCAGGCAAATAAAATCGGATATGAACCAACGTTCTTCGGATGTGATGGTGTAGACGGTCTGTTATCATTAGAAGGTTTTGATACTGCATTAGCAGAAGATGTAATGTTATTAACTGCTTTCGTATCTGATGAAAATGATATGACAAAATCTTTTACAGAAAAATACGTAGAAGAATTTAATGTAGCACCGACACAGTTTGCAGCAGATGCGTATGACGGTATTTATGCAATCAAAGCTGCTGTTGAAAAAGCCGGCGTTACACCGGATATGAGTGTTTCAGATATTTGTGATGCAGTAAAAGTTGCAATGACAGAAATCACAATTGATGGTTTGACAAGTGATAATATGACATGGGATGCTTCTGGTGCACCATCTAAAACACCAAAAGCCATGGTCATCAAAAACGGTGCTTACACAGCAGCAAAATAAGGACTGTTGAAATTGAAAATAATAGAATAATAAGGTCGTTATGGCAAAGGGATTGTTATTTTGACAATCCCTTTTGTACTATGATATAATGTTGCATGCTTATACTGTTTGATCTTTGGAAAGTTTTCGGAGCTTTTCAGCGGATTTTGAAAAGCCGGGAAAAGAAAAAGATCATACGGAAAAAGCATCAATTTTTAGGAAGAATATATTAGGAAAATGGAAGAGGTGTTACTATGAGTTTTTTAGGTTATTTGATCAATGGTATCAGCCTTGGCAGTGTTTACGCGATCATCGCATTGGGATATACGATGGTATATGGAATCGCAAAAATGTTAAACTTTGCCCATGGTGATGTCATTATGATTGGTGCATATGTCATTTATATAATGATGGCATCTTTAGGACTGCATCCGATTGTGGCAATTTTAGCCGCTATGGTTGTCTGTACGATCTTGGGAATTACCATCGAAAAGATCGCATACAGACCGCTTCGTAATGCGGGATCTTCACTGGCAGTTCTGATTACTGCGATTGGTGTCAGCTATCTGCTGCAGAATATTGCGTTATTAGTGTTTGGCGCAGATACTAAAGTGTTTAAATCCGTTGTTTCACTGGGAACGCTGTCAATTGCCGGCGGCCAGCTGATTATTTCCGGGGAAACAATCGTGACGATCATTGCCTGTGTTGTGATCATGATCGGATTGACGGCATTCGTTAATTATACGAAACCGGGGCGTGCCATGGTGGCTGTATCGGAAGACAGAGGTGCTGCGTTGTTAATGGGAATCAATGTTAATGGAACGATTGCTCTGACCTTTGCAATTGGTTCCGGTCTTGCAGCGGTTGCAGGTGCACTGCTCTGTTCTGCATATCCTTCTTTGAGCCCGTATGTAGGATCAATGCCGGGGATCAAAGCTTTCGTAGCAGCAGTATTGGGTGGAATCGGCTCTATTCCGGGAGCAATGATCGGCGGAATTTTACTTGGAGTGATCGAAAATCTTTCTAAGGCATACATATCTTCTCAATTATCAGATGCCATTGTATTTGCGGTACTGATCGTTGTGTTATTAGTGAGACCTACCGGTATTCTCGGTAAAAATATTCAGGAGAAAGTGTAGGTGCAGATGATGAGAAAATTGAAATTAGAAAAAAACACAAAAAATTCCTTGATTACTTATGGAATGGTTATTTTAGCATATATTATCATGCAGTCGCTGTCTGTTTCTGGAAATCTTTCCAGTCTGTTAAATGGACTTTTGGTTCCGCTGTGTGTGTATTCTATTATGGCGGTATCTTTAAATCTGACGGTTGGGATTTTGGGAGAACTGAGTCTGGGGCATGCCGGTTTTATGTGTATCGGTGCATTTGTCGGTGCCTTCTTTTCTAAATGTACGGTAGGCTCTATGCCGGACGGAATTAGATTTTTCCTGGCAATTCTGATCGGTGCCGTCATCGCAGGACTGTTCGGACTGCTCATCGGTGTTCCGGTTCTTCGTTTAAAAGGAGATTATCTTGCCATTGTTACTCTTGGATTTGGTGAGATTGTAAAAAACCTTGTCAATGCATTTTATATTGGCCGTGACAGCCACGGATTTCATTTCTCTATGAAAGATGCTCTTTCTCTTGGAATGGAAGCAGACGGTGAAGTGATCATCAAAGGTGCACAGGGAATTACAAGAACACCGCAGGATTCTACATTTACGGTAGGAATCATCCTGCTTTTAATCACATTAGTGATTGTTTTAAACTTTATTAATTCCAGATCCGGACGTGCGGTAATGGCAATTCGTGATAACCGTATCGCAGCAGAATCTGTGGGAATCAATATTACAAAATATAAATTGATGGCATTTAGTATTTCAGCTGCACTTGCAGGATCTGCCGGTGTGCTTTATGCACATAACCTGACTACATTGACGGCACTGCCGAAAAATTTTGGTTATAACCAGTCCATCATGATTCTGATCTATGTAGTACTTGGCGGAATCGGAAATATCCGTGGTTCTGTGATTGGTGCGGTGATACTGACACTGCTTCCGGAGATGATCCGTGAGCTTGGAAATTATCGTATGCTGGTATATGCCATTGTTCTGATTGTAATGATGCTCTTTACATGGGCACCGAAAGCGAAAGAATTGCGTGAAAAATATTCACCAAAGAGACTGATGGCAGCAGCAAAAGCAAAAAAGGAGGGCAAATAAGATGGCAATGTTAGAAGTACAGGGCTTGGGTATCTCCTTTGGAGGCTTACGTGCCGTAGACGGATTTGAATTAAAGATTGAAAAAGGTCAGTTGTATGGTCTCATTGGTCCGAATGGTGCCGGAAAAACAACGGTATTTAACCTTTTGACAGGGGTATATAAACCAAACAGCGGTCGTGTGACGCTGGATGGTCAAAACATTACAGGAAAAAGCACCATCGAGATCAACAAAGCGGGAATTGCAAGAACTTTTCAGAATATTCGTCTGTTCCCGAAATTAACAGTTCTGGACAATGTAAAATCAGGACTTCATAATGAATATTCCTATTCGACCATCGAAGGAATTCTTCGTTTGCCGAAATACCATAAAGTAGAAAAGGCAATGAATGAAAAAGCAATGGAGCTTTTGAAAGTGTTTGATCTGGACAGCTATGCAGATGTGTTGGCAGCCAATTTACCATATGGAAAACAGCGTAAGCTGGAAATTGCCAGAGCGTTGGCAACCAATCCGAAACTGCTGCTCTTAGACGAACCGGCTGCTGGTATGAATCCAAATGAAACACAGGAGCTGATGGATACCATCCGCTTCGTAAGAGACCATTTTGATATGACGATCCTTCTTATCGAGCATGATATGCGTCTTGTATCCGGAATCTGTGAAGAACTGACGGTGTTGAACTTCGGTCAGGTTCTTCGTCAGGGGAAAACAAGTGATGTATTAAATGATCCTCAGGTCATTACAGCATATCTGGGAGAATAGGAGGTAAATTCAAATGGCAATGTTAGAAGTAAAAGATTTACAGGTTTATTATGGAATGATCCAGGCCATCAAAGGAATTTCCTTCGAGGTAAATCAGGGAGAAGTAATCGCACTGATCGGTGCCAATGGTGCTGGAAAAACAACAATCCTGCATACGGTAACCGGTCTTCTGGCACCGAAAGCAGGAAGTATTGTGTTTGAAGGTCAGGATATTTCTAAAATTCCTGCACATAAGATTGTATCCATGGGAATGGCTCATGTGCCGGAAGGACGTCGTGTATTTGCACAGCTTTCCGTATATGACAACTTGAAAATGGGTGCGTATACAAGAAAAGATAAGAACGAGATTGAAGAATCGCTGGAAATGGTATATAAACGTTTTCCAAGACTGGAAGAACGTAAAAATCAGATGGCCGGAACACTTTCCGGCGGAGAACAGCAGATGCTGGCCATGGGACGTGCTCTGATGAGCAAGCCAAAGATCATTCTGATGGATGAACCGTCCATGGGTCTTTCTCCAATCTTTGTAAACGAGATCTTTGATATTATTCAGGAAGTCAGTGCCAGCGGTACAACGGTTCTTCTGGTAGAGCAGAATGCAAAGAAAGCACTTTCTATTGCAGACAGAGCTTATGTACTGGAAACAGGTACCATTGCGCTGGAAGGGGATGCAAAGATCCTGATGAACGATGATTCAATTAAAAAAGCATATTTAGGGGAATAAGGGGGCAAAACCGATGAAGCATTTAGTCATTACGATCGCCAGACATTTTGGAAGCGGCGGAAGAACCGTAGGAATGATGCTTGCCAATGAACTGGGAATTCACTGTTATGACAGAGAAATCTTAAGAATGGCATCTGACGCCAGCGGGATTAATGAGGCACTGTTTGAAAAGGCAGATGAAAGATTAAAGAGCAATCTTTTAAGAATCAGCAGTAAGATTTATAAAGGTCAGCTGATCACTCCGGACAAAGATGATTTTGTTTCCAATGATAATCTTTTTAACTATCAGGCAAAGGTGATTAAAGAGCTTGCTGATTCAGAATCCTGTATTATCGTAGGACGCTGTGCGGATTTTGTATTGAAAGATCATAAGGATGTGTCACGTATTTATGTATATGCAGATCCACAGTTCTGCCTGGAACGTTCGAAAGAATTCCTTGGTATGTACGATGATGACAAAGAAGTAATGAAACATATTGAAAAAACAGATAAATTCCGGGGAGATTACTATAAATATTATACGGGAAAAAGCTGGGATGATGCCAGAAATTATGACCTGTGTTTAAATAGTGGTGTTCTGGGATTCGAAAAAACGGTAGAAGAGATCAAAGCGTATCTGAAAGTACGTTTTGGAGAAGATGTATTCGAAAACCTTAAATAATCAGAAATCAGAGAGCCCACGGCATGTGGGCTCTTTTTGAAAGAATCAGTGTTCTCACAAAAGAGCAGTTTTGTTTATGGAAGAACACACATTTGTAAATGTAAATATGGAGGGAAAATTATGCTCATTAAAAACGGTTTACTCATAGATCCTGTGAAAGAAGAAATTTATCGTGCAGATCTTCGAATTGCAAAAGGGAAAATTGCGGAAATCGCAGAATCTCTGATTGCAGCAGAAGGCGAAGAAATTCTGGATGCAAAGGGCAAATATGTAGCGCCGGGATTGATCGATGGACACGTACATTTCCGTGATCCGGGTCTGACCTATAAAGAAGATATTCATACGGGTGCATTGTCGGCAGCAGCAGGAGGATTTACCACTGTAATCTGTATGGCAAATACGAAACCGGTGGTGGATCAGGCAGAAACATTGAATAACATTTTAGAAAAAGCAAAAAGCGAAAAGATTCACGTACTTCAGGCAGGAGCAATTTCGGTTGGTTTTGAAGGAAAGGAACTGACAGATTTTGAAGCACTTCTTGCTAATGGTGCAACCGGATTGACGGATGATGGAATTCCTTTAAAAGAAGAAGCATTTGTCAGAAAAGCAATGGAAAAGGCAAAGGCGTTGGATACCGTGTTAAGTTTTCATGAAGAAGATCCGGCATTGATTACCAATAACGGAGTAAATCGCGGAAAAGCCAGTGAATTTTATGGAATTGGAGGTTCTCCGAAAGAAGCGGAGATTTCCATGGTGGAACGAGACTGTAAACTTGCAATGGAAACCGGAGCAAAGATCAATATTCAGCATATTAGTTCCAAAGAAGCAGTGGATCTGGTCAGAAAAGCGAAAGCAGCAGGTGCAAATGTATATGCGGAAGCCACACCTCATCATTTTACATTGACAGAAGAAGCGTGTATCCGTTACGGGACACTGGCAAAAATGAATCCGCCTCTTCGTACAGAAGAAGACCGGATGGCTATTATCGAAGGTCTTCAGGATGGCACGATTGATATGATCGCAACAGATCATGCGCCTCACAGCAGGGAAGAAAAGGAAAAATCTATCACAGAGGCACCGAGCGGAATCATCGGATTGGAAACTTCTCTTGCCCTTGGAATTACCAGCCTTGTAAAAACAGGAAAATTAAGTCTGGTGGAATTGATCAAAAAAATGTCCCTAAATCCTGCCCGGATCTATGGACTGGATAAAGGAACATTAAATATCGGAAAAGATGCGGATCTGGTTGTATTTGATCCGGAAAAAATGTGGATTCCAAAGGAATATTTCTCCAAAGCTTCCAATACCCCTTTTACAGGAATGGAATTGTATGGAGAAGTAGATGCTACCATTTGCGCAGGAAAAGTTGTATTTAACAAACCGGTTTTTTCATAAAATCTATAAATGTCTGACAAGCATTTTGCTGTTCCGGAGAAAGAGAGACAAAATCATTTACGGTTCGGGCTTGTTTTGCCGTTAAAGGAATACTGACATCGAAATCTGTAACGCCGCGATAGAGCGTGCCGTAATGATTGCTTTCTTCAATCTGTCCAGTGAAACGGTAATTGACCAATGTATCTAAAGTAATATTGTAAAATTGTGCAATTTTACGCATGGTTTCTATGTCAGGTGTCCGTTTATTATTTTCATAATTGGAGTAAGCCTGACTTGTAATATTCAAATAATTACTGATCTCTTTTTGTTTATAATCGTGATAGATACGGAGTTCACGCAGAACTTCTCCATACGTTAATTTAAAGATTTCTGACATAAGAAACACCTCGTTTGTGATGAGAAGTATTATAAACGGTTTGTGTGATTTTATGAGAAAATAGAAACGTAATGAAAATAATGAAATATTTATGAAACAATCTGTTTCATAAATTGCGGAAAAGAATTTGAAAACGAGAGGAATTTGATAAAAGTTTCAGAAAAGAGCGGAAGAGAATCAGGGTTCTTCGGTTGACGGAATCAGGTGATTGTTAGATAATAAAAGACAGAAAAAGGAGCGGATATGGAACGAGATAGGAAAAAAAAGAAACAGAAAAGAGATCATTCTTTTTATATGATTCAAGGACTGATTCTGATTGCTTTTCTTTTAATTGCTGTGCTGTTTGTGAAAAGTGATTATGCATCGGGAATTTTTTCATTAAGAAAGGAAGCTATCGAAGCTGTACAAAATTCTACGATCGAAACGCTGCAGGGACAGCGGGTCGGCACGATCTATGATGCAGAAGGCGGAGTGATCACAGAACTGAAAAATGAAAGGAATATTCGTTATCTTACCTTTGAGGAGATTCCGGAAGAAGTGAAGGATGCGTTTATCAGTATCGAAGATAAACGTTTTTATCAGCATAATGGAGTGGATTTTTTTGCACTGACCAGAGCAGTAACGAAATTAGTAAATAAAAATGCCATTACCCAGGGAGGAAGCACCATTACCCAGCAGCTTGCAAGAAACGTATTTCTTACCCACGAAGTCAGCTGGCAGCGTAAGGTAAAAGAGATGTTTATTGCATGGGAACTGGAGAAAGAATATTCCAAGGATCAGATTTTGGAATTTTATGTAAATAATATTTTTTATGCCAATAACTGTTATGGCATTGAAGCGGCAAGTCAGAAATATTTTGGAAAAACGATCAGTGACTGCAGCCTTTCAGAAATAGCATTTTTATGTGCTGTTCCAAACAGTCCAAGCCGTATGGATCCGTTGAAACATAAGGAAAATACGTTGGAAAGAAGAAATGTGATCCTTGAGGCAATGTATGACAATGATAAGATCACAAAAAAGGAATATGAAACGGCCCTGGCAGAAGTGATCACGGTAGACAGTCACAGTGTTGTCTATGAATCGTCCTGGGCGAGATCGTATGCGATTCATTGCGTGGTAGAAGAAATGATGGCGGCAAGTGGCTTTGAATTTCTGTATGATTTTGCGCAGGTAACTGAAAAAGAAGATTACGAAGAGCGTTACGAACAGTCTTTTGCAAGTTTCAGAGAGCAGTTGTTTGAATCCGGATATCAAATCTATACTTCGATCGAACCGCAGCAGCAGGATGCACTGCAGCAGGCGATAGATGTGAAACTGGAAGAATATAACACGAAAAATACAAACGGAAGCTATGCATTGCAGTGTTCTGCAGTATGTATCGATAATGAAACAGGAAAAGTGACTGCAATCGTAGGAGGAAGAAGCCAGGAAGATATTTCTTATGATTATAATAGGGCTTATTTAAGTTCCAGACCGCCGGGAAGTGCGATTAAACCGTTGGTGGTTTATACACCGCTGTTAGAGCGTGGTTATACAGCAGATTCTATTGTAGTGGATCAGAAAACTTCCGGAGGTCCGAAAAACGCCAATGGGCAGTATTCCGGTTCTATGACCTTGAGAAGAGCGGTAGAAATTTCTAAAAATACAGTAGCATGGGACAAATTTAATGAACTTGGGGCAGAAACTGCGATGCAGTATCTTCTGGATTTGAAATTTACGGATATTATGCCTCAGGATTATACAGGTTCTTCTGCTCTGGGCGGATTTACCAAAGGTGCCAGTGCGCTGGAAATGACCGCGGCTTATGCAGCACTGGAAAATAGCGGTGCCTATCGGAAACCGACCTGTATCCTTCGGGTAGAGGATTCCTACGGAAATGTGATCTTTGAATCGGAAGCAGAATCACGTCAGGTGTATACGGCAGAAGCAGCAGATGCAATGACAGAAATTCTGGAAGGTGTAATGACACGGGGAACTGCATCAGGTCTTGGAGTCAGTGGGATGCCGTCTGCAGGAAAAACCGGAACTACCAATGAAAATAAAGATGGCTGGTTTGTAGGATATACGCCATATTATACGACCGGAATCTGGGTTGGGTATGATACACCAAGATGGCTGAAAGGTCTGACCGGAAGTGCTTATCCGGCACAGATCTGGAATACCTATATGGAAGAAATCCATACCGGACTGACGGCGAAAAATTTCGGAGAGTAAGATGAATAAAAAAGAACAGGCATTAGAGATTATTAAAAGATTAAAAAAAGAATATCCTGATGCAGGATGTACTCTGGATTATGATGATGCGTGGAAGCTGTTGGTCAGTGTCCGTCTGGCAGCTCAGTGTACGGATGCCAGAGTTAATGTGGTCGTACAGGATCTGTATGCAGCGTTCCCGACGATGGAAACGTTGGCGGGAGCTAAGGTGGATGAAATCGAAAAAATCGTACGTCCCTGTGGATTAGGGAAGAGCAAAGCGAGAGATATCAGCGGATGCATGAAAATGTTGGTTGAGGAATACGGCGGCAAAGTACCGGATGATTTCGAAGCATTATTGAAACTGCCGGGTGTAGGAAGAAAAAGTGCAAATCTGATCATGGGAGATGTTTTTGGAAAGCCTGCGATCGTTACTGATACTCATTGTATCCGTCTGACCAATCGCATGGGTCTGGTGGACGGCATTAAGGAGCCTAAGAAAGTGGAAATGGCTTTGTGGAAGATCATACCGCCGGAGGAAGGCAGCGATTTCTGCCATCGTCTGGTATATCACGGAAGAGATGTCTGTACGGCAAGAACGAAACCCTATTGTGACCGATGCTGTCTGGAAGAAATTTGCCCCAAAATAGGCGTATAGCTGTGGACAGAGCAGGGATGTCTCTGATGTGTGCGGAAAAACTTTGCCGGTGCGGGGAGATTCCGTTGACTTTTATATTTAAATTATTTAGAATTGAACTATCAAAATAGGGATGTATCCTTTCAAAAAAATAAGGAGTGTTCAGGATGTATTTAGAAGCATACAAACGCTGGATGGAAGCGGATTTAGAAGATGCTGCATTAAAAGCAGAATTAGAATCCATCAAAGACAATGAAGAAGAAGTAAAAGAACGTTTTGCAGTTTCATTAAAATTTGGTACTGCAGGACTGCGTGGAATTTTAGGTGCGGGAACAAACCGCATGAACATTTATGTAGTACGTCAGGCAACACAGGGACTGGCAAACTGGGTAAAAACACAGGGTGGAAGCCAGCTGGTGGCAATCAGTTATGACAGCCGTATCAACAGTGATGTGTTTGCCAAAACAGCAGCTTGTGTCTTGGCAGCAAATGGAATTAAAGTACGTATCTATGATGCATTGATGCCTGTTCCGGCATTGAGCTTTGCAACTCGTTATTACAAAGCAAATGCAGGAATTATGGTAACTGCTTCTCATAACCCAGCAAAATATAACGGCTATAAAGCATATGGTCCGGATGGATGCCAGATGACAGATGAAGCAGCAGATATCGTTTATGCAGAAATTCAGAAAACAGATGTTTTAACAGGTGCGAAAATCATGTCCTTTGAAGAGGGAATGGCAGCTGGTTTGATCGAATATGTAGATGAAGAATGTAAAGAAGCACTCTATACAGCAATCAAAGAACGCAGTGTGCGTCCGGGAATCTGTGCAGATGCAGGATTAAAACTGGTATATTCTCCATTAAACGGTTCTGGTTTGGTTCCGGTAACACGAATTTTGGCGGATATTGGTATTACAGATATTACGATCGTTCCGGAACAGAAAGATCCGGATGGAAATTTCCCAACTTGTCCATATCCAAATCCGGAAATCTTTGAAGCACTTCGTCTTGGATTGGAATTGGCAGAAAAAGAAGGTGCAGATCTGATGCTGGCAACAGACCCGGATGCAGACCGTGTAGGAATTGCAATCAAGTGTCCGGATGGAAGTTATGAACTGGTTTCAGGAAATGAAGTCGGTGTTCTTTTACTGGATTATATCTGCGCAGCAAGAATTGAGAATGGTACTATGCCGAAAAATGCGGTTGCAGTGAAATCAATCGTATCTACTCCGCTGGCAGACGCAGTGGCAGCACATTATGGCGTGGAACTTCGCAGTGTTCTGACTGGATTCAAATGGATCGGTGACCAGATCGCAAGACTGGAAACAGCTGGTGAAGTAGAACGCTTTATCTTTGGATTTGAAGAAAGCTACGGATATCTTGCAGGCCCATATGTACGTGATAAAGATGCGGTAATCGGTTCTATGCTGATCTGTGAAATGGCTGCATATTACAGAAGCATTGGTTCTTCCATTAAACAGAGACTGGAAGAAATTTATACACAGTATGGTCGTTACTTAAACAAAGTAGACAGCTTTGAATTCCCTGGATTATCTGGTATGGATAAAATGGCTTCAATTATGGAAGAGTTAAGAAAAAATCCTCTGACAGAAATCGCCGGCTATCAGGTAACAAAGATTGTGGACTATAAAAATACCGAAGAAACCGGACTTCCGGCAGCAAATGTTCTGATCTATAAACTGGAAGGCGGTGCAGAAGCAATCGTTCGTCCATCCGGAACAGAGCCGAAGATTAAAACATACTTTACAACATTAGGAAAAGATCTTGCAGAAGCACAGGCACAGAAAGATGCACTGGCAGCTGCGTTAAAACCTATCTTTTCATAAAATGAATTATTGATTTTAAGAGGAGCTGCTGCTCCATAGATAAATTGTAATTCTAAGTCAATAGTTAGGGTGGTATTTGTTTGAATACCACCCATTGCTATCGGTGAAGGGATTTTTTATCTATGGTTCAGCAGCTTTTTTTTGTGAAGTGAGAAAAATAGAAAATATGCTGTTTGCCAATTAAAGAAATAGTTAAACGATAAGATTAATTAGAATGAAAAACATGTATTTGTGTGGCAAAACAACAAAAAATGCAAAGATGATGAACGGAAGATGTGGCAAAATGTACAAAAAACAGTGGTAAATAGTGGTGTCTCATGTTACAATAGTTACATAAATTTTATAAAGGGGGAAAACTATGAAAAGAAAAGTAGTAGCAAAAATGCTCAGTTTGGCACTTTCTTTTGTTATGGCTGTTTCTGTAGTTCCTGCCGGAACCTTATCTGTTCAGGCAAGTAATACAGTAGTTATGGCAGCAGAAGATGTTCAGGCTGGAAAAGCAGTACTGCAGGACGGTGTGAATGACCAGTGGACACAGGACAACGTGGTAGGAACCGATGCAGTATGTGCAGTTGAAGATGGATGGCTCCATCTGAAATCAGGTTCAGGAAATGGAAACGGACCTGGAAAAAATACAGCAATGTTTGTGAATCCAACAGAATTTGACTTCAGCCAGGAAGGATATTTTGAATTCACAATGAAACAGGCAGATACCACAGGCAGATTCGGTGTATATCTTGGATATGCAAGTGATGCAGTTGGTATGATGGTCGGCTATGATGCAGGCGGCTGGTTCTGGCAGAAATACGGTGCAGAAGGAAATCCATGGTACAGTGGATCCAGAATTGCAACACCGGCAAAGGATACAGAAGTAACTGTAAAACTGGAATGGACAGCTGACAAAAAAGTAACTGCAACGATCAATGGTACAGAAGCATTCAAAGATGAAGACTTCAGCGGTATTTCAGGTCTTGCTAACAAAATTGCGATCAAATGCGGAACTTACAGCACAGAACTGACAGATGTATATCTGAAAGATATCCATTACACAGGTCAGGCAGAAGCGAAAGCTTATGTAGTTTCAGGTGTCGTAAAAGATACAAAAGGCAATGTGATCGAAGGTGCTTCTGTTGAAATCGGCGATCAGAAAACGACAACAGATGCAGAAGGTACATATTCTCTTGAACTTGTAAGCGGTACTTATAACGTAACTGTTATGAAGAGCGGCTATGTGAATGTAGTAAAAGAGATCAAAGTAGAAGACGGTGCTGTTACAGTAGAAGATATTGTAATGGAAACAGAATCTACCGTAGCAACCAAAGTAATCTCAACTGCTGATATGAATGTTTATGTAGATGAAACATTCCCAAGCGTTGTGAAATACGAAATGAAAAAAGGTGATCTTGCAGGAAAGACATTCTTTGGACAGACTGCAAAGATTAACACTGTAACGATCAATGGAACAAATGTGGAATTATCTGCAGATGATGTAACAGCAACATTTGAAGATGATAAAGCAACTTATGTAATGAATGTAAAAGGTAAAAATATTGATGCAGTCATTACAGCAGAATTAGTAGCAGAAGATAACACATTAGCATTTAATATTACAAAAATTGAAAACAATCTGGAAGATTCTGTAGACGGATATCCGATTCAGACCATTCAGATTCCAAATCACAGTCTGATTTCTGTAAGAAGTACACAGAAAAATGCAAACTTAAAAGCAGCAGCAATGTCTTCCAACACAAGAATCAGCGGTGATGAGTATGTAGAAGTAACAGAAGATGCTGTAGTAAACAAAGATTATATGTATGCATTCGTTTCTAATGATGAACTGAGTGCAGGTTTATGGAGTAACTCTGAATACGATGGACGTTCCGTAGCAACTACTGTTACCGGTGGTTCCCGTAATACACGTATCTGGGCTACAACAGAAAAAACCGCAGATTATGTAACACTTGGTTTATCCAGTGCAGCATGGTATTACCATCGTGTAGTAACAGATTCTCATAACAGAAACTACATGGTAGAAGAAACAGAAATGCCACAGACAAAGATCATCATCACAGGCGATATGAACGATGATGAACTGATCGATTGGCAGGATGGTGCAGTTGCATTCCGTTCTATCATGAACAATCCATATAAGAATGAAGAAGTTCCGGAACTGGTAGCATATCGTATTTCCATGAACTTCGGCGGACAGGCACAGAACCCATTCCTGACTACTCTGGATAATGTTAAGAAAGTAGCACTTCATACAGATGGACTTGGCCAGTCAATCCTGTTAAAAGGATATGCCAATGAAGGTCACGATTCCGCTCATCCGGATTATGCAGATATCGGTAAGAGAATCGGTGGCGCAGATGATATGAACACCTTAATGACAGAAGGTGCAAAATATGGTGCAAAATTCGGTGTTCACGTAAATGCAGGTGAAATGTATCCGGAAGCAAAAGCATTTAAAGATGACAACGTACGTCGTGATACCGCAGGAAACCTCCGTTATGGATGGAACTGGCTGGATCAGGCAGTAGGTCTTGACAGTATCTATGACCTGGCAACTGGCGAACGTGAAGCTCGTTTTGATGCATTAGAAGATTTAGTAGGAACTAACCTTGATTTCGTATATGTAGATATCTGGGGAAATAACACAGGAAGTTATAACGATGATTCTTGGCAGACACGTAAGCTCTCCAAAGAAATCAACGATAACGGATGGCGTATGGCGAATGAATGGGGTGTAGCAAATGAATATGATGCTACGTTCACACACTGGGCAACAGACCTTACTTATGGCGGATACAACCAGAAAGGTCAGAACAGTGAAGTAATGCGTTTCCTCCGCAACCATCAGAAAGATTCATGGGTAGCTGATTATCCAAGCTACGGCGGCGCAGCAATGATGCCACTGCTTGGCGGTTATAACATGAAAGACTTTGAAGGATGGCAGGGACGTAATAACTACGATACTTACATCACAAACCTTTATACACATGACTTAACAACCAAATTCATCCAGCACTATGAAATCATGAAATGGGTAGACGGTGAACCTGTAACTGCAGGTGCAGCTACAAACTGGGTACCTGAAATGGAAATCACATTGAAGGATGAAGACGATAACGTATTAGTGATCACTCGTGGTTCTAATGATCCTACAGACGCAGGATACAGAGAAAGAACAATGACTCTGAATGGAAAAGTAATTTCTCAGGGTGCTCCTTCTCAGGGTGACAGAACTGATTCTGATATTCAGAACGGAAGAAAGAAAGGAACAGAAAGTTACCTCCTTCCATGGATCTGGGATTCAGAAACAGGTGAAAAGGTAGAATCTTCAGAAGAAAAACTGTATCACTGGAATACACAGGGCGGAACAACTACATGGGATCTCCCGGATAGCTGGACAAGCCTTGAAAATGTAAAAGTATACAAATTAACAGATCTTGGTAAGACAGATGAAAAGACAGTTGACGTTGTAGATGGAAAGATCACTCTGGAAGCTGAATCTGAAATTCCATATGTAGTTTGCAAAGGTGCAGAAAACAACCTTGAAATTACATGGAGTGAAGGAATGCATATCGTAGATGCCGGATTTAACGGCGGTGCAGAATCTCTGGAAGCAAACTGGACAAAAGACGGTGAAGGCACTGCAGAACTTGCTAAGAGCCAGTACAGCAACCCAATGTTAAAACTGGGCGGAGAAGTTTCCATGACTCAGGAATTAACAGATCTGGTACCGGGAACACAGTATGCAGTATTAGTTGGCGTAGACAACAGAAGTGATTCCAAAGCAGCTGTAACTGTAAAATCAGGAGATACAGTTCTTGGAACAAACTATACCGTACGTTCTATCGCAAAGAACTATGTAAAAGCATATACACACAGTAACTTAAGTGCAACTGTAGACGGAAGCAGCTACTTCCAGAATATGTATGTGTTCTTCACAGTACCGGAAAGCGGAAAAGTAACATTAACACTTTCTAAAACAGCTGGCGAAGGCTTTGCATATTTTGATGATGTTCGTATTGTAGAAAATGATTCTCACAATATCACAACAGATGAAAAAGGCAATGTCGTTAAATTTGAACAGGATTTCGAAACCAACGTTCAGGGTATTTATCCATTCGTTGTTGGCGAAATCGAAGGCGTAGAAGATAACAGAATCCATTTATCAGAAAGACATGATAAATATACACAGGCCGGATGGGACGTAAAACTGATGGATGACGTTCTGGATGGTGACTGGTCCGTGAAGATCAATGGTCTGACACAGGCAAGCGATCTTGCATACCAGACAATTCCTCAGAACTTCCGTTTTGAACCAGGTGTAGCTTATATCGTAAGCTTTGATTACCAGGCAGGAAGTGATGATACTTACGGTGTTATTGTAGGTTCCGGAGAATACGCAGGAGCTACAAATCTTGAAACCTTGAAGAAGAGCTTAGGTACAACAAGCCATTATGAAAGAGTGGTAGTAGGTGATATTACAGGTCAGACATGGGTTGGTATCTATTCGACATCGAAAGCTCCTGATCTTCAGGGAACAAGCGGAAGCCAGGCAAACTTTGGCGGTTATAAAGAATTAGTACTGGATAATCTTGTCATTGAAAAATTAGAAGAAACAGTAACGATTGAAATGTTAGAAGAACTGATCAAAGAAGCTGAATCTTATGAAATGGCAAAATATGAAGAAGCTGACAGAGTCCTTATGGATGAAGCATTATCCGATGCGAAAGTTGCTGTAGACAGAGATCATGTATCAGCAGAAGAAATCGAAGAAGCTTATTACAAATTAAACGGTACTCTCGTTTACCTTTCTTCTATCGATGTAAGTGAAGCTGGTGACGATAGCTTTGACATTTCCTTAGAAGGCGCAAGCGCTACTGCAGGAAGTGAAGATGGTGGAACTTACAGCGGTGTCGGCGGTGCTGAATATGCAATTGACGGCGATGAAAGTACAGCATGGATGACAGCTTATGCAGGATATGGTTCAACCATCAAAAATGGTGAAGGCTGGATCAACATTCATTTCCCAGAAGCTCATACAGTAGATGGACTTCGTTACCTGCCGGCTGGAGTAAAAGGCGGTTACCTTACAACAATTACAACTTTTGAACTTTATGTAAAAACTGCAGATTCTGACGAATATGTAAAAGTAACAGATGGCGGATGGGCAAATACCTCAGGCTGGAAGATCGTAAGATTCGATGCAGTAGAAAATGTAACAGATGTAAAACTGTTAGCAACACAGGCATTACCATATAACTGGTGGGCAATCGCAGCAGAAATCCGCGTTATGAGTGAAGCAGAAACACCAGTGGATGATGTGGAAGCAATCTTAGGTGATAAGACAGAATTAAAAGCTGCAGCAGAAGCAGCAGAAGCATTAACAGAAGCTGATTACACAGCAGATTCCTGGGCAGTATTAGCAGAAAAACTGCAGGCTGCAAACGATGTTTTAGCAAATGAAAAAGCAACAACATACGAAGTGAAACTTGCATTAGCAAATCTTCAGGATGCAGTCGCTGGATTAAAAGTAGCAGGAACAGAAGAAGATGGTGTTTATACAAAAGAAAATCCATTTGAGTTCCCGGCAGAAAAAGGTATCACAGCAACATTCGAAGCTGAACTTGCAACAGAACTGATCAACAGTCAGGATGATGATTCCGATCCAAACTGGCCTCTGGCAGTAACAGACGGAGCATGGGCAAGCGGCGGCAAATTTGTAAACTGTCTTGCGTATAAAGACTATATCAAACTTGCATATAACGCAGAAGTTGCAGGTACTTATAAAGTAGTAGTATCTTACAGAAGTGGATCTAATGACAATAAGATTGCATGGAGCGAAGCTGATGATAAGATCACAGCAGGACAGGTTTCAGCAGGTGCAGCTGATGGTGCACAGGAAACACATACTGCAGAATTTGAATTAGTAGTAACAAAAGCAGGTGCAGGTACATTGATTCTGACAGCACCGGATACAGGTAAAGGTCCTCAGATCGATAAATTTGATTTCGAACTGGTAAGACTTCAGGGCGAATCAGACAAAGCAGAATTAGCTGCAGCAATCAGCAAAGCAGAAGGTTTAACAGCAGCAGATTATGTAGACTTTACAGCTGTAGAAAAAGCTCTGGCAGAAGCAAAAACTGTATATGCAGATAAAGAAGCAGCTCAGGATGCAGTAGATGCAGCTACAGAAAACTTGAATGCAGCAGTAAAAGCACTTGTAAAAGCAGCAACTGCAGCAGACAAAGAAGCATTATCAGCAGCAATCGAAAAAGCAGAAGCACTGAATGCAGCCGACTATGTAGATTTCTCAGAAGTAGAAGCGGCATTAGCAGAAGCAAAAGAAATTCTCGCTGATGAAAAAGCATCTCAGGCAGATGTCAAAGCAGCAACAACCAAATTAAACAAAGCAATCAAAGCTTTAGTAGAAGTGGTTGTAGAAGAAAACGAAGTAGTCAGACTTTCCGGTACAGACAGATATCAGACAGGAATCGCAGTTGCAGAAGAATTAAAAGCAGTGCTCGGAGTAGAAAAATTCGAAACAGCCATCATCGCAACAGGAAGCAACTTTGCAGATGCTCTTTCCGGAAGCTATCTTGCAGCAGTGAAAGATGCACCGATCCTTCTGACTAACGGCAAAGCAGCAAACGTAGCAGCATTACATGAATACATCAAAGCAAATGTAACTGCTGGCGGAACCATCTATGTACTGGGTGGTGAAGGTGCAGTTTCTAACGCAGCAGCAGACATCGACGGATACAACGTAGAAAGACTTTCCGGTGTAGACAGATATGAAACCAACCTTGCAATCCTTGCGGAAGCAGGACTGGAAGGAGACGATCTGATCGTAGCAACAGGAAAAACCTTTGCAGACAGCTTATCCGCATCTGCAGCAGGAAAACCAATCCTTCTTGCTAAAAAGAACGCAGCTCTGAACGATGCACAGAAAGCAGTTGCAGCAAACTTCAAGAACATTTATGTGGTTGGAGGAGAAGGAGCAGTTGCAGAATCTACAGTAGCAGAACTGGCAGTATACGGTAAAGTAACCAGATTATCAGGCGCAAGCAGATATGAAACATCCGTAGCAATCGCAAATGCATTCTTCACAGACGCTGATCAGGTTGTACTTGCCAGCGGCAAGAACTTCCCGGACGGATTATGCGGCGGCGCATTGGCAGCAGCATTAAACGCACCACTGGTATTAACAAAAGACGGCAGCGAAGCAGCTGCAGCAAATTATGTAGCAGCAAATGAAATCGCATCCGGTTATGTCCTTGGTGGTGAAGGCGCTCTTTCTAATGAAACAGTAGTTACTGTATTCGGACTGGAAAGCGCAGACGAGATCATTGCAAGATAATCGAAACATAAAAATGAGAATTTCTCATCATAAGTAAGATAGAAATCATTCCATCTTATGAAGAAAGAAAATCCCGTAGGAATCAGATCATGAAGATCCGCTCCCCAAGCAAGAGGAAAATCGAGCTTGGGGAACGGCATCATGAAAAATCCTGCGGGATTTTTGATTAGGACAAAAGAAAAAAACTGTGAATCCATATCAAACTTGCAAGGTGTGTTTGGTAAGTGGGATAGGAATAAGGAAAAATTACTGCAAGGATAGATTCTCTTGCGTTATTACTAGAAAACACCCGGTTTAGTTGTGCAAAATGACGAAAAACAGGAAGGTTTACAGGAACATTGGACGCATGATTTACAATGGTTCTGGAAATATGTTACAATTCAGAAACATGGGAAACAGAGAATTTCCTGAAAATTTAAAGGGGGACTAGAAAATGAAGAAAAAAATTTTGAGTTTTCTGCTGGCATCGGTACTTGCATTTGGAAGTTTATCTTCCATGAGTTATGCGGCAAGCACCATCGAGTGGGGAATCAGACCGGAGGATGGCGTAACAGAAGAACAGCCATTTGCACCAGGAACCGGAGGTAGTTCGAATTTCCGTATTCCATGTCTGACGACATTAGACGACGGAACATTGGTTGCTGCCTGTGATGCAAGATGGAATCATGGTTCCGATGCCTGTGGGCTGGATACGATCGTATCTTATTCCAAAGACAACGGAAAAACATGGAATTATACCTTTGCCAACTATCTGGGGGATAACGGCAATCAGTTCAGTTATAATTCTACCGCATTTATCGATCCTGCCATTGCGACCGATGGGGAAACAGTCTATATGATCGCTGATTTATATCCAGCGGGAATTGCCATCAATACCACACCGGATACGCACAGACCGCTGGTAGGAAGCACCGGATTTAATGAGGAGGATCAGCTGATCCTTGCCAAAGCAACGGCATCCGTGAATGGTCTGTCTGCTTCTTCCAGCCGTATCAGCCAGAAATTTGATTATCATCTGGAAAAAATCGAAGATGCAGAAGATGATGATGAAGCATATTATCTTCTGGTCGATCAGAACGGCGATGAAGTAGAAGGATATACCATTGATGCGTATTTTAACATCAAAGGAAATGGAGTGAATACCAACCTCTTTGTAGGAGATTCTCCATATTATCCTTGGCCGGCAGATTATCTTTATATGACCAAATCTTCCGATGGAGGAAAAACATGGTCTGTTCCGACTTTGTTAAATCTGAAAAAAGCATCAGAGCAGACATTATTAGTCGGACCGGGACGCGGAATCTGTACTTCTTCCGGAAGAATCTTATTTACCTGTTATGAATTTACCAGCGGCGATAAGAACAGTGCCTGCATTTACAGTGATGACGGCGGCGAAACATGGCACCGCAGTGAATCCGTTTCCGGATGGAGTTCTGAAGCGGTTGTTACAGAAGCAGATGGAAAACTGTATATGTTTACCCGTCATGGAAACTGTTACTATGTATCCGATGATGATGGAAACACATGGTCTTCTCCGGTATCCGTACCGAAGCCGTATAACAGCAACTGTCAGCTGACTGCAACGACCTATTCCAAAAAGATCGATGGAAAGACTGCGATCCTCTTTGCAGTGCCGTCCAATACCAGCAGCAGATCTGCAGGGAAAATCTATGTAGGTCTGGTACAGAACAACGGAACACTGGATTGGGCTTATGAATACAGCATCAACGGAGCTGGAAATTATGCATATTCCTGTATTACAGAACAGAGTGACGGAAGTATCGGTCTCTTATATGAAAGTGCGGGAACACAGATTACTTATACAAATCTTGCGATTGAAGACATTGTAAAAGGTGCTGCCGTAGGAAATCTCTGGCTGACAGACAATTCTGGTATTGTGTCAGAAGTGGAAGCAAAACCAGCAGCAGAAGCAGTTTATACTGTAAATGGTGCAAAAAAAGCAATCAAAGCGGTATCTGCCGATGAAAGCATCGTTACGGTATCTGTCAAAGGAGATCAGCTGACCTTAAAAACAGGTTCTGAGATTCAGGGACTGGCAGAAACAACGGTAACGATCACTTCCGGAAACGAAGAGATTCAGATTCCGGTCTATGTCACAGCAGCAGAAAAATATGAACGTGTACAGATGAGCATGGGACAGACCAGAACCTATAAAGATACTACCGGTTATTATGTAAATGCGGATCTTTCTTCTTTAGATGAAAATGTTGCAAAAGTGACCTTAACCGGAGAAGCTGCCAATACTGTACAGGGATTTCAGGTTCAGCTTGCAACTTCTGCCGCAAACTATAACGGAGAATATGTAAGTGTGGATGACTGTCAGTATACATTTACAGAAAAAACAGAAGGACAGTTTACGGTTTCTGCGGAAGCGGAAGACGGAACCATGGTTTATCTGAATCTTGGAACTTCCGGTCAGACACCAAACCAGAAAACAGCAGCCAATATCACAGTGCTGGAAGGAAGTGCAGAACATACTTTTAAATTAAAAGATGTCAGCTTTTCCGGTGGAACTCACCTTCATTTCTATTATAATAACGCATCCAAGCTGCACTTTGACAGATGCGGAACTTCCTGTGGTGCAGGAGATGAAATCCTGCTTTACACCAAATCAGCATCTGCACCGGCAGATTCGCCGATCACAGGATATGCACAGGTGACCAGTCTGGCAGAAGTGAAAGACGGTGAAAGTTATCTGATCGTAGGACGTGCAGAAGACGGAAGTCTGTATGTAATGCATCCGGCATACGATGCTTCTGCTTATGAATATGCAGCAAAAGTCGTAGATCAGGGTCAGATTGAAGCGCCAACAGACGGTGTGACAGAAATTCGTATCGAAGCAGTGGGTGAAGGCACCACATCGGCAGTGATCGGTGAAACGACTTATTTCATCAAAGTACAGAATGAAGTGAAAGAAGTCCGACTGGAAGTAGGGGAAAGCCTGATTCTTGCCGGCGAAATCAATGCGATGGATGCAGGACAGAAGATTCTTTCCGTGGAAGCCAATACAGACGCTGCTCCATATCGTGCAGTAGAAGCGATCCAGTCAGGAAAAAACTATCTGATCGGAAGCACCACTCATATAGTGGCCAATGAAAAGATCAATGTATCCGGAGACCCAAGCGGTCTTGCCATGAAAGCAGCCAAATTCGATAAAGAAACTTATACAGAGTACCTCTGGACAGTGACTGCAGTCAATGGCGGATATACCATTGAAGATGTCAACGGAGATTATCTGAACTTTGTAAATAAATCAGGAAATCAGTGCGACGTGACGGTTGGAACAGAAGCACAGACTGTGAAGATTGTAAACAGCCAGAAGGGCGGATTTGCCATCACAGACGGAACTTATTACTTTAACAATTTCCGTGGTGACAGTGACAACGTTGCCGGCTGGGCAGGAGATGATAATGCGTGGTACTTCTATCAGTCCGTAGGATATAAAGTAACTGCAAAAGCAAAAGGAACGACAGTGATTACTGTGGACGGCGTAAATTACTGCATTACCGTTGGTTCCGATGCAGCAGTAAAAGAAGGGGTAGAAAGACTTTCCGGCAAATCAAGATATGAAACAGGATTTGCAGTGGCAGAGGAATTAAAAGCAGTTCTCGGAGTAGATAAATTCGAATCAGCCATCATCGCAACAGGAACAAATTCCGCAGATGCTCTTTCCGGAAGCTATCTTGCTTCTGTGAAAAATGCACCGATTCTTTTGACGAATGGAAAAGCAGACAATGTAGCAGCATTACATGCCTATATCAAAGAAAATGTAAAAGCAGGTGCAAAAGTGTATGTTCTTGGTGGAACAGGTGCAGTTTCAGCAGCGGCAGCAGACGTGAAAGGATATGATGTAGTAAGACTTTCCGGTTCCAGCAGATATGAAACCAACCTTGCAATCCTGAAAGAAGCAGGTGCAGCCGGGGATGATCTTCTCGTAGCAACCGGAAAAGACTTTGCAGACAGCTTATCTGCATCTGCAGCAGCAAGACCGATCCTTCTTGTAAAACCAGGTACTGCTCTGAATGCGGAACAGAAAGCACTGGCAGCAAACTTCAAGAACATTTATGTGATCGGCGGAACAGGTGCAGTTTCAGCATCTGTAGAAAATGAACTGAAAGCATTCGGTGAAGTTACAAGATTATCCGGCGCAGGCAGATATGAAACTTCAATTGCAGTAGCAGAAACCTTCTTTGCAGATCCTGAAATGGCAGTACTTGCGTATGGTAAGAACTTCCCGGATGGATTATGCGGCGGACCTTTGGCAGCAGCATTAAATGCACCGTTGGTATTAACAAAAGACGGCGGTGAAGCCACAGCAGCAGCGTATGTAAAAGCAAATGAAATCAGTGCCGGTTACGTACTGGGCGGTCAGGGAGTTCTTTCTGATCAGACCGTAGTCAATGTATTCGGACTGAAGAGTGCAGCTGAGATTAAATAAAAACAGGCCTTAAGATTGCCTGAAATGAAACAGGAAAATAAGGAATGAATGGAGAATCAAGAGATGAAGTATGATTTTGAAACGATCATCGACCGCAGTGGGAAAGATGCCCTGGCAGTAGATGTTCCGGAAAAAGAACGGGCAGAAAAGAACGGATATTTCGGTGTGCCGTTACAGGAAGGACTGGATGCAATCCCGATGTGGGTGGCAGATATGAATTTTGCGGCACCTCCCATCATTCCTGAAACCATTAAGAAACGGCTGGATCATCCGGTATACGGATATTTTTCTCCACGAGAAGAATATTTTCAGGCAATCATACAATGGCAAAAAGAAAGAAATCATGCGGATACACTGACAAAAGAATGCATCGGTTATGAAAATGGTGTATTGGGTGGTGTAGTCAGTGCGGCCAATGTCCTTTGTTCTAAAGGGGATAAGATTCTGGTACATTCTCCTACGTATGTAGGATTTACCGGAGCCTTGGGAAATGCAGGATATGAACTGGTTCACAGTCCGCTGTATCAGGACGAAGATCAGGTTTGGCGCATGGATTTTGAAGATATGGAACAAAAAATCACAGAGCAGAAGATCCATACGGCGATTTTATGCAGTCCTCACAATCCTACGGGCAGAGCCTGGGAACGGTGGGAACTGGAAAAAGCGATGGAACTCTTTCGAAAATATGATGTTTATGTGATTTCCGATGAAATCTGGTCGGATCTTTATTTAGAAGAATATCATCATATTCCGACTCAGTCTGTGTCAGAAGATGCAAAAATGCGTACCATTGCATTTTATGCACCGTCAAAGACCTTTAATCTGGCCGGACTGATCGGAAGCTATCATATTGTCTATAATGGCTGGCTGCGTGACAGACTTCGAAAAGAATCTTCTTTAAGTCATTACAACAGCATGAACCTGTTGTCTATGTATGCACTTTTGGGGGCATATACGGAAGAGGGACAGGAATGGCTGGAACAGTTAAAGCAGGTTTTGACGAAGAATGCGGTGTATGCCTGTGATTTTATAGAAAAACACTGGAAAGGGGTCAAAGTTTCCAGACCTCAGGCAACCTACATGCTGTTTTTGGATTGTGAAGACTGGTGCCGGGAACAGGGGCTCAGTATGGACGAAATTCAGAGAGCCGGTTTGGAAGCCGGGGTACTTTGGCAGGATGGACGTGCATTTCATGGAGAATATGCGATCCGCATGAATCTGGCACTGCCGTTTAGCAGAGTGAAGGAGGCGTTTGACCGTCTGGATCGGTATGTTTTTGGAAAATAGAGAAAGAAGGAAAGGTATATGAGAAACAGAAAAAAGATCATCAGTCTTTTGCTGGCACTGACCATGTCTGCAGGATCCCTGGGATATCTTCCGGTCAATGCGGCAGAAGAAAAGAATCTGGCGTTAAACCGTCCGACGGAAGCATCTTCGACTGCCAATGGCAAAGGACCGGAACTGGCAGTAGATGGGGTTACAGACCAGTCCCAGCAGTGGAATTCCGAGGATATGAAAAACGGTCAGATTGCAGATGATGCAGAACAGAAACCGCAGTGGCTGCAGGTGGATCTGGGAGTCAGCGGATCAAAGATCAGTCAGATTAAATTATGGTACAACATGAAAGTATGGCCGATGGTCTATCGGATTGAAACGACAGATACACCGGAAAATACGGAATCATGGACAACCGTAGTATCGGTATCCCGTGGTTCCAACAACGGATTTGTACAAAACGGTGACGGACAGGATATTGCAGACAATGCAGCAAATACAGATACGATTACACTGACATCTTCACCGAAACTGGAAAAAACAGAACTGGGACGTTATGTACGTATTTATATCGAAAAAGTAAATGCCCAGGCACCGGGAAATAATGTGAACTTACGAGAAATCCAGATTTTTGGTACCAATGAGTATGAACCGGATTATACGATTACCGGAAGTTCTCTGGAAAATGTAGTATCTAATGACGGAACTTACAGTGAGTGGAATATCGGCGAAAGAGATGTAGTACTGCTGGTAGAAGATCAGGCAGGAACTCAGAGCAATGAAACGGTAACGGTACCGGATCACAGCGAAAACTATCCGTCCGAATGGTTCCCGGCAGTAACCGAAGCAAATGAAAAGCCGGAAGTGATTCCAACCATTCAGGAATGGTATGGTTATAACGGAGATTTTACGTTAACGGAAGATTCTAAGATTATCATTCATGATGCTGCAGGTATAAATCTGGCAAAAGTTGCCCAGAATCTGCAGAAAGATTTAGAAGAGATCACAGGCATCAAACCGGAGATTAAAAAAGGAACTGCACCGGAAAGTGCCCATGATATTTATATGGAATCGTTAAAAGATGCTGAAAAATATGACCTTGGCGAAGAAGGTTATCTGATGGTAACCAATGATCAGGGAATTCATATTTATGCACCGACGTATACTGGCTGTACTTACGGAACAGTTACCGTAGAACAGATCTTGTGGCTGGACGATAACCATACCAATGTACCAAAGGGAATCATGCGAGATTATCCGGCGTATGAAGTGCGTGGAATTAAACTGGATATTGCACGTACACCGTATCGTTATGAACAGCTTCAGGATTATGCGAAGATCATGCGTTGGTATAAGATGAATGAATATGATCTTCATATCAATGATAATGACAATGCCAATATCAACGGTGCTACTTATGAAAGTCATGCAGGTTTCCATCGTCTGGAAAGTGAAACGTTCCCAAGTCTGATCTCTGAAACAAAGCATGTCGGTGTGCCGTCAGAAAATATCAATGAAGAATATTATAATGAGAATGAAGACTATCAGGGAAATCCGGCTTATACAAAAGAACAGTGGAGATCACTGGCAGAGCTGGCGGAAGAGTATGGAATGTATCTGCTGACCGAGATCGATCTTCCGGGACATTCCCTGCTTTACAATAAATATGCGAAAGAAAATCCGGATCAGATCGACTGGCTGGAAGGCGGAACCGGATATTCGAAAAACAACATCGGCAATTCTGCAGGATTGGAACTGCTGGATCTGACCGGTGTGAACAAAGATCGTGCACTTCGATTTGCAAAAACACTTTGGGATGAATATACCAGTGGGGAAGAACCAACTATTTATGGTGACATCGTACATATCGGTGCTGACGAATACTGGGTACATGATACAGAAACCAACAATGCATTTGCTGTATTTGCAGATGAAATGAGAAAAGTTATTCAGGGCAATTTAGGAGAAGAGACGAAAGTTCGTATGTGGGGTGCAGGAACCCAGAGCTTTTCTACTGCAAGCAAAGTCCTTGGAATGACCAGTGAAGAACTGGCAGAAAATTATCAGCTGGATATTTGGTATCCGGGATATGACAACCCAAAACTTCGCGCATCTGAAGGATATGAAATCATAAACTGCCGTGACTGCTATCTGTATGGTAATCCGGGACGTTCTTTCCGTGATGTGCCGAATGCAGAATATTTATTTAATTCATGGAATCCAACCATGTTTGGCGGCGGAAATGATCCGATGATGGGAGAACCGAATCTTCTGGGGGCGAAAGCAGTCATCTGGGGTGACCAGAGTCAGGAAGGTATGACAGAACGTGACGTTCATCAGAGAGTTCTGCAGGCAATCGCTATCGTCAGTGAAAAAACATGGAATGGAACCGACGAAGATGATACATTTGCAGAATGGGAGATCAGAAAATCCCATCTGGCAGAAGGACCTGGAACACAGATTGCAATGACGGTAGAAAGTGAAAGCTCTCTGGTGCTGGATTATGATTTCTCCAATATTTCCAGTGACGGAAAGACAATCTATGATGCCAGCGGAAACGGCTATGATGCAGCAGTAACAGGCGGCAACGCAGAAGATGGCTGGATGAGCTTTGACGGAGATACACTGATCAAAACTCCGTTAAAAACACTTTCTTATCCATATACGGTTTCCTTTGATCTGAAACTGTCCAAAGAAGACGGTACTGCCAATACAAAAGAATCTTCTTTATTCTCCGGCTATGACGGAAGAATCCAGGTAGCAGGATATCAGGGAAAACTGAGTGCGGATGTAAACTATTTTACACGTAACTTTAATTATGCAGTTCCGACCGATGGTACAGAAAGAGAAATCACACTGGTAGGAACACTTCACGGAACCAAACTGTATGTTAACGGAAAACTGGTAACCTTCCTTTCACAGAAAAATGATGCAGACGGACTGCAGGGAAATGTAACTTCCATGTATTCTTCTGTTCTGCTTCCATTAGAAAAGATCGGACAGGATTTTAATGGTCAGATGGCAAATCTGAAAGTTTATAACAAAGCGCTTTCTGCAGAGGAAGTTGCAGCAGTGTACGAAGGTACCGATGACGGAAAAGTCAATGTGGCACAGAATACCTATGCAGGAAGTGATTCCTATAAAGCGGGAGATGCTTTTGATGATGCAGAACAGCGCACCAGAACTTCTATGAAAGTGATCGATGGTGATGGATTTGAAGTTCAGGCAAATGCATCTGCACAGCCAAATACAGCAACTTCTGACATCTACTCTTACTGGAAGGGAGATCATGCAGACAGTGCAGTGACGGTAGATCTGGGTACAGAACGTCAGATTTCTGAAATCGGAATTCAGTGGAGAAACGGCGGAAAAGGAAAGGATCTGAAGATCCTGACTTCTCTGGACGGTGAAAACTGGACAGTTTCTAAAAATATTACAGGAAATACGGATTTCTTCCAGACCATTTCATTTGCGGTTCCGGTTACAACCCGTTATATCAAAGTACAGGGAGTGAGCAGTAATGCAGCCAGCGGTATCTATATGATTCAGGAACTGATGGTTTACGAAGCTGTAGATAAATCAGCACTGAGCACTGCAGTTGCAGCAGCAGATGCGATCATTGAAAAAGAAAAGATCGGATTTGAAAGCAAAAAAACAGCGGAACAGCAGTTGTTCGAAGCATTTGTATATGCAAAAGCAGTAGAATCCAGCCCTCTGGCGACGATTCAGGAAACAGAAACAGCGAAGGCGGAACTGGAAGCAGCAACAGATGCATGGAATGCTCAGGAAAAAGAACCGGAAGTTGTCAGACTTTCCGGAGCATCCAGATATGAAACCGGAATCAAAGCAGCAGAACAGTTAAAAGAAGTGCTTGGAGTAGAACAGTTCGAAACAGCTGTGATCGCTACAGGAAAAAATGCAGCAGATGCACTTTCCGGAAGCTATCTGGCAACCGTGAAAAAAGCACCGATCCTGCTGACAAACGGTAAAGAAGAGAATGTGCAGACACTTCACGAATTTATCAAAGCCAACGTGAAAAAAGGTGCAACACTGTATATCCTGGGCGGCGAAAATGCAGTTCCGGCATCGGTAGCTTCCATCGAAAAAGACGGATACCGCGTATGCAGACTTTCCGGAGCATCCAGATATGAAACAAACCTTGCAATCCTTAAGGAAGCAGGTCTGGAAGGACAGAAAGATCTTCTCGTAGCAACCGGAAAAGACTTTGCTGACAGCTTATCTGCATCTGCAGTGGCAAAACCGATCCTTCTTGTAAAACCGAAAACATCCCTGACAGCAGAACAGAAAAAAGTTGCTTCAGGGTTCCGGAACATTTATGTGGTTGGCGGAACAGGTGCTGTTTCCACATCCGTAGAGCAGGAATTAAAAGAATTTGGTACTGTAAAACGATTATCAGGTGCCGGAAGATATGAAACTTCTGTTGCAGTCGCAGAGGAATTCTTCCAATCACCGGATCAGATGATCATTGCTTACGGAAAGAATTTCCCGGATGGCTTATGCGGCGGTCCTCTGGCAGCAGCATTGAAGGCACCTCTGATCCTGACCAAAGATGGAAATGAGAAAACAGCATCTGCGTATGCAGAAAAATATGAGATCACGTCAGGTTATGTTCTGGGCGGAACAGGCGTATTAAAAGACGAAACGGTGAAAACGATCTTTCGGCTGGAAAAGAATATCATTAATAAATAAGTTTTGACGGCGGCGGGCCAAAAGCCCGCTGCTGTTTTTGCTTAGGGCAGTGGGGAAGATCATTCTTTGTTCTTGCCCGTAATCAGGAAGAATGGTATACTATGAGTAATCTGGGTTCAGATTACGGGGTTTTTATCATGAAAAAAATAAAAAGCAATAAAAAGAATAAAACAAGAGAAATCCGATTTTCAGGAAAGATGAAGATCTATATGCAGTGGCCGGTCTGGATGACACTGCTGCTTTGTTTGGCAGCCTTTGGAGTTTCGGTGATTTCTGTGAAAGCAGGAATCTATATGCTGGTGGTTGCATTTGTCTATTTTTGTATCGCATGGCTGCTCTGTGCGGGAAGTCAGAAAGATATTTTTGGGGAGCTGATCAATTTTGCGACTCAGTATGGACAGGTACAGAAAAAGCTTCTGCAGAATTTCCACGTTCCGTATGCATTGCTGGATGAAACCGGCAGGATTCTGTGGATGAATGAAGTATTTATGGAAGTTACGGGCAAGGCGAAAGATTACCATAAGTCCATTACAACCATCTTTCCGCAGATCACCAGAGAAAGTTTCTCCGATGAAGACGAGGACACGATTCTGGAATATCATGTAGAGTACGAGGAACATTGTTTTAAAGCACTGGTACAGCAGATTGGATTTGGCAATCTGGCAGAGGAGAGTGATTTGATCGAATTAGAAGATGCAGATCAGCGTCTGCTGGCAGTCTATCTGTTTGATGAGACAGAGTTAAACCGTTATATTAAGGAAAATAAAGAGCAGAGATTCGTTGCGGGTCTCATCTATATCGATAATTACGAGGAAGCACTGGAAAGTGTGGAAGAAGTTCGTCAGTCCCTTTTAGTGGCACTGATCGAACGAAAGATCAACAAATACATTTCCGGTTACGGCGGGATTGTAAGACGTTTGGAAAAAGACAAATATTTTATTGCCATTCAGGAGAAAAATGTGCCGATGCTTCGGGAAGATAAGTTTTCTCTGTTGGAAGATGTGCGCAGTGTCAATATTGGAAATGATATGGCAGTGACCGTCAGCATCAGCCTTGGAATGTCCGGAAAGAGTTATGCGGAAAACTATGAATATGCTCGTGTAGCGATGGAACTTGCACTGGCCAGAGGCGGGAATCAGGCCGTGACCAAAGAAGGAGATAACATTACTTATTTCGGCGGAAGCAGCCAGCAGGTAGACAAAAATACCCGTGTCAAGGCAAGGGTTAAGGCACAGGCACTGAGAGAATTTATGCAGAACAACGATAAAGTCGTTGTCATGGGACATAAGATTCCGGATGTGGATTCCTTCGGTGCAGCCATCGGTATTTACCGTGCAGCCAAAGAGCTGGGGAAAAAGGCATATATTGTAGTAAATGAGATCAGTACTTCGCTGCGGCCGATGTATGAAATGTTCCGCAATAATCCGAATTATGAGGAAGATATGTTCCTGACCAGTGCACAGGCCGTAGAAATAGTAGACAATCATACGGTACTGGTTGTTGTCGATGTGAATCGTCCAAGTTTTACGGATTGTCCGGAAATTCTGCGCATGACCAGAGATGTAGTAGTTATCGACCATCATCGTCAGGGCAGCGAAAATATTTCCAATGCAGTATTATCTTATATTGAACCTTATGCATCCTCTGCCTGTGAAATGGTTGCAGAGATCCTGCAGTATATCCGGGAAGGGATGAAGGTAAAGAATATCGAAGCAGACTGTATGTATGCGGGAATTATGGTGGACACGGACAATTTCCTGACCAAGACCGGTGTGCGTACGTTTGAAGCAGCCGCATTTTTGCGCCGCTGCGGTGCCGATGTCACCCGTGTGCGAAAAACATTCCGTACCGAATTTGATGATTATAAAGCAAAAACAAAAGTGGTTCAGGGCGCAGAGATTTATCGCGGATTTGCCTTTGCCATCTGTTATGGCGACGGCGTAGAAAGTCCGACGATCTTAGGTGCTCAGGCGGCAAATGAGTTATTAAATATTTCCGGAGTCCGTGCTTCGGTCGTTCTGACCAACTATAAAGGTCAGACCTATGTCAGTGCCAGAGCCATTGACGAAGTCAATGTACAGCTGATCATGGAACGGCTGGGCGGCGGCGGACATGCCACGGTAGCAGGAGCACAGCTGGCCTGTACACCGGAGGAAGCCCGTGAACGGGTAAAACAGACCATTGACGAGATGATAGAAGAAGGAGAATTGACATGAAAGTAATCTTATTAGCAGACGTAAAATCTGTTGGAAAAAAAGGCGAAACCGTGAATGTTGCAGATGGATATGGAAGAAATGTCCTGATTGCAAAGAAACTGGGAGTGGAAGCAACTGCTCAGAATATGAATAATTTAAAACTCCAGAAAGCGCATGAAGATAAAGTTGCCAAAGAGCAGTATGAAGCAGCAGTTGCGTTTGGAGAAGAATTAAAGACAAAACAGATTGTTGTGACGATCAAAACAGGAGAAGGCGGAAAAATCTTCGGTTCTGTTTCTACAAAAGAAATCGCAGCAGCAGCAAAACAGCAGTTAGGCTATGATCTGGACAAAAAGAAAATGCAGCTGCCAAATCCGATCAAAGGATTGGGTACTACCATGGTTCCGATCAAATTACATCCAAAGGTAACTTCTGAATTAAAAGTAATCGTTAGAGAAGCGTAGGGGATTTTCATGGAAGAAGCACTCATCAAAAGGGTTATGCCCCATAACATTGAAGCAGAACAATCGGTGATCGGTTCCATGCTCATGGATAAAGAAGCCATCATGACTGCATCAGAGATCATATCCGGAGAAGATTTTTACCAGAAACAGTTTGGGATTCTCTTCGACAATATGGTAGAGCTTTTCAATGAGGGAAAAGCAGTAGATCTGGTCACACTGCAGAATCGTCTGAAAGAGAACGGTGTGCCGGAAGAAGTCAGTAATATGGGATTTGTAAGGGAGCTTTTGACCAATACCTCTACTTCAGCCAATGTTAAATATTATGCGGATATCGTTTATGAAAAGTCTGTGCTCAGAAAGCTGATCAAAACGACAGAATCCGTAACCAATGATTGTTATGTAGGTGCAGATAAGCTGGACAACATTCTGGAAAATACAGAGAAAAAGATTTTCGACATTGTTCAGAGAAGAAATGCAGGGGATTACGTGCCGATCAATAAAATCGTACAGAATTCCATCATGCGTGTCAGTGCCGCATCAAAATTAAAAGGTAATGTTACCGGAATTCCGACCGGATTTATCGATCTGGATTATCGTACTTCGGGAATGCAGAAGTCGGATCTGGTGCTGGTAGCAGCCCGTCCGTCTATGGGAAAGACTGCATTTGTCTTAAATATGGCGCAGTATATGGCATTTGAATGCAATAAAACAGTTGCCATCTTCAGTCTGGAAATGTCCAGCGAGCAGCTGGTAAACCGTCTGCTTGCCATGGAAGCCAGAATCGATGCCCAGAAGCTTCGTAACGGAAGTCTGGAAGATAAAGACTGGGAATATTTACTGGAAAGTGCCGGAACGGTCGCAAAGTCCAATCTGATCATTGATGACAGAGCTTCCAGTTTGGCAGAGATCCGTTCAAAATGCCGTAAATTTAAGCTGGAACATAATCTGGATATTGTCATCATCGACTACCTGCAGCTGATGTCCTCCGGCGGAAGCCGTTCCAGTGATTCCAGACAGCAGGAAATTTCAGAAATTTCCCGTGGCCTGAAACGTATGGCGAGAGAGCTGGATGTACCTGTGGTTGCACTGTCCCAGTTAAGCCGTGCGGTAGAACAGAGACCGGATCACAGACCAATGCTTTCGGATCTTCGAGAATCCGGAGCCATCGAGCAGGATGCGGACGTGGTAATGTTCTTATATCGTGATGAATATTATAATAAAGATTCCGAATTAAAGGGAACTGCGGAAGTCATTATTGCTAAACAGCGTAACGGCCCGATCGGAACTGTAACCTTGGCATGGCTGCCTCAGTACACCAAATTTGCCAATATCAAAAAATAAGAAAAAACACGAAAACCCATCGATTTTGTCGATGGGTTTTGTTTGTGAAATAGAAACATTTTTGTTATACTTGTCTTGACAATTTCATAAGCATTGGAGGGATATTATGGATCAGGTTAGATACATGATTTCGGATGCAGCCAAGCTGGTAGAGGTAGAGAGCCATGTACTTCGTTATTGGGAGGAAGAACTGGAACTGCCGATCGCCAGAAATGAAATGGGGCATCGGTATTATACAGAAGATGATATCCAGCTGTTAAAGCACATCAAAAAGCTCAAAGAACGAGGCTATCAGCTCAAAGCCATTAAGATGGACATTTCTGAAAACGGAGAGCTGATTCCGCAGGATGAGACCGGAGTTTCAGAAGTAAAGGCGGAGAAAACGGAGGTGTTTAGCGGCAATGCAGAGAAAATGCAGCAGTTTCAGACAATCCTAAGCAAAGCGTTGGGACAGGCGTTAAGAGAGAACAGTGAACATCTGGGAAAAGAGATTGGAAATCAGGTAACTTCTCAGGTCACCAAAGAAATGAACTATCAGTTAAGACTTCATGAAGAGGAAGAAGAAAAACATTTGAAAGAACTGGACGAAACGATCCGTTCCGTCATGAAACGAAAACAGAAGATTAAGAAAACAAAGCCGGAAAAGAAGCGCAGAGTGTTCTTGCGAAAGAAAGCAAAACAGCGCAGAGGAACGGCAGAAGCGATATAAAGAAAAACAGATCTGCAGTGATTTTGAAGATTCCATAAAATGGACGAAATCAATGGCAGATCTGTTTTTAGATACTAATTCTTTTCTTTTGGTAAAATCAGGTTCAGTACGATGGCTACGATCGTTGCCAGAACAACCGGAGATTTTCCGAAAACAGTTGTTACCCATTCAGGGAAACCTGCTAAAGATCCGGCTGCCTGTGTAACACCTACACCCAAAGCAACTGCAAGACCGACGATAGAACCGTTTCGGTAATTCAAACCATTCTGTGTGATCAGTTTCATTCCTGTTACGGAGATAGAAGCAAATACAGAGATGGTGGCACCGCCAAGGACTGCATGAGGAATGGTCGTAAGCAGTGCAGAGAATTTTGGAAGGAATCCTGCGATCATCAGGATTACGGAAGCCAGTCCCAGTACCCAGCGGTTGATGACTTTGGTCGTAGTGATGATTCCTACGTTCTGACTGTAAGTAGCAGTCGGAAGACCGGAAACGAAAGCACCTAAAATATTGGAGATTCCGTACATGATGATACCGCCCTGTACTTCTTTGTCGGTCGGTTCACGATCCATACTTCCGGTAGTAGTTGCTGTGAAATCACCGATGGCCTGAATGGAGTTGATCACAAAGAGAATACCGATGGCGATACATGCAGAAGGATCAAATTCGATGCCGAAATGCATGAATTTTGGAAGGGAGAAGTAAGCTGCAGAAGAGATTCCTGACAGATCTACCAGACCAAAACATGCGGCAAAGGCATAGCCGGCAATAATACCGATGAGAATGGAAGCCAGTTTAAAGATTCCTTTTGCAAAATGATTTAAACCGGTAACGACAGCCAACGTGAAAAATGCGACCAGCCAGTTCTGCCAGGAACCATAGTTTGGACTGCCGCTTCCGCCTGCCATATAATTAATGGCAGTAGGATAAAGAGATAATCCGATGGTAAATACGACTGTTCCGGTAATGATTGGTGGAAACAGTGCACGGATCTGACGGATAAAGAGTCCGACGATGATCGCTGCAATACCGCCCACAATCTGAGCGCCCAGGATTGTAGCCACATTCGTAGATGCTGCAATGGCCTGCATACTTGGAACATAGGCAAAACTGATTCCGACGAACATAGGAAGTGCAGATCCCAACTGAAAATTCTTTTTGTTGTAAATCGGGAATAACTGTAACAAAGTACTGACTGCAGATACAAATAAAGAAGTTTGGATCAGAATTAACTGATCTTCCTGACTGATTCCGGCAACGCCTGAAACGATGATTGCCGGTGTGACACATCCTACGATCATGGCAACAACATGCTGAAGTGCCATCGGGAGTGCCTGGCTTAATTGCGGGATTCCATCCCATTCAAAAATTGAACCTTTGCTTTTGTGCATAAAAGCCTCCTCCTGTAAATAGTTTGTCAGCTGCATAGATCCAGCTGTTTGGCGGAATGATTCATTCCATTATCACTAATATCACTAAAAGTCACTTTATTATACATGATAGGGATAAGCAGTGCAATATTTCTGTTATGAAAGAAAATAGGAGCATTCAGTTTTTAGAAAATAAAACAGGGAGTAAATCCGAAGATTTACTCCCTGACATTACTTACTGTTTGTCTGCTTCTGTTGCACTGAGAAATTCATTTAAGCGTGCTACTAATACATCTGGATTCATGCCGTGTACAAGTGCTGCTTCTTCTAAAGTTTCCATCTGGGAAGATGGGCATCCAACACAGTGCATTCCTTCTCTCATCAAGATATAGATTAAATTTTCATCAAGCTTGATCAAATCGCCGATGATCATTGATTTATCAATTTTTGCCATTAGGGTTAGCCTCCTTAAAAATTCTTTTTCGATTATACATCTTTGTGCACAGTTTTGCAAGAGATTCTGATACGTCTTTCCATGTCCTGTTTTTAAGGAGTCCTTTTTCTGGTCAAAAATTATGTCGGAATCGCCGGTTCTTATCCGGAAATGCGATTTTCGTTCCGTGATTTTTCATGTCAAGGGATCAAACGATGTAAGAAAGAGAAAATTTTAGGAAAATATAAAGTTATGCTAGACTAACTCGTAGGGGCTATATTACAATGTGAATACATTGAAAAGAAGGTCATTCATTTGACATTCGAAAAACTAAAGGAGGACGATATAATGGCATACGTAATTACAGACGATTGTGTAATGTGTGGAACATGTGCAGATGCATGTCCAGTAGAAGCTATTGCTGAAGGAGATGGCAAATATGTAATCGATGCAGATGTTTGTGCAGAATGCGGAACATGTGTTGCTGAATGTCCATCTGAAGCTATCGTAGAAGCTTAATAAATGGTAAAATAAAAAGAACCCATCGGCTAGATGGGTTCTTTTTATTTTACATTCGTATGAAAATCAAATCCTCAATATCTGCGGAAACATTATGCATTCTGCAGTTTCTGCAAAGCATCTTTCTTAATGATCAGCTCATAGTGTTCTCTCATGTAGGCTTCTACAGAATTGGTGTAAGGTTCATTGCTTCCGTATTCTGTCAGGATATTACAGATTTTGTTAAATTCTTCCGGAGTATGGGAAGATTTGTGAAGAACCAGATAATAAATATTTTCTGAGGAATCCTTATAGAGCAGATTCTTTCCACGGTAATAAGTATTTAAAACGTGAGCTGCATCGATGATGGAATCCAGTGTATCAAAGCAGTAAAGTCTGGTAAGATCTGTTTCTTTCTCCTTTTCCTGAGAAACGGCCGGCTGTTCTTCTGAAAGGTTTTTCAAATGCTTTTCTGCCATGCGCTTGAAGATATCCAGAATCTCATCAGCACCTTCCGGAACGATCGGTTTGCCGGAGTCTGAAATAGAATCTGCAGCATCAATGCTGGAAGGCGAAAATTTAGAAAATCTGGTATCCAGTTCGTCCGGATCAGAAACCTTGGTAATGATCAGTACCACGCATTCGTTTGGCATTGGGATTGCCTCGATCATTAAAGGAATATCATTTGCTTCGAATCCGAATTCTGCGGATGCCTGGAGCATCATATCTCTAAAAAGTGATTTTGCCTTTTCTGAACCGTAGGCAAGCTCGCTTAACTTAATCTGACGATCTGCCAAATCAGCTTTTGTCAGTGTACATCGAATCTGATTGTCGTTTAACTTTTCAATTTTCATTATATCACATCCATTCTAATTTGAAAAATTTCGCGATCGAAACTCTGAAGTGAAGCATGGCTTCAATATTTTGAGTCACACTATAGTATAAACAAAAAAAGAAAATATGTAAAGTTCATCAGAAAAAGATTTTCAAAGGGTATGATATAAAAATTTTAGTAGGAAAAATCAGGGAAATCCTGTATACTATTGCTGTATGGACAGGAGGAAGCAGCATGTATCAATGGGAAGGAAGAGTCAGATTCAGTGAGACAGGAGAAGATAAACATCTGACGTTAAGCGGCATCTTAAATTATTTTCAGGACTGCAGTACGTTTCAGTCAGAAGATCTGGGAAATGGAATTGGTGTACTGGAAGAGATGCATCGTGTCTGGGTGCTTTCTTCATGGCAGATTGTTGTCAATGAATATCCGAAAATAGGCGAAAAGATCATAACAGGTACCTGGCCTTATGATTTTAATCGCTTTATAGGAGGTCGTAATTTTATCATGTACGGAGCAGACGGAAGAGTGCTGGCTTACGCCAACAGTCTCTGGACCTATTTGAATTCAGAAAACGGCCGTCCGGCAAGGATCGATGAGAAAGTGCTGAATCTTTATACATTGGAACCAAAATACGAAATGGAATATGCAGATCGGAAAATCCAGCTGCCGGAAAAAATGAACGAAGAAGCAGCGTTTCAGGTAGAAATTTCCCATCTGGATTCCAACCATCATGTCAATAATGGACGTTACGTGATGATGGCGGAGAATTATCTGCCGAAAGGATTTGAGATCGCACAGATGCGTGCGGAATACAAAAAACAGGCACTTCTGGGAGATCAGATCTGTCCGGAAGTATGGGCAGAGGAAACAAAAGTGATCGTCAGCCTGAATGATGAGGCGGGCAATCCCTATGCAGTAGTAGAATTTTTAAAACGAACATAACGAGAGGACGAAAAACATGATTGAATTAGGGAAAAAACAGATTTTAGAAGTTGTAAAAAAAGTAGATTTCGGTGTATATCTGGCAGAAGAAGCCGGAAGTATGGATAAAGTGCTGCTGCCGAAGAAACAGGTACCGGAAGGCACAGAAAACGGTGCAAAGATCGAAGTATTTATTTACAGAGATTCCAAAGACCGTCTGATCGCAACTACCAATGAACCGAAACTGACTTTGGGCGGACTGGCAGTGCTGACAGTAAAGGAAGTAGGCAAGATCGGTGCATTTTTAGACTGCGGTCTGGAAAAAGACCTGTTTTTGCCGTTTAAACAGCAGACCAAGAGAGTACGTCCGGGTGAGGAAGTTCTGGTTGCGATGTATATTGATAAGAGCAGCCGTCTTTGTGCGACAATGAACGTGTATGAATACCTGAAAACAGATTCCACATATCAAAAAGAAGATACCGTCAAAGGTGTGATCTATGAGATCAGTAAAAACTTCGGTGCTTTTGTTGCGGTAGATCATCAGTACTCTGCACTGATCCCTTCCAGAGAATTTCATGGAGAATATCAGATCGGTGATGAAGTAGAAGCTCGTGTGACAGCAGTAAAAGCAGACGGAAAACTGGATCTGAGCATTCGTCAGAAGGCACATCTGCAGATGGACGAAGATGCAGAATATGTGATGAAAGTGATCGATGAATTTGACGGTGTACTTCCGTTTAATGATAAAGTATCACCGGAGATCATTCAGAGAGAGTTCCAGATGAGCAAAAATGCGTTCAAACGTGCCGTAGGAAAACTTTATAAAGAAGGCAGAATTGAGATTACAGAAAAACGGATTCTGAAAGTAAAATAGGATCAGAAATTCCAGTAGAAAAGTTTCAGCGCTAAAAAATAGTTTTAAGAAACAGAACTTTTTCGCAGTCGAATGATAAGTAAAAAGCGGATAAAGTTTCTAAAAAGAATGTAAAGTTGCACAAAAACAACTTGCAAAAATTGGTAATAATGCTATACTGACAGTGTAAGCATGAAAGAAAATAAAAAAGATCATTGTAAGGAGGATTCACAATGAAAGTAACAAACATCACAAATATTGACGGTTTCTTTAAGGTAGTTGATTCCTGCAAAGGGAAAGTAGAATTAGTAACAGGCGAAGGCGACAGACTGAATCTGAAATCAAAATTATGTCAGTATGTGTCTATGGCAAATATTTTTTCCAATGGTGAGATTCCGGAACTGGAAATTCTCGCTTATGAAAGAGAAGATATTGATAAACTGATCGATTTTATGGCAGAAAACAAATAAAAATAGAGTGAAAATAATTGAAAAAGTCTCTTTTCATCGTGGTATAAGGTAAGCGATGAAAAGAGATTTTTTGTTTTTGGCAGAAAAATTTCATTCGGGAAGATAGTGATATTGTGGACATAGCTAAGACGTGTTCGTTTGGTGAAAATATGGGGAAGAAGACGAAAAATACTTAGAATAAATATAGAAGAATGATACAATTTATAAAAGTAAATGAGTAACGAGTAAAATTATAATTTGAAAGGAGAAGGACTATGAAGAATCTAAAGAAAAGCAGGACATTATATCCGGCAGCAGCATTTGCGTTTATTTGTGTTAGATAGGGATCAACAGAATTATTGATATCGAAACAGGAATACCTGTCTTTCATTATTTCATTAAGTTTTCCTTTTGTACTTTTTTATGTAGTTGAAATAATCAGATATCTCAGAAAAAATCCGGAAGATTGTAATTTGGATGGAAAAAGTTTAGGCGGTGCGCTGCTTCTTTTGGTATTGGGGATGTTTTATCTTTTCTCATTATGTTCCGCTCCGTATTCAACCATTCAATTCAAATAACATAAGAACATTTTAAAATAGTTTGCTGCAGGGAAACATAACAATCAGGGATCAAGTAAATAGCATAAAAAGTAAAAAAGATGATAAATAAAAACAACTGCCGTTTTACGAATAAAAATTTGTAAAGCGGCAGTTGTTTTTGTAATCTGAAAGTAATTTTTATGTTTGAGTTCAAACTCTTTCTTAGCAAAACAGATCGTTTTAATCGGTAGAACGATGATAGAAACGTCCTTCCAGATAATCGGTTCGAACGGTATTGATGAAGGATTTTTCATCCACCTGACGGATGGCATGAATCAGTTTCTTGTATTCTTCCGCAGATACGACAGAGTAAACGACATTTCGTTCACAGTGTTCATAGGAGCCTTCTCCTTCTAAAACAGTGGCACCGTGGTTGGTGACATTTTTAATGACCTCGCAGACTTCATGGGCTTTGTTGGTTACGATGAACAGGGTCTTTTTCTGATATTTGCGGTACATGGAGTTCATGACCTGAGTGGACATGAACTGATAAATGATAGAGTACAGCGCTTTATCCCAGCCAAAAAGGATGCCTGCAGCACAGAGGATAAATGCATTGATGCCAAGCACCATATTCCAGGAATCTACCCCTTTTTTTTCAGACAGATAAATGCCGAGAAAATCGGTGCCGCCGGTGGTGGCATCGACAGAAAGTACCATGCTGATGGCCGCTCCGTTGATGATTCCGCCGAAAATGCTTGTCAGCAGCGTATCGTAAGTTACCGGAAGTGCCGGTACGATGTCGGTCAAGGTACTGGTCAGGATGATCATGACACAGGAAAACAGTGTGAATTTCTGCCCGATAAATTTAAAGCCGATGTAGACCGGAAATGCATTTAAGAGCAGGTTGATCAGGGTATAAGGCAGTTCAATCTGGAAAAAGCGAAGAGCAATTTCCTGGATCAGAATGGTAAGCCCCGTAGCTCCGCCGGGGTAAAGTCCTCCGGCACGGACAAAAGTTTTAATGTTCAATGACATGATGACCGCTGCAATACAGATGATCACAATTCGTTTTGTATCTTTTCTTGCGTTAAATTTCATAAACATTCTCCATTGTAAAATAATAGTTACCGTACAAACAGTATTTGCATACGATTTGATTCTCAAAAGATATAGGGTCACATTGATGATCGTTACGGTACCCAAAATACCTGTGTACGGTGTCAAATGATAGGATGACAGATTCAGTATAAAGAATAATTATGCATTCGTCAAAGAGTATTAAAAGATATTTATGGTCAATGAACACAAAATTAGCTAATGTAAAAAGTGGGCAAAAAATGTGACATGGGCTTAAATGATTTTAAGCACACTTTTTATGAAGTTATTATGGTAAAACATTACCAAATATACAGAGGTTATCAAAGTTGAAAAAAGAGAAGGAGGCAGAAAGTTGAAATTCAGTGAATATTTACGCGAATTAATTAGGAAAAATGATTTAACAATTTCAGCTTTGGCGCGTCAAACAGGAATTGAACGTACAACTCTTTCGAAGGCAGTGTCAGGACAAAGAATACTTCCGTATCACGCACTTGATAGAATTATAAATCTTTTACGTTTAACACCAATGGAGGAAAAGAAACTTAGATATTTTTATGAAGAGCAATTTGAGCAAAAAGGAGTACGAGAGTCGAGAGAGATTATTGATAAATTGTTTTTTGATTTGTCGAGTTTGGACTTTTCAATGGCTGCTTTCGAAGAAAGAAAATTATTGGTAAATATAGAAGAATATGTGAAAAACCATCTGATATTTACGGGAAGCATGAAAGTAGAATTATTATTGAGAATGATTTTGTCTGAAGAATTGTCAAAGGAAAATGGAAAGATTGAAATGACAATTCCTCCAAGATATAGTTTTTTAAATCAAGAGTTAATGCAGCGTTATTTATCAGAAGGCGTAAAGGCAGAAATCACACAAATCATTGCATTTGATACATCTGAAGATGTGGAGGGGAATTTACATAATTTGAAATATTTTTGTCAGGTATTACCATTCTGTTTGTTATCCTATCAGCGATATCATCCGTATTATTACTATGACGAATGTGTACAGAAACAATATACGGATCCTTTTCCATATTTTATGGTTACAAGTAATTATGTAATCTGTTTATCGGAAAATGGATTGGAAGCTATGTTGCTTCGTTCTGAGGAGCAGGTTTTCTACTATCACAGACATTTTCAAAATTTATTATCACAATGCCGTGATTTGATTAAATATACAGTGAACCCGGTAGAAATGTTGAAATCTTATGCAGAGCGTACGGATGCAGATGGATATTATACGATTATGGATCAACCTTGTTTTGGAAAATATTATTCAGACGAGTTTATTGAAGACCATATTCATGAAAATGTACCATATCGGGAGTACCTTTTGGAAATCGCTAAAAATCGATTTAGAGTACTTAGAGTGGCTAAAAATTTTTATACATTGTATACGAAAAACGGATTACAGCGTTTTATGGATACTGGAGTTTTAGATGATTTTCCGGAAATATTAGTAAAGCCTTTTTCAATGGAGGTTCGAAAAAAATTGATGAATCAAATGGCAAATGATGTTGTTTCTGGAAAAAATGTCGCAAGAATTTTAGAACCGGGAATTTTCCCGGATTATTTAAGTATTACAACATCGTTGAATTCCGGAGTGGGATTTTTCTTGACACAGCAATCACCATTGAAAGAGGATTTTTTTTCTATACATTTGGAGGAGCCGTCTGTATGTAAAGCATTTCATGGGTGGCTGTTGGGATTAGCAGAAAGCAGATATGCACTAAGTGCAGAGGATACTGCTAAAGTAATGTTGGATATGACAAAATAGTAAATAGGGAGATTAAGTATTATGTTTTTAGGTTTTATATTGTTAGTAGTTTGTTTTGCTTATGGTGCATATGCCAATCCTTTATGGAAATCTTGTGGATATTCTGAAATGTTTGCGAATGGAATCTGGCGTGCGTTGATTGGGATTCCGGCATGGGTTGCGGTAATTTGTCTGATGATTTCAAGAGTTGATATTGCATTTAAGGCATTATTGGTGACGATAATTTTTATGTTGAGCCCAATTTTAAGATTAAAAAGGGTAGGAAATCTTACTGTGAAAACGATAGTTCTTCTTATAGGTGCCTCTATGGGAGTTTATTCGAGAATTCTTTTATGCTGGTCGTTTATTGGACTTCCGGCTGCAAGACTAACAAAGCAACAAGCGGAAGTTGATGCAAAAAATATGTTCTGGTAAGCTTGAGTATTTAAGAAAAATTTTATGAATCTTGAAATTAAAGAAATAGAAAAAAAGTATAACAAGCTGATAAAAAGAACAGGGAAAGAGAACATTGATTTTTGGGGCATCAATATCATGGAAAATGAAGAGAATATGATATTTAAAATTTATCAATCCCAAAGGATTAGTAAAAATGTAAATCATCCGTTGATTGATTTTTTACGGAAAAGAGATATGGTGCGTTATTATGCTGATGTTCTGGATACGAAAAATCCGAATAGGAAAAGGTTGGATATATCTCTCTACCAACGGAATGATAAAAACATGACAGCATTATTTAGCTATCTGCTGAAGAGAGTTCCATTTTTTACATCACATTATGAAACTGTGAAAAAAGTTGCAAAAATGAAAATTACGGATGAAGAAGGCTATCAATTTGCTTCCATTTATCATGTGGGTTTGATTGAAACAGAGCGGTGTCCAGAAATTTTGAAATTTCATTTTTTCACAAGATGGTGTGAAAATCCGAACCAACATACAAAAGAAGGTTATCGAGATGAGGAATACTTAACGTATTTGAAATATATAGATGTGAAAGAATATCAGGTACTTTCAAAACGTGCAGAATGTATTTTGAACAAGTGTGGTGGACATTTATGGATGGTAGGACTGGATCTTTCATCGGAAGAATGTAAATACAAAATTTATTTAAAAGAAATTAAAGAAGCATATCAATATTTACCGGAAATTCTTGGAGGATATTTTGAAAAACAATTGAAAAATATTGGATGTTGGAATGAAATGCACAAAGAGTGTCGTTTGGCAGGAGCCGCAGTAGCAATGGATTCGAAGGGAATGTCATCCTTAAATTTATATTATCATGTTGATTGATATTGCTGTTAAGGCTTATTGATAAATTTTTTAGGAAAGGAGCGATTTTATGTTTGATACAATGATTTCAGCAGAAGGAATGGAACTTCTTGAAGAAAGACTGGGTGCTTTATTAGCTCAGGGTGTAGAAGCTGAAAAAAAACAGTCTGGTGAACTTAACATGAGTGGTTGTGCAAGCAGCAGCTGCATGGCATGGGATTAATCTTTTAGAATCCTCAAAGGGCGTCTGTGGGAAAATCCTACAGACGCTTTATTATTTATGCGGGTAGCGATAAAAATCCTGTGCTTGTACAAGTATTTAAGGAGCACCGCGATAACTATGAGAAACTCGCAGAGCGTGTTTCTTGTAGTTCAGTTGTGAACAAAATAGAAAAGGAACAGAATTATGCGAAAAAATCTTGATAAATATATGAGTCGCCCGGATACAAAGGTTATTATTTTAACACTGACCAATCACTGTAATCTGGCTTGTGTATATTGCTATGAACATAACAAAGAAATTTGTACGATGGATTTGAATCGGGCACTTGAAATTGTTGAGAAAGAAATGACAATGGAAGATGGTTCTAATTTTGTATGTGTTTATTATTTTGGTGGTGAACCATATCTCGAATTCGAAAATATCAAAAAAATTCATGCATTCTTAAAAAGCAGGGAATGGCCGAAAAAATGGTTTGCATTTACAACGACAAATGGAACGAAAGTGGATAAAGAAGTACAAAACTGGTTGATTGAAAATGACGATTCTATCGAAGTGTATGTAAGTATTGACGGTACAAGAGAAATGCACAATCATAATCGAAGTAATTCTTATGATAAGATTGATATTGATTTCTTTGCAAAACATTTTCCATTTGCCAAGATGACGATTACGGAAAAAACTTTGCCGCATTTAGCGGGGGGAGCAATTGCACTTCATGAAAAAGGATTTGAAGTATCAGCTAATATGGGACATGGAATCACATGGGAGGAAGATAGTCCGAAGATTTTAGCTGAACAGTTACATATTTTAATGGAGTATTACTATCGGCATCCGGAATATAAACCGGCAAATACGTTGAATCTTCCAATTTTGGATTTGGAACCAGAATGTGAGCATCCACGCCGGTTCTGTGGTGTTGGACCGATGATGCGCTCTTATGATGTAAATGGAGAGGCATATCCTTGCCATGCCTTTGCTCCGTTATGTGTTGGAAAGGAGAAAGCAAAACTTTCTCAAAAATTAGATTTTTCATGTCCATTGGAGAAAGCAGAATTAGATGAAAAATGTCGAAATTGTCCAGTAGTCGGTTACTGTCCGACCTGTTATGGAATTCAATTCGGAGCCACGGGAAATGTATACCATATGCCGGAAGGACATTGCAAAATGATGAAAGTGCAGTTTTTGTGTAATGCAAAATTTAAGTTCCATTTATATCAAATAGGACGTCTGGAATTGACCAAGGAACAGGAAGTAAGATTTTTGCAAAACATTAAAGCAGTACAAAAATTGGCAGAGTAAAAGATGGAAAATTTAAAAAGATATTATCAATTATATCCTGACCTTTGGAACGGCTATGAGGTCGGTGAACTGTTAGGAAGCGGTTCTTTTGGGGACGTTTATGTATTAAAAGAAATAGGTGCTTCTAACCCTTCTATGGAAGCTTTCAAGGAAGTATTGATTCCGCCGGCATCTGCCGGTGGTTTGGAAGAAGCTTTTTTTCAGGGCTTAGATATCGAGGGTGCAAAATACTATTATGAAGGGATGAAGAAAAAGGCACTGGAAGAAGTAAATATTATGAAACATTTTTCAGATTGCCCGAATATTGTACAGTTTAAAGATTACCAAATTAAAGAACTGCCTTTAGATACAGGTTTATTTGGCTGGGTTCTTTTTGTGAGGATGGAATTACTTCAGTCATTTAAAGAGAAATTTTTTTCAGAAGGAATGACACTTGGAGAGACGATAAAGTTAGGCATTGATCTCTGTACAGCACTGGAAGCTTGTCACACAAGAAATATTTTGCATCGAGATATAAAACCGGAAAATATTTTCTACTCACCACTAACAAAAGCATTTAAATTGGGAGATTTTGGAATTTCTTGCTATATGAGCAGACTTACGGAAGAAAAGGGGTTGGCAGGGACATTGACACATATGGCACCAGAAATTTATCAGGGAAAGTTGTTTGATTATGAAGCAGATTTATATGCTGTCGGTATGATTCTTTATAAGCTGTTAAATGGAAACAGAATTCCATTTTTACCGGATTATCCTGAAAAATATTCGCCAGTTATGAGAAATCAAGCCATTCGAAGAAGGTTGGAAGGTGAAGAAGTGCCATTGCCTAGTATTGTGAGAAATAAAAAAGTCAGCTCCTGTTTTTTAATAGATACAGAAAAATATTCGGAAAAAATGTGTGAACAGATTGCACAAATCGCACATAAGGCAATTGCAGCAAAAAGAACGAAAAGATACAAATCAGCTGAGGAATTGAAACTTGCTTTAATGAATTGTGTTGAAATGTCTCACTTTTGATATTGTTGCGAATTTATGAACAATCGTTAAAAAATTAGCATGCTAGAATAAAATTTTTGTAGAAAAATAAAAGATAAAGAAGAAGCACTTGTTTCTATATTGGGATTAAGTTATATAAAAAAATCCCCGGAAACAGGTGCTTTTATGATTAACAGTATAAAATGTTCGGCGAAAGGTATCAAAAATTAATAAAAGGTTTTTAGATGCTATTGTAAGTCTGATATTTCATTGACTAGGAAATGTCGAAAAGTTATAATAAGAAAACATAGGAATCATATACATTTTTGATGGTTTGTAAATTGATTTAATGAAAAAATAAATTTGATAAATGAATGAGAAAACAGGTATTTTACCGATAGAAAGCAGGAACAACATGAACTTTACCCATCTGCATGTGCATACAGAGTACAGTCTTTTAGACGGATCCAATAAAATCAAAGAGTGTGTGTCCAGAGTCAAAGAGCTTGGCATGGACAGCGTGGCGATCACAGACCACGGTGTCATGTATGGTGTGATTGACTTTTACCGTGCAGCAAAAGCAGAAGGCATCCGTCCAATCTTGGGGTGTGAGGTTTATGTGGCTCCGAATTCCAGATTTGACAGAGAACTGGGAAGCAATGAAGACCGATATTATCATCTGGTACTTTTGGCCGAAAATAATACCGGTTACAGTAATCTGATGAAAATCGTTTCTAAAGGATTTACGGAAGGCTATTATTATAAGCCGCGAGTGGATCTGGAAGTGCTGACAGAATATCACGAAGGGATCATTGCGTTAAGTGCCTGTCTGGCTGGGGAAGTCCAGCGATATTTGAATCGTGGATTTTATGAAGAAGGAAAAAAAGCAGCACTTCGCTATGAAGAAATCTTCGGAAAGGGAAATTTCTTTTTAGAACTGCAGGATCATGGAATTCCGGAACAGAAAAAGGTCAATGCAGAGCTGATGCGGCTGAGTCAGGATACCGGGATCGAACTGGTAGCTACCAACGATGTTCATTATACGTATGCAGAAGATGAAAAACCTCATGACATTTTACTCTGTCTCCAGACAGGGAAAAAGCTGTCTGATGAAAATCGTATGCGTTATGAGGGCGGACAATATTATGTGAAATCTCCGGAGGAAATGGCACGACTGTTTCCGTACGCACTGCAGGCGTTGGAAAATACCCATAAGATTGCAGAACGCTGTAATGTGGAGATTGAATTTGGGGTAACGAAGCTTCCGAAATACGATGTGCCGGAAGGTTATACTTCTTGGGAATATCTAAATAAACTTTGTTGGGAAGGATTTGAACGGTGTTATCCGGAGCATGATCAAAAGCTGGAAGAACAGCTTCACTATGAGCTGGGAATCATTCAGAAGATGGGGTATGTAGATTATTTCCTGATCGTATGGGATTTTATCAAATATGCCAAGGATCATGGAATTGCCGTAGGGCCTGGACGAGGGAGTGCGGCAGGAAGTATCGTTTCTTATACTCTGGGAATCACGACCATCGATCCGGTGAAATATAATCTGCTGTTTGAGCGTTTCTTAAATCCGGAACGAGTGTCCATGCCTGATATCGACGTTGACTTCTGCTTTGAAAGAAGACAGGAAGTTATCGACTATGTCGTGGAAAAATACGGTAAGGATCGGGTGGTTCAGATCGTAACTTTTGGTACCTTGGCGGCCAGAGGGGTAATCCGTGATGTAGGCCGTGTAATGGATCTTCCGTATCAGGTCTGTGACCAGACAGCCAAGATGATTCCGCAGGAATTAAATATTACCATTGATAAAGCATTGAAAGTGAATCCGGAGCTTCGGAAAAACTATGAAAATGATCCTCAGATCCATGAACTGATCGATATGGCGAAACGTCTGGAAGGACTTCCAAGACATACTTCCATGCATGCGGCAGGCGTGGTGATCAGCCAGAAATCCGTCGATGAATATGTTCCGTTATCAAGAGGATCGGACGGTTCGATCACAACACAGTTTACCATGACAACGCTGGAAGAACTGGGACTTTTGAAAATGGATTTCCTTGGGCTTCGTACGCTGACTGTGATCCAGAATGCAGTCAACATGATTCGGCATACCAAGGGAATTGAGATTGAGATAGAAAAAATAGATTATAATGATCCGCAGGTGCTGGCATCCATTGGAACGGGAAAATGCGAAGGCGTGTTCCAGTTGGAAAGTGCAGGGATGAAGAGCTTCATGAAGGAATTGAAGCCGAAGAGTCTGGAAGATATCATTGCCGGAATCTCTCTTTATCGTCCGGGACCTATGGATTTTATTCCGCAGTATATTAAGGGAAAAGATCATCCGGAAACCATTACCTATGACTGCGAAGAGCTTCGCAGCATTCTGACACCGACCTATGGCTGTATCGTTTATCAGGAACAGGTAATGCAGATCGTACAGAAGCTGGCAGGTTATACGTTGGGACGTGCTGATCTGGTGCGCCGTGCCATGAGTAAGAAAAAAGCATCGGTTATGGAGCAGGAACGTAAAAATTTCGTCTATGGAAATGAAAAAGAAGGGGTTCCGGGTTGTATTGCCAGAGGCATATCGGAAAAAGTGGCTAACAAAATTTTTGATGATATGACGGATTTTGCCAAGTATGCATTTAACAAATCCCATGCAGCAGCGTATGCAGTGGTTTCTTACCAGACTGCCTGGTTAAAATATTATTATCCGGTAGAGTTTATGGCGGCACTGATGACATCTGTGATTGATAATCCATCTAAGGTAGCGGAATATATCTTAAACTGCAGACAGATGAACATTGCGATTCTTCCGCCGGATATCAATGTCGGATATGCGGGATTTTCCGTTTCTGAGAAAGGAATCCATTATGGACTTTCGGCCATCAGGAGTATTGGGCGCTCGGTCATTGATTCTATCGTAGCAGAGCGTGAAGAAAATGGTCCTTATAAGAGTTTGAAAGATTTTGTTTCCCGTCTTGGTACCAAAGAGGTCAATAAACGTACCATTGAAAACTTTATCAAGGCCGGTGCACTGGATTCTCTGGAAGGTACCAGAAAACAGAAAATGATGGTCTATGTACAGATCATGGACGAGGCAGCAAGGGAACGTAAAACTTCCATGACAGGTCAGATGTCCTTGTTTGATTTTGTCGATGAAGAAGTGAAAGCATCTCTGGAGATCAAAATGCCGAATGTAGGCGAATTTGACCAGAGTGAGAAACTTGCTTTTGAAAAAGAAGTATTGGGTGTTTATTTAAGCGGACATCCGCTGGAAGAATGTGAAGAGCGCTGGAGACGAGCCATTTCCCATACGTCTGCAGATTTTATGCTGGATGAAGAACTGGGGGTTACGAAGGTCAGAGATGGAGAAAAAGCTATCATTGGCGGTCTGATCAGCGGAAAAAGCGTGAAACTGACGAAACATAATCAGCAAATGGCTTACGTAACCATTGAGGATCTGTTGGGAACGGTGGAAGTGGTCGTATTTCCAAGAGATTATGAAAATAGTGCAGCATTGCTGGAACAGGATGCCAAAGTATTTGTGCAGGGAAGAGTGGCTTGTGAAGATGATAAACCGAGCAGACTGATCTGTGAAAAGATCATTCCGTTTGATCAGGAAAAGAAGGAGCTTTGGATCCAGTTTGCAGATAAAGAGGATTTTACAGCACATGAAGTGCGGATGCTCAATCTGCTGAAAGCCTATGAAGGAGAGGTGCCGGTGGTTGCTTATCTGGCGAAGGAAAAGCAGTGGAAAAAGTACCCGGCTAATAGAAATATAGAACTTGCAGAACCTTTGATGGATGCATTAAAAATGCAGTTTGGTGAGAACAATATTAAGATCAGAACTTTGAAAGCATTATGATAAAGATACAGACAGGAGGAGAAGATGATGACAGCAAAGAAAGAAATCAACACAATCGGCGTATTGACAAGCGGCGGAGATGCACCGGGAATGAATGCTGCAATTCGTGCCGTTGTACGACGTGCATGTTATAACGGAAAAAAAGTCAAAGGAATCCGCAGAGGTTATCAGGGACTTTTAGAAGAAGATATTTTTGATATGCAGCCATGGGATGTATCCGATACCATCGAACGAGGCGGTACAATCCTTTATACAGCCCGCTGTGCAGATTTCCGTCAGGCGGAAGGACAGCAGCGAGGAATTGAAATCTGTAAAAAACATGGCATTGACGGTCTGGTAGTCATTGGCGGTGACGGTTCTTTTAAAGGTGCCCAGTGTCTTGCCAACGGCGGAATCAATACGGTCGGTGTACCGGGAACCATTGACCTTGATATTGCATGTACGGAATATACGATTGGTTTTGATACGGCAGTTAATACAGCCATGGAAGCCATTGATAAAGTACGTGATACTTCGACTTCTCATGAACGATGCAGTATCATTGAAGTTATGGGAAGACATGCAGGATATATTGCGCTTTGGTGCGGAATTGCCAATGGTGCAGAAGATATTCTTCTGCCGGAAACGTATAATTACGATGAACAGGAAATCATCAATAACATTATCCGCAATCGTAAACGTGGTAAAAAGCATCATATTATCATCAATGCAGAAGGAATTGGACATTCCACATCCATGGCAAGACGAATCGAAGCAGCCACAGGAATCGAAACGAGAGCTACAATCTTAGGTCACATGCAGCGAGGCGGAAGCCCAACCTGTAAAGACAGAGTTTATGCTTCGATCATGGGTGCGATGGCAGTGGATCTGCTTTGTGACGGAAAGAGCAATCGCGTGGTAGGATATCAGAATGGAGAATTTACTGATTTTGATATCAACGATGCATTGGCAATGAATAAGGAGATTGATGCATATCAGTGCGAAATCGCAAGAGCATTATCAAGATAAAATGATTACAAGTACAGCAAATATGCAGGTGAAAAACCTGGTTCAGTTAATAAAAAAATCAAAAGCGCGGACAGAACAGGGTGTTTATATTGTAGAAGGGATCAAAATGTTTCAGGAAGCTCCGAAGGAGGAGATTGTAAAAGTCTATGTTTCGGAAGAGCTTTATGAAAAAGGAATCTTAAAAGAACAGTTAGAACAGATCCCGTATGAAATCCTGAAAAATGAAGTGTTTGCACATGTATCAGATACAAAGACCCCTCAGGGTGTGCTTTGTGTCATGAAGCAGAAGCATTATACGTTGGAGCAGCTGACCAAAGGAGATTGTCCTCTCCTTCTGGTGCTGGAGAATCTGCAGGATCCGGGAAATTTAGGAACGATGATGCGTACGGCAGAAGGTGCCGGTGTAACCGGTGTTCTGATGAGCCGCGGATGTGTGGATATTTATAATCCGAAGACGATCCGTTCCACCATGGGATCCGTATACAGAGTCCCATTTCTCTATACCGACCATTTACTGGAGGATATGGATCAGCTTCATGCAAAGGGAATCACGACCTATGCAGCTCATTTGAAAGGGCAGCAGTTTTATGATGAAGAGAGTTATCAGTCTCCGACCGCATTTTTGATCGGGAATGAAGGAAACGGACTGTCAGAGGAACTTTCAGAAAAGGCAAAGACATATATTAAGATTCCGATGGGCGGACAGTTAGAGTCGCTGAATGCCGCGGTTGCAGCAGCAATCCTCATGTATGAAGCTTCCCGTCAGAGACGGTCATAACAGCGAAAAATCCGAGCAGAATTGTGTGGCTTTGATCGGCATATTTTTCTGAAATTTGACATATATTATATTATTTGTTACAATCGAAAAAGATTGTGTAATATTTTTGTAATATATGGAGGCAAAATATGAGAAAGTCACAGATAACATGTCTGTTAATTTTAACGATTGTCTGGCTTAGCACCTGCGGATTCGTTTCGTGGGGAGATGCAGCAGCCGCAGGAATTGCAGATGTTGTAGAGCCTATGACAAGTGAAAACTTTGAGAAAGCTCAGTCGATTGAAGAATGGGAAAATCTCTGTATGCCGAATGTAAAGGAATACGTAACGATCAGATCAGAGGCAAATACAGAGTCAGAAGCGGTCGGACGTCTTTACAAAGGCGGTGCAGCCCAGGTGCTTGAGCGCGGGGAAGCATGGACAAAGATCGTTTCCGGAGAATGTGAAGGATATATATCAAATGAGTATCTGGAATTTGGCATGAGTGCAAAAGCCATTGCCCAGAGAGACTGCAGTTATGTAGCAACTGTTACTACGGATACCTTAAAGGTACGTGCTGAGGCATCGGAAGATTCCAAAACGAGAGACCTGATCGGTCTTGGAGAAAAAGCCAATGTTCTGGAAGAAAAGGACGGATGGCTGAAAATCCAGTATGGCGAAGGCGATGCATTTATCAAAGCAGAGTATGCATCGGTAGAGTTTGAGATCGGGGAAGCCCAGACGATGGAGCAGATCAAAGCTGCAGAAGAAGCTGCGGAAGCAGCCAGAAAAAAAGAAGCATTGAAGAAACAGTATGAAGCAGTGAGAGCCAGCGGAAATGAAGTACAGCTTCTGGCAGCGCTGATTCAGCTGGAAGCCGGAAATCAGCCTTACGAAGGTCAGCTGGCAGTGGGTGCAGTCGTTATGAACCGTGTGCGAAGCGGCCGTTATCCAAACAATATCGCAGATGTAATCTATGCGCCGGGACAGTTCCCATATGCAAGTACCAAAGTGCATGAAGTAATGTCAAGAGGACCAAAGGCCTCCTGCATTCAGGCAGCACAGGAAGCGATCAACGGAGTCAGCAATGTAGGCGGATTTACCCATTTTAAATCTTCCAGATCCAGTGTCAGCGGAGCAAACATTGTGATTGGCGGACACGTATTTTATTAAAATAAAAAAGAGAGACACCTTTTGGCCGATTTGTGCCGAGAGGTGTTTTTTTGTATCAAGGAAGAAATCGTTGGATTCCAGGGATGTATTTGATGACTGAGAAGCAGCTGCAAAGTGTTACTTCCGGTCTGAAAATTAAAAGACTTCTGCAGGAGATTGCTTGTGCTTTTGTCCTGTGAAAGTTATACTGGAGAAAACAGTAAAAAGTACGGAAAAGACTGTCCCGGCAGGGAAGGAGGTGCGAAGAAAATGTCTGAGGGCAGAGTATATAAAATAAAGGAGAAGAAATCATGAAAAAAGTGATGGCGTTATTGCTTTCGATGGTTCTGGTCTTATCCGCATTTCCAACAGAGGCGGCAAATGTTTCGGAAATAGGCAGGGAATCGAAGGAAGCTGTCAATGAAACAATCATCAACGATGATCAGACAATGGGGGATATGTTTTGTTTTTCTTTTGAAGGACCATGGGTACATGAAGGGGGATATCCGGATCGTTTCGAAGGTGGTGATGAGCATTGGATCACAAAAGCACAGTTTGGAGATTCCATGCTTGCATTTGAATTTTCCTTTGTAGGTACCAAGGTAATTCTGTATGGGCACAAAACATATGATGGTGCAATGGCTAAGGTTTATGTTGATGGGGAAGAAGCAGGCACCATTGATTATTACAGTGCATCCAGAGTGGAAAAAGTAGTACTGTTTGAAAGTACACAATTAGAAGAAGGAGAACATGTGGTGCGGGTCGTTCTGACCGGAGAACACAATGCAGCAGGCGGCAGTAATCTGGAAGCATCCGTAGATTATGCGGTATTTTATCATAGCGATATGGAATTTTATCCGAATCAGGTAGTGTTCGATCAGGAAAGTATTTTACTGGAAGAAGGGTTAACTTATATCCCTTCTTATCGAATTCTTCCAAGCTATGCAACCGTTTCTTATCCGGTAACCTTTGTTTCAATGAATGAAGAAATTGTTTCCGTAGATGAAGAGACCGGAAAGATCACTGCACTGAAAGAAGGAAGTGCAGAAGTTGAGATCAGAATGGAAGAGAGAAACCTTTCGGACAAGATTCTGGTAACGGTGCGTGAAAGCAAAGAAGAGTTATCCGCCATGGTAACTGATAACAATTATCACAGTTATGAAGAAAGTTATTTTGATTATCTGGATTCTTTCTACGAAACAGGAACCGATCAGCTGCGCAGCTGGTCTGGATATGCATGGAAAAATGACGAAGTAACCAGTCGAATTGATCTTTTTACGAAGGGAAATTGTTATCAGAATGTTAAGATCGAAGTCAGTGATTTTGTCAATGAAGACGATCAGGTGATTGACCGCGGACAGATCCATGCAACGTACATGGAAAGTACAGTATCTCATACCAATCAGCAGAGAATTACGGATGTGATCACTGATAAGACGGAAAAAGATCTGGATGCCGGAAAGCTTCAGAGCATCTGGGTAGAGATTCAGGTACCAAAAGATGCACAGGCAGGTAATTATACAGGAGTCATTTCTTTGGTCAGTGAAGGAAAGACACTGGCAGAATTTTCTTATGCATTAGAAGTAGCAGACTTGACATTGCCGGATCCGGAAGAATACGAAACACAGGTAGAACTTTGGATGTATCCTTATAGCTCTAACCGTTATTATTCAGGAAAATCTACGACCGAATATTTCGGAGATAGCATTGAAGATTATTATTATGTGCATTTGGATGAAAAATATGATGAAGGGTTATACAGTCAGTTGGATCTTTACCGCAAGGCAGGCGGAGATGCGATTACAGTAACTGTTGTAGAAGATGCATGGAATTCTCAGACCTTTGATCCGTATCCGTCAATGGTCAAATGGTATCGAAATGCAGATGGAAGTTTTCGCTTTGATTATACAGATCTGGATAAATGGGTTTCTATGAATCTGGAAAAAGGGATCAACAAACAGATTAAAAGCTTTTCTCTTTCCTGCTGGGGAAACAGAATTACTTATTATGATGAAAACAGCGGAAAAGTGGTGACCGTTATGCCGGCAACAGGAAGTGATGAATGGAAGATGTACTGGTCCGCTTTTTTAACAGATTATGCAAAACATATGGAAGAAAAAGGCTGGTTTGACTTGACATACATTTCCATGGATGAACGTCCGTTAAATGAGATTACACCGGTATTAGATTTGGTGGATTCGGTAAAAAACAGCGAAGGAAAGTCATTTAAAGTTTCTCTTGCAGTTTATGAGTATAATGCAGAGTCGATCTTCGACCGTATTGATGACCTTTCTCTCGCCTATGCGCTTGGTTCAGAAAAAGTGTCGCAACTTGCAAAGAGCAGAGAAGAAAAAGGACTTCTGACCACAATCTATACATGCGGAGCGCAGAACAGTGCCATGCTGAATCAGCCGGGCGAAAGTGCTTATTCTTTATACCATGCATATAAATACGATACCAAAGGATTTTTAAGATGGGCATTGGATTCCTTTAATGATGAACCTTTGGAAAGCAGTCAGCATCGTTTGTTTGCATCCGGTGATCTTTATCTGATCTATCCGGATCAAAAAGATTCTGAAGCGATGAAAGCACAATCCAGTCCGCGTTATGAAAAATTGTGTGAAGGCATTCGAAATGTAGAAAAACTCTGGTATTTGGAAAAAAATTATCCGGAATTACAGAAAAAACTGGATACTTTGCAGAAGTCTATCGGTCAGAGCGGAATGTGCAGTGAAGTAAATCGTCTGAATGAAAAAATCCATGAACTTTCCAAAGAAGCAGTTCAGGGAGTGGAAATTCCTGGAATTGCTATTCAGGAAGAAAATATTTCATTGAAAGCGGGAGAAAAACAGCAATTAACGATTCTCTGGACGCCGGAAGATTTAAAAAATACTGTTTTAGCAGAAACAGAAAAGATTAATGACTCTGAAGTAGAATATTTGGGAACCTGGATACCGGAAAATGGATATCCGGATCTCTTTTATCAGGGAGATGATCATTGGTGCAGTATTACAGATGCAGAAAGCATGAAGGAATACGGATACCGGTTTGAATTTTTCGGAGAAAGTTTCTCAATCGTTGGAAATACTGAAAATACAGCAGGAAAATTTGATGTTTATATTGATGGCGAGTATGCGGAAACGGTAGATCCATATTCCGCAGAAAAGATCCGTTTTTCTACTCTGTATACAAGCGATTTGCTGGAAGATGGAGAACATCAGGTGGAAGTTCGTGGAAATGGAAGTAAAAATGAAAATTCCACAGCATATAACATGCAGTTAGACTATATTGAGGTTCAAAGATCAGGCAAACTTTTGTGGACAAGCTCTGATGAAAATATTGCTTATGTGGATGAAAACGGAATTGTGACAGCAGCTGCACCGGGAACGGCAAAAATTACAGTAAAAGCTGGAGAATATACTGCACAGACAATGGTGACTGTTACCGAAAACACAGAAGTTCCGGCGGAACAGACAGTATTCCGTATTTTCGGCAGTGACAGATATGCAACTGCATACAAAACAGCAGATACGTATAAAGAAGTACTTGGAAGAGAAAAATTTGATGCTGTGATCGTAGCAACAGGCAAAAACTTTGCAGATGCCCTTTCGGGAAGTTATCTTGCAGCAGTAAAACAGGCACCGATTCTTCTGACCAACGGAAAAGCAGACAATGTGGCACAGTTACATTCCTACATCAAAGCAAATCTTACAGAAGGCGGAATGGTTTACATCCTTGGCGGTACAAGTGCGGTTCCGGTAAGTGTAGATACGATCAAAACTGCCGGATATCAGGTGAAAAGAATCTCAGGAAACACCAGATATGAAACCAGTCTGAATATTCTTGCAGAAGCAGGAATTACAGGAAATGAGCTGATCGTGGCAACAGGCAAAAACTTTGCAGACAGCTTATCTGCATCAGCAGCAGAAAGACCGATCATGCTGGTAAAACCAGAAAAAGGACTGAGCAAGGAGCAGAAAGCAGTTCTGGAAGGCTTGAATGACGGAAAGATTTTTATCGTTGGCGGAACAGGTGCAGTCAGCGAAGCCATTGAAAAAGAACTGGAAGCTTACGGAAAAATTGTCAGATTATCTGGAAGCAGCAGATATGAAACTTCCGCAGCAGTGGCAGAAGCGTTCTTTGGAGGAGCGAAAAAAGCAGTTCTTGCCGACGGAACCAACTTCCCGGATGGTTTATGCGGCGGGCCTCTTGCAGCAGCGCTCAATGCACCGTTGATCTTAACCAAAGATGAAAATACAGCTGCAGCAGCGGAGTATGTAACTGAAAATGAAATTACATCCGGTTATGTTCTTGGTGGCGAAGGCGCACTTTCTGATGAAACAGTAGTTACTGTATTCGGACTGGAACGTGCAGAACAGATTATGAAAAAATAGGCAGACAGTAAATCAGAAAATTGAAATCTGTATCTCAAAGAAGGGAGAGGGGATCCAAGGTCGGATGCCCTCTTTTTGAAAGAACATGGAACGTTTCAAATGGAAAATCAGGCAGGTTCTGCCGGCGGAATTCGGTTGTAAAATGCATGGAAATATAGTAGAATGATTACTATTCACAAACGGCTGCTATTTTTGAAAAGCGGAAAAAACAGTCGTAAATCGGTTTAGATGATACGCAGGAGAATGAATATGATTGAGAATTGGGATTTATTAAAAGGACGTAATTTTTTAAAACTTTTGGATTTTACACAGGAAGAGATCGTATATTTGCTGGATCTTGCAGCAGATTTAAAGGAAAGAAAGAAAAAAGGAATTCGTGTGGATTATCTGGTCAGCAAAAATATCGTAATGATCTTTGAAAAAACAAGTACGAGAACCCGCTGTTCTTTTGAAACAGCAGCCCATGATCTGGGAATGGGATGTACTTATCTGGATCCGAAAGCATCTCAGATCGGTAAAAAAGAAAGCATCGCAGATACCGCAAGAGTCCTTGGCAGAATGTATGAAGGAATCGAATACCGCGGATTCGAACAGGAACGAGTGGAAACATTGGCAAAATATGCCGGAGTTCCGGTATGGAACGGTCTGACCAATGAATTCCATCCAACACAGATGTTAGCAGATCTTTTAACGATCAGAGAACATTTTGGTGAGATCAAAGGTAAAAAACTGGTATATATGGGAGATGCCCGTTACAATATGGGAAATTCATGGATGGTTACCTGTGCAAAGATGGGAATGCATTTTGTGGCTTGTGCACCGAAAAATTATTTCCCGGAAGAAGAACTGGTAAAAACATGTGAAGCAATCGCAGCAGAAAACGGCGGAAGTATTACTTTGACGGAAAACGTAGCAGAAGCAGCCAAAGATGCGGATATTATTTATACAGATGTCTGGGTATCCATGGGAGAACCGGATGAAATCTGGGAAACCCGTCTGAAAGAACTGATGCCGTATCAGGTAAATAAAGCAGTCATGGATCAGGCAAAACCAACAGCCATCTTTATGCATTGTCTGCCGGCATTCCATGATCTGGAAACGGAAGTGGGAAGAGAAGTTTACGAAAAATTCGGAGTCAGCGAACTGGAAGTGACTCATGAAGTTTTTGAATCAGAACAGTCCGTTGTATTTGATGAAGCAGAAAACCGTATGCATACGATCAAAGCTGTGATGCTTGCAACGATCGGGGTATCTTAATGAATAAAAAAGTAAGAGAACCGTTTTTCTGGTCCTATATGACGAACATGATTCTTAGTATTCTGATCATCGGACTGACTGCGGCAGCATTTTTTACGGATATGATACCAGAACTCTGTCTGGTACTGATCTTTGCAATGGCAGCGGCAGCGAATTTTATCGCAGCAATGGTCAGCTTTGTTCGAATGAAAAGAATTCGTGGAAATCTTTATGCGGTATTGTGTACTCTTTTTCTGATCATGGCAGTGTTTTTAGGAATCAGATATTTCTGGGGACTGTATGGCTAGATGTTTTTATCCGATATCGAGAAGATTGTCGGAAAAGAAAAGGATTACTTACAGCAGAGCAGGAAGAAAAAGATGAAAGAAAATCAGTGTAAGGAATTAAAGACAGGATGGGCAGGAAAACCCTGCCTTTCCTTTGCTGTACTGCCCTCCACCAATGATTATGGAAAAGCATTGGTCAAAGAGGGCAAGGCTCACGGAACGCTGATCACAGCAGAAGAACAGACAGCAGGAAAAGGACGGCGGGGACGAAGCTGGCAGTCACCGAAAGGGACGGCAATCTATATGAGTCTTTGTCTGGAACCGGAGTTTCCGGCAGATTGTGCCGCGGGGCTGACGCTTGTAATGGCTATGGCAGCAGCGGAGGCAATCGAAAAAATGACAGGAGCCGAGGTTCAGATCAAGTGGCCCAATGACCTGGTGGTCAACCGGAAAAAAGTTTGCGGAATCCTGACTGAGTTATGTATAGAACCGGATCATTATGCAGTGATCATCGGTACAGGAATCAATGTAAACACGGAAGTGTTTCCGGAAGAGATCAAAGAAACAGCCACTTCCCTAAAATTAGAGACAGGCATTGCCGTTTCCCGAACGGAACTGACAGAGGAAGTAATGTGCTCTTTTGAAATTTTGTATGAAAAATACATGCAGACCTGGGATCTGTCTCTTTTAAAAGAACAGTATGAAGGGCGGCTAGCCAACAAAGGTCGGGAAGTCCGTGTGCTGGATCCGAAAGGGGCTTATACAGGAATTGCCAAAGGAATCGCATCGGACGGAAGTTTGATAGTGCAGTGTGAAGACGGCAGTGAACAAAAGGTTTCTTCAGGAGAAGTTTCCGTAAGAGGCCTTTATGGATATGTTTAGAGATGAGGTAAGGAACAATGGATGATAAAATGACAGTTCTTTGTGTGTCAAATTCGTATGAAAAAAAATATTATTTAAATCCGGAATTTATGGGGCTTCCAAAGACGATCAAAGATGATCTTCAGATTTTAAGTGTTCTTTTTACAGAAGATGTGGGAGGAATCCTGACCTTCGGATTTGAACCGGATGGTACATTGACGCTGAATGTCACTTGTGATGAAGGGGATCTTTTATTTGATGAAATCGGAAGCGAATTAAAGATCAAAGAGATCCAGAGAACAAGACAGACACTGCTTGAAAGTCTGGAAACTTATTTTAAAGTATTCTTTCTGGGAGAAAAGCTGGAAGAAGTATGAGAATCGGAAATGTAACGTTAGCTAACAATGTGATTCTGGCACCGATGGCAGGAGTAACGGATTTGCCGTTTAGACTGCTCTGTAAAGAACAGGGAGCAGGACTTTTATGTATGGAAATGGTCAGTGCCAAGGCAATTTACTATAATAACAAAAATACGGAAAGTCTTATGGAAATCGATAAGAGGGAGCGGCCGGTCTCTTTGCAGCTGTTTGGTTCGGATGCAGATATTATGAGCGAAATGGCAAAAAAGATCGAGGAGCGACCTTTTGATATTTTGGATATCAATATGGGCTGTCCGGTACCGAAAGTTGCCGGAAATGGCGAAGGTTCTGCATTGATGAAAAATCCGGAGCTGGTACGGCAGATTGTTTCGAAGGTGGTAAAAGCCATCGAAAAACCGGTGACGGTCAAGATACGAAAAGGCTTCGATGATGCCCATGTCAATGCAGTGGAGATCGCTAAGATCATTGAAGACTGCGGTGCAGCAGCGGTAGCAGTTCATGGCAGGACAAGAGAGCAGTATTACAGCGGTCAGGCAGACTGGGAGATCATCCGTCAGGTAAAAGAAGCAGTTTCCATTCCGGTCATCGGAAACGGTGATGTCACAGGGCCGGAATCTGCCAAAAAGATGATCGAAGAGACCGGTGTAGACGGAATCATGATCGGACGTGCAGCCAGAGGAAATCCATGGATCTTCGGACAGATTCGGGATTATCTGGAGACAGGAGTAATTCCTCAGAAGCCTTCATTAGAGGAAGTGCGCGAAATGATGCTCCGTCATGCCAGAATGCAGTTGGAATGTAAAGGAGAATATACCGGAATCCGTGAAATGCGAAAACATGTAGCATGGTATACTGCCGGTTATCCAAACAGTGCCAAACTTCGTGCAAAGATCAATGAAGTGGAAAGCTATGAAGAATTGACAGAGCTTTTGCAAAGCTGATGTGAGAAATAATAAAGTGGCAGCCGGAAGGAATGTCCATGAAACAGCCTTCATATACTGGTAAAAAGTAAATGTTTGGCAGAGCGATTCTTTGCCGAACAGATGCGGGGATTTCATGGAAGAATGGATGAAAAAATTACCGGACATTGCGCGGAAAGAAACATTGCCGGAGATTCCCAAAAGGATCCTCTGGAAATCAAGATTTTTTGGAAAAAACCAGTTATTGGAATATATAGGTGCTTACTATCAAGAGGAATCCGAACGCCGGGTTCCTTTTTATCTTCCGTATCTTTATAGGAAGGAAATTTTTCGATATCTGTGCAGAACGGCAGGTCTGCAAAAAAAACAGGTGGATCTGGTGCTAATTGATGGCGGAGATGCACGGATTGACTGTTTTCTCAGTGAATTTTTAGAAGATCTGAACTACCTTACGATCATTACCGAAAGAACAGCCTATTTTGAGAGTCTGCAGGAACGGGCATTTCAGGAACTGGGACTGCTCATTGATCTGTGGAAACCGTGGGAAGAAAAAAAACTGAAAGGAAATCTGGTCTGGGATTTTACGTCCAATCTGCAGAAATCGGACTGTTATCCGAAAAATTCTGTATGCTTTGCACCGCATAAAAAAATGTGGAAATGGAAAGAGCTTGCGGAAACTTCTTCAAAAGTGACCGTCGTGTTTTTACAAGAGATTGAAATCGGTGTCCTGAAAGTATCTCCATCGCTGGCAGAGAGTCTTTTAGTGCCGCCGGATTTTCCTTTTCGTGAAACACGGTGTAATGAATTAAAAAAATGGTGTCATTACCGACGCTGGATGATTCGGCTGAGTCGGGTAAAATGCCCACAATCCCTTGAAAAACCTTGACATTCCAAGGACTCACTGCTATAATATCAAAATTGTATGCGTGGGTATTTTTTTAAGAATCCCACGGAACAAAGATTACCTGTAAGCGGCAGAAATTCTGAAACGAAACAGGTCGGATGTAACGAACAGGCTGCTTTTTGCAAACCTTAGTTACCGGAACAAAACAGAGCATGGCTCTGTGCATGATTCAAGTAAAAACAATGAACAATAGACGTGTTTAGTATAAGATTAACAGGAAGGTGCTAAAAATGGCTGAAAAGAAAAACATTTTGACTTACGAAGGACTTCGTAAACTGGAAGAAGAACTGGAAGACTTAAAAGTAGTAAAAAGAAAAGAAATCTCCTTAAAGATCAAAGAAGCAAGAGAACAGGGAGATTTATCTGAAAATGCGGAATATGATGCTGCAAAAGATGAACAGCGTGATATTGAAGCAAGAATCGAACAGATCGAAAAACTTCTGAAAAATGCAGAAGTTGTAGATGAAGATGAAGTTGATCTGAACAAGATCAGTGTTGGTTGTAAAGTGAAAGTTCTTGATGTAGAATATGATGAAGAAGAAGAATTCAAAATCGTAGGTTCTTCTGAAGCAAGCAGCCTTCAGGGTAAAATTTCCAATGAGTCACCGGTAGGAAAAGCATTGCTGGGTGCTCAGGTAGGCGATGTAGTAGATGTAGAAACACAGGCAGGAATCATTCAGTATAAAGTACTGGAGATTCAGAGATCAAACTAAGAGGAGAAGACAATGGCTGAAGAAAAAAATGTACAGGCACAGGACTTAAACCAGCTTAGAAAAGTAAGAAGAGATAAGCTGGCAGATCTGCAGGCAAATGGAAAAGACCCGTTCCAGATCACAAAATTTGATCAGACACATCACAGCATGGACATTAAAGACAACTTTGATACCATGGAAGGTCAGACAGTAACTATCGCAGGGCGTATGATGTCAAAACGTGTCATGGGAAAAGCTTCCTTCTGCGGAATTCAGGATCTTCAGGGAAATATCCAGTCATATGTGGCTCGTGATAACGTAGGCGAAGAGTCTTATAAAGATTTCAAAAAAATGGATATCGGTGATATCGTAGGTATCACAGGGGAAGTATTCCGTACAAAAATGGGAGAAATTTCTATCCATGCAACAGAAGTAACTCTCTTATCTAAGAGTTTACAGATTTTACCGGAAAAATATCATGGACTGACCAATACAGATACAAGATATCGTCAGAGATACGTGGATCTGGTTATGAACGCAGAAGTAAAAGATACCTTTATTAAGCGTTCTAAGATCATCAGCAGCATCCGCCGTTACTTAGACGGACAGGGATTCTTAGAAGTAGAAACTCCAATGCTCGTATCCAATGCAGGCGGTGCAGCAGCGAGACCGTTCATAACACATTCCAATGCATTAGATGAAGATTTCAAACTTCGTATTTCTTTGGAACTTTACTTAAAACGTCTGATCGTTGGCGGTATGGAAAGAGTTTATGAAATCGGCCGTGTATTCCGTAACGAAGGCTGTGATACAAGACACAACCCGGAATTCACACTGATGGAATTATATCAGGCTTATACAGATTACAACGGTATGATGGATCTGACAGAAAATATGTACCGTCACGTAGCACAGGAAGTACTTGGTACAACCACAATCGTGTATAACGGAATTGAAATGGATCTTGGCAAACCATTCGAAAGAATCACAATGGTAGATGCCGTTAAGAAATATGCCGGTGTTGACTGGAATGAAATCCACACACTGGAAGATGCAAGAAAAGTTGCAGATGAACATCACGTAGAATACGAAGAAATGCATAAGAAAGGTGATATCCTGAACTTATTCTTCGAAGAATTCGTAGAACATCACTTAATCCAGCCAACCTTTGTAATGGATCATCCAATCGAAATCTCTCCATTAACAAAGAAAAAACCGGAAAATCCGGAATATGTAGAACGTTTCGAAATGTTCATGAACGGCTGGGAAATGTGTAATGCATATTCTGAGTTAAATGACCCGATCGATCAGAGAGAACGTTTCAAAGCACAGGAAGAAATGCTTGCGCAGGGAAATGAAGAAGCCAATACGACAGATGAAGACTTCTTAAACGCTCTGGAAATCGGTATGCCGCCAACAGGTGGTATCGGATACGGTATCGACAGACTTTGTATGCTGCTGACAGATTCAGCTGCGATCAGAGATGTACTGCTGTTCCCGACCATGAAATCCCTGAACTAGTGTTCGATTTTGGAGAGCATCCAGCATTGTCCTTAGA
>CAZRQV010000008.1:0-70928 GCA_964602445.1 uncultured Lachnoclostridium sp.
CCCAGTATTCTAATGTTCCTTTACCGGAACCCATACGTGTTTCAGCTGGTTTTGTTGTTACTGGTTTATCTGGGAAGATCTTGATCCAAACCTTACCACCACGTTTGATATGACGAGTCATAGCAATACGTGCAGCTTCGATCTGGTTTGATCTGATCCAACATGGTTCCATAGCTACGATACCGTATTCACCGTAAGTAATTGTATTACCTCTTAAGGCTTTACCTCTCATAGTTCCACGGAACTGTTTACGACGTTTTACTCTTTTAGGCATTAACATAGTATTTTTCCGCTCCTTCCTTATTCTCTGTTTCCTTTAGTAGGAAGTACTTCACCTTTGCAGATCCAAACTTTAACACCAACTTTTCCGTAGGTTGTGTCTGCTTCTGCAAATCCATAGTCAATATCTGCTCTTAATGTCTGAAGTGGAATAGTACCTTCTGTGTAGAATTCTGTACGAGCCATATCAGCTCCGCCTAAACGACCGGATACAGATGTTTTGATACCTTTTACTCCAGCTTTCATTGCTCTGCCCATTGTAGATTTCATTGCACGTCTGAAAGACACACGGTTTTCAAGCTGTAATGCAATGTTTTCTGCTACTAACTGAGCATCACGGTCTGGTCTCTTAACTTCTTTGATGTCAACAACCAGTTTTTTATCTGTGAATTTAGCTAATTCTGCTTTTACTTTTTCGATTTCAGCGCCGCCTTTACCAATTACAACACCTGGTTTAGCTGTGTAGATGATAACTTTTGCTCTGTCGTTTGTTCTTTCGATTTCAATCTTAGAAACGCCTGCGCTGTATAACTTTTTCTTCAGGTATGTTCTAATGTTATAATCTTCTACTAAATAATCAGCGAAAGATTCTTCAGCATACCATTTAGAATCCCAGTCTTTAATTACACCGACTCTAATGCCGTGTGGATTAACTTTCTGTCCCATGATTGCCCTCCTTATCTTTCATTAAGCACTACAGTGATGTGGCTTGATCTCTTTTCGATTCTGTAAGCTCTACCCTGTGCTCTTGGTCTGATTCTCTTCATTGTTGGAGCCTGATTTGCATAGCATTCTTCAACATAAAGATTTTCAACATTCATACCGTTATTGTTTTCAGCGTTTGCGATTGCTGATTCTAATAATTTCTTAATTAATGTAGAAGCATATCTTGGGTTGTATGTTACAATACCAAGTGCTGTCTGCACGTCTTTACCTCTAATGGCATCTAATACGAAGCATGCTTTCTGAACAGATACTCTTGCGTAAGATAACTTAGCAGATGGTCTTGTATCTTTCTGAGCATTTCTTTCACGTTTGATCTGGGAACGATGTCCTTTTGCCATAAGTGTTTACCTCCTTTTTCAAATGTGACGAATATTATCTTCTTGATTTCTTTTCGTCTTTACCGTGTCCTCTATATGTTCTTGTAGGAACGAATTCACCAAGTTTGTGTCCTACCATATCTTCTGTAACATATACTGGCACATGTTTTCTTCCATCATGAACTGCGATTGTATGTCCAACCATCTGTGGGAAAATTGTAGAACGACGAGACCATGTTTTGATCACTGTCTTTTCGTTCGCTGCGTTTAATGCATCAACTTTCTTTAACAGGCTTGCGTCTGCAAATGGTCCTTTTTTAAGTGAACGAGCCATTGTGTATCCTCCTTAAACTATTTGATTGTTTTTCCGTCGCGTCTTCTTACGATCAGCTTGTTAGACTTTTTGTTTTTCTTTCTTGTCTTTAAGCCAAGAGCAGGTTTGCCCCAAGGTGTACATGGACCTGGACGACCGATACCTGTCTTACCTTCACCACCACCGTGTGGATGATCGTTAGGGTTCATTACGGAACCACGAACAGTAGGTCTGATACCCATATGACGTTTACGTCCTGCTTTACCGATGTTGATCAGGTTATGTTCTGCATTTCCAACAACACCGATAGTTGCTCTACAGTTTAATGGAACCATTCTCATTTCTCCGGATGGTAAACGAAGTGTAGCATATTTGCCTTCTTTCGCCATTAACTGTGCGCTGTTACCTGCGGAACGAACTAACTGTCCGCCTTTACCAGCGTATAATTCAATATTGTGTACCTGTGTACCAACTGGGATTTCAGAAAGTGGTAAGCAGTTACCAGCTTTAACTTCTGCTTCTGGGCCGTTCATGATTGTCCAGCCTACTTTAGCTCCCTGTGGTGCAATGATATATGTCTTTTCACCGTCTGCATAAGCGACTAATGCGATGTTTGCTGTTCTGTTTGGATCGTATTCGATGCTTACGATTCTTCCCGGAATTCCATCTTTACGTCTCTTAAAGTCGATGATTCTGTATTTTCTTCTAGATCCGCCTCCGCGGTGTCTTACTGTAATCTTACCCTGATTGTTACGACCGGAGTTTTTCTTTAAAGAAACAACTAAGGATTTTTCCGGAGTTGCTTTTGTGATTTCTGAGAAATCAGATCCAGTCATATGTCTTCTGGAAGGTGTATATGGGCGGTATGTTTTAATTCCCATTACTGTCTCTCCTTTCGATTCTCTTATTTATTGTCGCACTTTTATGTGCATATTGTTAGTAACTTGTTCTTCTGTAAATAAATCTTACAGTCCAGCGAAGATTTCGATTTCAGCGCTTTCTGCTGTTAACTGAACGATCGCTTTTTTAGTTTTTGCTGTTTTACCAACTGTCATTCCACGACGTTTTTTCTTTCCGTCAAGGTTCATTGTGTTGACACTTGCTACTTTTGTTCCTTCGAACATTTTTTCAACAGCGTCTTTAACCTGAGCTTTTGTTGCTTCTGGGCGAACTAAGAATGTGTATTTCTTTTCTCCCATAGCTGCCATACTTTTTTCTGTTACTACAGGTTTGAGGATTACATCATAGTATTTTAAATCTGCCATTATGCGTATACCTCCTGAATTGTTTCTACTGCAGCTTTTGTAACGATCATTGTATTGTATTTTAAGATATCATATACATTGATTGTGTTTGTCTGAGCTGTGATCACGTTTGGAATGTTCTTTGCAGACATTACAACGTTTTTGTCATTATCGTTAATAACTACCATAGCTTTGTTAACATTTAAGTTGTTAAGAACTGCCTGGAAGTTCTTTGTTTTGATTTCATCAAATTTAAGTTCGTCAAGAACGATGAATTTGTTTTCCTGTACTTTAGCTGTTAAAACAGATTTCAGTGCAAGTCTTCTTTCTTTCTTGTTTAATTTGATTGTGTAGTCTCTTGGTGTTGGAGCGAATACTACGCCGCCGCCAGTCCACTGTGGAGCTCTTGTTGAACCCTGTCTAGCATGTCCTGTTCCTTTCTGTCTCCATGGTTTTCTTCCACCACCGGATACTTCAGAACGAGTTTTTGCTTTCTGTGTTCCCTGTCTTTTATTTGCAAGCTGGCTAACAACTGCCATGTGTACGAGGTGTTCGTTTACTTCTACACCGAATACTGCATCGCTAAGTTCGATAGTTCCAACTTCTTTGCCTTCCATATTGTAAACAGATACATTTGCCATCTGTGCGTCCTCCTTTCTTTAAAAGCTTACTTACCAGCTTTTACCGTTTCTTTAATTGTAACTAAAGATTTCTTTGGTCCTGGTACAGCACCTTTTACTAAAAGTAAGTTGTTTTCAACGTCTACTTTTACGATTTCAAGGTTCTGGATTGTGATTCTCTTTGCACCCATGTGACCTGGCATTCCTTTTCCTTTGAATACCTTACTTGGGTCAGAACAAGCACCGTTAGAACCCTGATGACGATGGAATTTAGAACCGTGAGCCATAGGTCCTCTGTGCTGACCGTGACGTTTGATCGCACCCTGGAATCCTTTACCTTTTGAAATTGCTGTAGCGTCTACTTTATCTCCAGCTTCAAAGATATCTGCTTTGATTTCCTGAGCTAATGTGTAATCAGCTGCGTTTTCAAATTTGAATTCTTTGATATATCTCTTATAAGAAACACCTGCTTTATCAAAGTGTCCTTTTAATGGTTTGTTGACTAATTTTTCTCTCTTGTCAGCGAAACCAACCTGTACTGCTGCATATCCATCGTTTTCTACAGTTTTGATCTGAGTTACAACACATGGACCAGCCTGTAATACAGTAACTGGAGTTAATACTCCGTCTTCATTGAAGATTTGAGTCATTCCGACTTTTGTTGCTAAGATCGCTTTCTTCATCTTATACCTCCTGTTTTCTCTACAGCGGAATACCCTTCTGGGAATTCATTCTAGCCGCAGGATAAAAAATTTAGTGTTTTTCACCGAGTGGGTTCGGTGTCAACAATCAGCGATTTGCTGTTGTTATTTTGTTTTCATTTTGATATCGATATCAACACCAGCTGGCATTTCTAATCTTGATAATGCATCAACTGTTTTCTGTGTTGGAGCAATGATATCAATGAGTCTCTTATGAGTTCTCTGTTCAAACTGTTCTCTGGAGTCTTTATATTTGTGAACCGCTCTAAGGATTGTAACTACTTCCTTCTTAGTTGGAAGTGGTACTGGTCCACTCACCTGTGCTCCGTTTTTCTTTACAGTTTCGATAATTTTTTTAGCTGATGCATCAACTAACTGATGTTCATAAGCCTTTAATGTGATTCTCATTACTTGACTTGCCATAAAAAAAGTCGCCTCCTTTTCGTACTTCTATCTAACAGTACGACAAGTGGTGACTGTACACATGTCCGTGTGTTTCTTCGCATACTTTCACAGTATGAACACACTTATTCCCATTCATCTAATTCATGGATCTTTAATTGGTACAGTGACTTGTCGCCAGTTTTTATAAATTGACATTCGCTCCACGGAAAACCTGCCCGATTGATTGCTCTCCCGAACAGCAACCTCACGCTTCTACGCTATCAATGTCACAACAGTGGTTATTATAGTTGATATTCCTTGATTTTGCAAGCTTTTTTGCAAATTTTTATCAACTAAATTTTTCACTAATTTTACGAATATTCTGATGTTTTTTTGTGCATTTTCACCTATGCTGAATTTTGCACCACACCCCCCATTTTCCGTTTCTCTTCTGATCCGTTTCTCGGCTCTTTTCACATCATCGGTTATCGTTACCATTTTTCTAAAATATATACATTTGCAACTAAATTTTTACGAGCACCATCCTATGCCCCTATTTGTGCTTCGCAGTGCGTCGTCGGCGTCAAGTGGATGAGTCCGAAGATCCAGCATATAGCAGCTCATTAATGAGGCAGCCTTTGCTGGCGAATTTAGGAGCTGGTTGTGATTAGCTGAGGAGGAAGGAACCTGCCGGGCGTGACAGTCTCCATCCTACGGCGTAAGGTCAAAAATACATTTGCAGAAATGTATACTTTTTGTAATTAAATTTTGCCGTGAAATTTTCCTATGAACAAAAGAAAGACCCACAGAAACGAATCTTCTCTGCGGATCTTTCATTATATGTGTTTGTTTTATTTGGCTTCCCATCTGCCGCTGGCACCGCAAGGAAGCACCAGCCCGTTGCTGGATACCGGAAGACCCACTTCCTGAGAATCGATGGTTCCGTTCCATTTTTTTAATTCCGTCCCAAGCATATAGGAAAGTACTGCCGGCTGTAATCCTGTCGTATAAGAATTGATCAGGAAGAACAGCGGTTCATCACTTAATACCTGCGTACATAATTTAACGAAAGAGTGAATGGAATCTTCAATCTTCCAGATTTCCCCTTTTGGTCCTCTTCCATAAGAAGGCGGATCCATAATGATGGCATCATAATGATTGCCGCGGCGGATCTCTCTTTCTACAAATTTCACACAGTCATCTACGATCCAGCGGATTGGAGCTTCAGCCAGTCCCGAAGAACGTGCATTTTCTTTTGCCCATGTAACCATGCCTTTTGATGCATCGACATGAGTAACGCTTGCTCCTGCGGCAGCTGCTGCCAAAGTCGCACCTCCGGTGTAAGCAAAAAGGTTTAATACTTTGATCGGTCTTCCGGCATTTTTGATCTTTTCAGAAAACCAGTCCCAGTTTGCTGCCTGTTCCGGGAAAAGTCCGGTGTGTTTGAAACTAAAAGGTTTTAAATTAAATGTAAGACTTTTATAATTAATGGTCCACTGTTCCGGGAGATTAAAAAATTCCCATTCTCCGCCGCCTTTTTTACTGCGGTGATAATGACCGTTCATTTTTTTCCAGCCTCTCTCTGTTTTCGGAGTATCCCAGATAACCTGTGGGTCCGGACGCACCAAAAGGTAGTCTCCCCAGCGTTCCAGTTTTTCTCCTTTGGAAGTATCAATAACTTCATAATCTTTCCAACCGTCTGCGATAAACATAAATTTCTCTTCCTATTATTATATAATGAATCTATTTTGCATTGTTATTTGCTGCAAGGACATCTTAACAAGATTCGATAGGAAATGCAAGCAGTTACTGCATTCCCGGTAAGCCAAATAGAATGGCTGCAATCAACTTATTTATAATTTTTTGAACTTTTTCAAACTTTTTAACCTCTGATTTCATCTATAATTATGAAAGCAAATAAATTCGGATCTTGAAACTGTTTATGATCACTGTCTTTTCACTATGCAAATGATTTTTTTCTTCTATAATTATATGCAAAGACAGACTGCAGATTTTGATTTCAGATTCGACTGTCTCCATCCAATCCCGGATACACCATTTTACAGGATTGCATGGCGCAGCTTTAAGACAGATGATATTTTAATGAAACTTAGAAAGGATTATGAAAAAACGATGCAGGAAGAACTTGTTCAATTTCTTCTTGATAACCAGCAGAAATTTTATCGTTATGCATTTACATATGTGCACCACAAAGAAACTGCCATGGATATGGTTCACAGCAGTTTTTTGAAAGCACTGGAGCAACTACATACTCTGCGAAATCCGGCAGCTATGAAAACATGGTTTTACCGTATTTTAACTAACGAATGCCTTCAAACACTCAAAAAGAGCAAACGGGAAAATCTGATCGAACCTACCGATATTCAAGATGAGATTTATCTCGAAAAAGCATTCGAACCGGATCTGGAGCTTTACGAAGCCGTCCGGCAGCTGGCTCCTGAAACGCAGACTATCATTTTTCTGCATTATTACGAAGAATATACACTCAAAGAAATTGCACAGATTACTGACTGTAATCTGAACACCGTCAAATCCAGACTCTATGCCGGTCTCAAAAAATTAAAGGAAATTGTAAAGGAGGATGTACAATGAGAAATTTAAAAGATGCAAAAAACATTTATGATCACATCGTAGTTCCGGAGGAATTAGACGAACGACTTCGCAGCGCACTTGAAACTGCGCCAAAGACCAATGTTCATAAAAAAAGTCGTTTGGTTTATTTTTCTAAATGGGCTGCTGCTTCTGCCGCTGCATTATTCTTATGCTTTACGGTAGGAGTCAACACCAGCGAAAGCTTTGCTATGGGGGTTTCTGAAATGCCAATTCTCGGCACCATCGCAAAAGTTTTAACGATCCATTCTTACGAAACTGTCGAAGACACCACAACAACCAAAGTAACCATTCCTGAAGTTCAGGTAGAAACCGCTGACAAAGAAGTAGAAAAAGCAATCACTGATGTTAATGCTGAAATTCAGAAAATCGTTGCTGAATTCACTGCCGAGAAACAGGCGGAAGCTGCTGAATACAAAGAAGCATTTTTCGCAACCGGCGGCACAGAAGAAGAGTGGGGCGACAGAGACATTGATATCAATGTGGATTATGAAGTAAAATGTCAGAATGATTCCATTCTTTCTCTTCTTTTAGACGGCTGGATGTCTTCTGTAAACTTCCAGGAAGAACGCCACTTCTACAATATTGATCTGGTAACCGGAAAAGAATTAACTCTGACAGATCTTCTTGGAGAAGATGCTTACAGCTATGCATCTGAAAATGTCAAAAGTCAGATGGAAGAGCGAGTTGCAGAAAACCCTGAAGAACTTATTTACTGGGGAATCAATGACAACAGCGAAGAATTTGAAGATGTCGAAGGATTTGCATTTCCGGGTGTTACCGAAACGACTCCTTTCTATATTAATGAAGATGGAAATGTAGTCATTTCTTACAACAAATACGATGCAGCACCGGGTTATATGGGAATTCAGGAATTTGTGATTCCTGCAAGATAATCCTGCATTTTATCTTCACACTTACCGAACAGAGAATACCGGCGAATTATTTCACGATTGAAACCAATCTTGCCCATCGGGCTTTCCGCATCATAGAAAATTTTATTAAAATCTTCTATGATCACAAAAACAGCTGCCAAACACGTTTTGCGTGTTCTGGCAGCTGTTTTTTACTTGAAAATTAGTTTTTGTATACGTGCTGTCACTGTTTCCTCGTTTTAGCAAACAAGTGTGATCTTATATTTGCGTACCGCAATCCAATTTTATGATTAGAATTTCACAGTTTCCGGTTCATGTGTAAAGGAAGAAAATACTGCAGTTGCATTCCGGAAATAAAATACTTCTGTATTGCCATCATCCGGAGAATACATTTTCTGTAAAGACGGATAGGCATCCAGCATGGACTGTCTTGCTTCTCTTCGATCGTCTTCTACAAGTTCTCCTGCTACACGGAGCCATTCTCCATTCTTAAAGGCACAAATCTCTGCTTTTGGATTTCCATGAAGCTGTTTGGAAACTTCCTTTACTTTTCCGGTCTGAATGTATACCTTACCTTCGAAAATATGGGCAGTGCCGAAAGGTCTGACTCTTGGCTGATCCCCTTCTGTCGTCGCCAGATAATAAGTTCCTGCTTCTTTTAAAAATTTTACTACACGTTCCATGATGCAATTCTCCTACTGTAATTTTTATCCTGTCATTTTATTTTCAACAATGCTGAAATTATAATTTGGTAGTCCACTGGCTGCAGTCCCAGACTTCTGTTGCCAGACCGTCATAAAATTCCGGTTCATGGCACACCATCAGAATACTTCCTTTGTATGCCTGCAGTGCTCGTTTTAATTCGTCTTTCGCATCTACATCCAGATGGTTGGTCGGTTCGTCCAATACCAAAATGTTTGTTTCACGATTGATCAGTTTGCAAAGTCTGACTTTCGCTTGTTCTCCACCGCTTAATACCTTCACTTTACTCTCGATATGTTTGGTCGTCAGACCACATTTCGCCAGTGCAGAACGAACTTCGTACTGGGTAAATCCCGGAAATTCCTGCCAGATTTCTTCAATACAGGTTGTCTGGATATCCTGACTCATTTCCTGTTCAAAATATCCGATGCTTAAATAGTCTCCCAACTGTGCTTTTCCTTCTAACGGTTCGATCAAACCTAAAATACTCTTTAAAAGCGTTGTTTTTCCGATTCCGTTCGCACCCGTCAGAACAATTTTCTTTCCTCGTTCCATTTCCAAGGTTAATGGTTTAGATAATGGTTCCTGATATCCGATGACCAGATTTTCTGTCTGGAAAATATATTTTCCCGGTACTCTGGCTTCTTTAAAATGAAACTCCGGCTTCGGTCTTTCTGCTGCCAGTTCAATCAGATCCATTTTATCCAGTTTTTTCTGTCGGGACATTGCCATATTTCTGGTAGAAACTCTTGCTTTATTTCTTGCAACAAAATCTTTCAGATCAGCAATTTCTTTCTGCTGTCTGTTGTAGGCTGCTTCCAGCTGAGCCTTCTTCATGGCATAAACTTCCTGGAATTTATCATAATCTCCCACATAACGTTCCAACTTCTGATGATCCATATGATAGATCAGATTAATCACGCTGTTTAAGAACGGAATATCATGGGAAATCAAAATAAATGCATTTTCATACTCATTCAGATATCGTTTCAGCCACTCAATATGCTCTACATCCAGATAGTTTGTCGGCTCGTCCAGCAGTAAAATATCCGGTTTTTCCAGAAGTAATTTTCCTAACAGCACCTTCGTTCTCTGACCGCCGGAAAGTTCTGTCACATCTTTATCCAGTCCGATGTCTGCAAGTCCCAAAGCTCTGCCGACTTCCTCTACTTTAGAATCAATCATATAGAAATCATGGGCAGATAACAGTTCCTGAATCACCCCTGTTTCTTCCATATAAACAGCCATCTCTTCTTCTGTCGCTTCTGCCATTTTCTCATACATGGCATTCATATCATTTTCCAACTGAAAAAGAAATTCAAAAGCACTTGCCAGTACCTGACGAATGGTCATGCCTTTTTCCAGTACTGTATGCTGATCCAGATAACCAACACGTACATTTTTTGACCATTCTACCTTTCCTTCGTCCGGCATCAATTTTCCGGTAATGATATTCATAAAGGTGGATTTACCTTCTCCATTGGCACCGATCAGTCCAATGTGTTCTCCTTTGAGAAGGCGGAAGGAAACATCGTCAAAAATTGCTCTGTCTCCGAATCCATGGGTTAAGTGTTCTACATTTAAAATACTCATCGAATTTGTCCGTCTCCATAAATCATATATTTGTAGCAGCAAAGCTCTTCCAATCCCATCGGACCTCTGGCATGAAGTTTCTGGGTAGAGATTCCCATCTCACAGCCCAGACCAAATTCTCCGCCATCGGTAAATCTGGTAGAAGCATTGACATAGACCGCTGCACTGTCTACTGCCATCATAAATTTTCTTGCAGTTTCCTGATCTTCCGTCACAATCCCATCGCTGTGTCCCGTATGATGTTCGCTGATATGAGCAATGGCTTCTTCCACGCTGTCCACCACTTTCACTGCAAGAATATAATCCAGAAATTCTGTATCAAAATCATTTTCATCGGCCGGTACACCGTCAATGACCTTCGCCGCTCTTTCATCCAGACGAAGTTCTACCGGATGTTCGCCTTGATCCAGCATTTCTTTTAATTTCGGTAAAAATTGTTCATAAATGTCTTTATGTACCACACATACCTCTTCTGCATTACATACAGATGGTCTGCTGGTTTTTGCGTTTCGAATGATTTTTAACGCTTTTTCCTGATCCGCATATCGATCCACGTAAACATGACAGATTCCAGTACCGGTCTGTATACAAGGCACTTTTGCATTTTCTGTACAGGCACGGATCAATCCTGCACCGCCCCTTGGAATCAAAAGATCTACATATCCCACGGCGGTCATCAGCTCTGTTGCCGACGCTCTGGTGGTATCTTCAATCAGATTGATAGCATCTTCAGAGATTCCAGCTCTTACCAGTCCTCTTTTTAAACATTTCACAATCGCTGCTGCAGAACGATAGGCTTCTTTTCCTCCACGAAGCACACAGACATTACCGCTTTTTAATGCCAATGCTGCTGCATCTGAAGTTACGTTTGGACGGCTTTCATAAATGATTGCGATTACACCCATTGCAACCGCTGTTTTTTCGATCACCAGTCCGTTCGGCCGCTGAATCCTTCTCAAAACTTTTCCCACCGGATCCGGCAGTTCTGCGACTTCTTTGATTCCCTGTGCCATTCCTTCGATCCGACTCTCGGAAAGTGCCAGTCGATCCATCATGACTTCCGAAATCTTTCCTTTGGAAGCTTCCAGATCTTTTACATTTTCTTTCAAGATCTCTTCTGTACCATTCAACAGTTCTTCTGCCATAAAACGAAGGGCTGCATTCTTTTTTTCCGTATCAGCCAGCATCATAGACGCTTTTGCACTTTTTGCCGCTGTTAAAATCTCCTGTGTTGTCATACATCCACCTCACGAATTTTTTCCTACAAACCTTGTTCCTACTGCTTCTCCTTCCAGAATCTGATACAGGATTTCCGGTCTCTTTCCATTGGCTATGACCATATCACAGCCGGCATCTGTAGCAATCTGTGCAGCGATCAGTTTGGTCGCCATACCGCCGGTTCCCTGCCTGCTTCCGGCGCCGCCTGCCAGTTCCATGATTTCCGGAGTAATCTCCTCTACCAAAGGAATCAGCTTTCCGTCCGGATCTTTATGAGGATCTGCAGTAAACAATCCATCAATATCAGTTAAAAGAATCACCAATTCCGCCTGAACGCTTTTTCCAACAATCGCCGCCAGCGTATCATTGTCTCCAATCTCAATCTGTTCCGTGGCAACCGTATCATTTTCGTTAATGATCGGCAGTGCGCCCAGTTCCAGCAATCGTCTCAATGTATTTTCACAGTTATGTCTTCGTTTCTCGTTTTCAATATCTTCTCCGGTCAGAAGGATCTGTGCGACAGTATGATTATATTCCGTAAAAAGTTTATCATAGGTATACATCAATTCACACTGTCCTACAGCGGCCGCTGCCTGCTTGGTAGGCATATCTGATGGTTTTCCCGGCAGCAGCAGTTTGCCAACACCCATTCCGATGGCTCCGGAAGATACTAATACGATTTCATGACCTGCATTTTTCAGATCACTTAATACTTTTACCAGAGTTTCTACTCTCTGAATATTTAACCGTCCTGTAGGATGTGCCAAAGTAGACGTTCCTACTTTTACTACAATTCTCATCTCTTATTTCTTCCCCAACTCTTTTGTTTTTTCATATGCCGCATCGACAGCCTCAAAGACGGTTCCGCGAAATCCGCCTTTTTCTAACGCACGTACTCCCTGGATCGTACTTCCGCCCGGTGAACACACTGCATCTTTTAATGCTCCCGGATGCTGTCCGCTCTTTAATACCATTTCTGCAGAACCGAGCAGCATCTGCGCTGCGTATTCCTGTGCTTTTGCACGGGGAAGTCCGCAGGCCACTCCTCCATCTGCCAACGCTTCTATAAAAAGATAGGCAAATGCAGGACCACATCCTGTCAATGCACTTCCGGCGTCCATTAATGTTTCCGGAAGTTCATCAAACTTTCCGGCCGCTTTCATTATATGAAGAAACGTGACCATTTCATCTAAATGGGTTTTGGTACTGCAGTATAAGATCATTCCGCTTCCTACCGCTGCCGGTGTATTCGGCATCAGACGGATCACCGGATAATGATCTCCCGCCATTTCCTGAATGGTTTCCATCGTCAGCCCCGCTGCCATCGTTACGAGGACAAAACGATCGGTTCGATTTTTCAGTACCGGAGCGATTTCTTCCAGTACCTCCTGCATCATCTGCGGTTTTACCCCCAGAAAAATATATTGACAATATTTTGCAATTTCCTTGTTCGTTCCTACCAGTGCCCCGCCAAGGGTTTCTGCCAGTTTTTCCGCCTTTGACCCGGTTCTGTTGGCAAGACAGATCTGACCCGGCAGGATCATGTCTGATTTTGCTGCCGCTTTCGCTAAGGCGCTTCCCATATTGCCGCAGCCGATAAATCCGATATAAGCTTCCATCTTTTGTCCTCCTCATTGCATTTTTTAAATTTTATGACACAACGAGAAAAAGGTCAATATGCTTTATTACGTTTTCACGCTAAAGTGTCGATGTTTCAGCCGAATTTCTTATTTTCACAGACACCTCCCCCGTCCCTATTTTTGCTCCACAAGGCATCGCAAAACAGGGGACAGGCGGCGGTGTTTGGCAAAATTTATGTTATCGACACAACCAGAACATTTTTCTTTCATTATGTCAACTCACAACCGTAAAGATGGGAAGCTTTTGGGTGTACGGTGTTAAGTGGATGAGTCCGAAGATCCCGCTCTTAGAACTACTCCGCGAAACACCCATTGGTGTGAGCGGTTTGTAGTTCTTAGAAAGCAGCTGAGGAGGAAGGAACCTGCCGGGCACAACAGCTATCACATCTTACAGTGTAAACTCAGAATTCTAGTCAAAAATTTTACTTCGAATACTACTCGTGAAGAAAATGTGCCATGATCTTCAGCATCATTTCCACGCAAAGGTCCATGCCTTCTGCAGTCACATGTTCATACGGTCCGTGGAAGCCAAATCCACCGGTACCAAGATTCGGGCATGGAAGTCCCATAAAACTTAATCTTGCACCATCTGTGCCGCCGCGGATTGCTACGACTGCCGGATTTAATCCTACTTCTTTTGCAGCTTCCTTGGCATAATCGATCAGGTACAGATGCGGTTCAATCTTTTCTTTCATATTATAATACTGATCTTTCACCGTCAGTTCTGCGGTTCCTGCACCGTATTTTTCATTGATTTCACGAACGATGTTCTGCATGAATTCTTTTTTGGCTTCAAATTTTTCTCTGTCGTGATCACGAATGATATATTCCAGTTTTGCCTGTTCTACCGTTCCGTGCATATCTGTCAGATGGAAAAATCCTTCATAGCCTTCTGTTTTGGAAGGAACTTCGTCTGCCGGAAGCATTCCGTTGAGTTCCATGGCAACCAGCTGCGCATTGATCATAATATCTTTTGCACTTCCCGGATGAACATTATTACCATTCACGATCACAACTGCACCTGCTGCATTGAAGTTTTCGTATTCAATCTCGCCTTCTTTTCCGCCATCCATTGTATAGGCAACATCTGCGCCAAATCTTTCTACATCAAAATGATCTGCACCTTCTCCGATTTCTTCATCCGGAGTAAAACTGATACAAAGTTTTCCATGTGGAATATTTTCAGATAAAATACGTTCCAGCATAGTCATGATCTCCGCAATACCGCTCTTATCATCAGAACCTAACAAAGAAGTTCCGTCGGTTGTGATCAGGGTACGTCCTTTCATCTCTGCAAGATCCGGAAAATCTTTTACTTTTAAGATGCGTCCGCTTTCTCCCAGAACAACATCTGTTCCATCATAATTTTCAATGATCTGAGGTTTTACACCGCATCCATTAAAATCCGGTGCCGTATCCATATGGGCGATAAATCCAAGACTTTTACAGTTTTCATATCCTTCTGTGGCAGGAATCGAAGCGTAGACGTAACATTTTTCATCCACTTCTGCATTGTCCACACCCAATGCTTTCAACTCTTCTACCAGCATTTTTGCCAGATTAAACTGGCATGCAGATGATGGATGGAGTCCGGAAACCGGATCACTTGGAGTATCCACCGCTGCGTATTTTAATAATCTTTCATATGCTTTCATATCATATTCTCCTTTTTATCATTCATAATTAACTTTCCATATCACAACCAGGCCACTTTGCAACAACTAACCAGAAAAGGATACTTTTTTGTAATCAATTTTTACAAGCACCATCCTCCGCCTCCTTTGGCCAAATGCATCGCAAAACAGGGGGCAGATGCTTATGAATTATTAGAATCATCATTGAAAATCAAAATTATCTTCATCGTAAGCGTATATTTTTTCAAAGCACAGCCGTAATGATGGAGCACTGTCCAAAGCACGGCGTTAAGTGGATGAGTCCGAAGATCCAGCACTAGCAGCTCATTAATGAGGAAGCCTTTGCTGACGAATTTAGGAGCTGGTTGTGATTAGCTGAGGAGGAAGGAACCTGCCGGGCGTGACAGTCTCCAGCTTACGGCGTAAACTGAAAAATACACATTACAAAAAAGGATCTCTTTTGGTAATCAAGCACCCGTCATCTGCCCTCCAGTCGCTTTCTAAGCTTTCTCCACACGAAAATGTAGCAGATCAAATGGGTGCCGCCGGTCAGGATCCAGCTGATAATGTAGGAACTATACAAAACGTCTAATGAATGATGGGCTGCAAACACTGTTGCGATCCACAGAATTCGAAATCCACAGGCACCGATGATCGATACGCACATCGGAACCACTGCATAGCCCAAACCTCGTAGCATTCCTACTAAGACGTCCATGATTCCGCATGGGAAGTACAAACGTCCAATCCAGCTCAAACGAATCATTCCATAAGCGATTACTTCTGCATCCGGGGAATAAATACTCAAAAGCTGCTCACCAAACAGATAACAGCCGCCTCCCATTAGGATTCCCACCAGTGTCACCATCAAAAGACTGTTTCTTAATACTTTATTGATCCGGTCATATTTCCCGCCACCAAGATTCTGGCTGGTAAAACAAAGTGCCGTCTGCTGGAAAGAATTCATTGCTGTATATACAAATCCTTCAATATTGGCCGCCGCACTGGAACCTGCCATAGCAATCGAGCCAAAGGAATTGATGGAAGACTGGATCAGTACATTGGAAAAGGAAAAGACTGAACCCTGCAGTCCGGCCGGAAGTCCGTGGCGTAGCAGCAATCCTACTTTTTCTCTGTTCAATCCCAGTTTTTTCAAATCCAAATGACAGCTTCCTTCCATTTTGCACATGCAGCGAATAAGAAGAACAGCTGAGATTGTTTCTGAAGTGACCGTTGCCAAAGCAACACCGGCAACGCTTAATTTCAATCCAATGACAAAAATCAGATTTAAGAGTACATTGACAACTCCTGCTGCCGTAAGATAATACAACGGTCTTTTCGTATCTCCCACTGCACGTAAGATGGCCGCACCGTAATTATAGATCAAAACTACCGGCATTCCGGCAAAATAAATCTTCACATAAATAGCTGCCAAATCTACCACATCTTCCGGTGAACCCATGAGCAACAGCAGCGGTTTTGCAAAAATATTTCCCAAAACTGCCAGAACGATTCCTGCCAATGCAGCCAGCGTGATCGAAGTATGAACCGTTTCCTGAATCTCCTCTTCTTTTTTTGCTCCATAGTATCTGGCCACCAGAATATTGGCACCTACTGAAAGTCCCATAAACAAATTAACCAGCAGATTGATCAGCGAAGAAGTCGAGCCTACTGCTGCCAGTGCTTCTTTTCCTGCATATCTTCCTACAACAATGGTATCTGCCGCATTGAACAAAAGCTGCAGAATCCCGGAAAACATCAAAGGCACCGTAAAAAGCAGCATTTTTCCCGCCAATGGGCCTTCGCACATATTCATTTCATAATTTTTCTTCTGTTTGCTCACAAATATCCCTGATTTCTTTTTTAAATTTTTACACTCACACCATTCACTTCCACATGATCGTCAATGGCAATGACAAGACATTTTCTTCCATCAATTTCCATCGTTTCAATGAGGTCCGCTCTTTCCGGATTCACTTTGATCACCACATCCGGTGTTTCTACACTGAATTTTTTTACATTGACCACATTGCTTGCCAAAAGAGTTGCACGTTCTCCTGCCACTGCATCAAATTCTTTGTCAAAGACCTGCATCTTTTCTTCTGTGGCACCGCTCTTTTCCAGAAGCTTTTTCATATCCATTTTAGAAAGTTCCAGCGGTTCCGGTGCTTCCTTATGCTCTTCCATCATTTCACAAAGATTGTCATGAAGATTTCGGACAACCTCATATCCGCAGTCTTCTCCAAGGGTTTCTGCCACCACCGTATCAAAGATTTCTTTCTGACTTTTTGCTGTGACCGGAACTCCGGCACCGAAAACCTGATCTATAAATTCCGGCTGCAGTTCTTCCGGATTTTTCGAATAATAAAGCACATTGTGAATATCTGTGGCGCGATCATTAAATGCCGGGAATAAAAATCCGTTCATCGGCATTTCCACGATCCAGTCACGGACTCTGTCTTCCATCAGATTCAGATCCGGATTATAGGACAGTGCTGCTTTGGAAAGATTGACCGGACAAATACTGCATAAAATGTGTCGGAATACCGTATCTGATGCATCATCCATTTCCAGTCCATCGGTAGATTTTCCCGGAACATCATATGCTGCATAGATCAGCACAATATAATAATTTTCTCCATAATGATAATGTTCGATGACTTTGTCATAAAACTCTTCCACCAGCATATCATCTTTCAGCTCACTGTCTCTTAATTTTAAAAGAAATTCCTGCGGACCTCCCTGCATTTCAGACTCCAGCGAAAATTCCATATTCAGCATATTTTTTCCTACCGTACCGGAAAGTGTATGCTTGAAAATATCAAAATATTTGTATGCTTCTTCCTCCGGCATTGCCAAAAATGCCTGTTTTGACTGGCAGATCTTTTCTTTTTCATGATTTACATAACATCCACAAATACGGGTAATGGCACAATTAGCCGGTGTAAACTGTTTGCGGATTTCTAAAATCTCTTTTTTATTCATAACTTTTCAATATCTCCTCGATTTGCCATAAATGGTCAATCTCATGATTGATCTTTACGTTTTTTGTATTTTCCAGATGATTTGGGTTGTACCAGCAACAGATGATCCCTGCATTGTTCCCTCCCTGCATATCACTGGTCAGGGAATCTCCCACGATCATAATCTCCTGTTTCTCATAATCACCAATCTTTCCAAGCACATGATCAAAATATGCTTTGGACGGTTTTTCATGGCCGATCAGATCTGAAATAAACGCATCTTCTACCAGTTCCCCGATTCCGGAATGCTTTAATTTACGCTCCTGCGCTGCAAAGGTTCCGTTGGTCACCACAAACTGCCGATAACTGCCCTGCAGTTTTTTCACCAGTTCATATCCCTGATCCCTGAAACAGATCGTATCTCCCAGTGCAATCTGATAACTGCTGTTAAATTCATTTTCACAATCCGTTTCAATACCTTCTTCTGCGAAAAAATCTTTGAATCGGTTCACTAAAATTTCCTGCTTGGACATTTCTCCCCGCTCCAGCATTTCCCAATAACGTCTGTTGATCTTAGAATACCGTTCGATCATCTCATCGGTGCATTCTCCCAGACCATACTTTTGAAAACAGGATTTGATGGCTGCATTTTCTGCAGACAGAAAATCCAAAAGCGTTGCATCCATATCCCACAAAATCACTTTTATCATAAGCCTCTGCTCCTTTTACTCGTATTGTACCAAAGAAACGCCCGATTGTACAATCAGGCGTTTCGAATCTCTAATCAAATTTTTGTTTTACCAGCTTAACCACAGTACCTGACAACAGGAACAGGGCAATTAAGTTTGGAATTGCCATTAACCCATTGAAGGTTTCTGCAATATTCCATAATAATCCCAAATCTACGGTCGCTCCTACGACACCCATCAGGGAGTATACGATCATAAATGGTTTGATAAATCTGGCGGAACCTAAAAATTCCATACATCTTGCACCATAAAGTCCCCAGCCAAGAATCGTAGAAAATGCAAAACATACCATGGCAATGGCTGTGAAAATGGATACCCAGTTTCCGTAAGTTGCGGTAAATCCGCTGATAGTCAGTTCTGCACCGGCTGCAGCACCGTAATTAATACTTACACCGCTGCACAGGATTGTCAGTGCTGTCAATGTACAGATTACGATCGTATCTGCAAATACTTCAAAAATACCGAACACACCCTGTTCAACCGGATCTTTCGTATCGGAAGTTGCATGGGCAATGGAGCCTGTACCAAGACCAGCTTCATTGGAAAAAATTCCGCGGGAAATGCCTTTCTGAAGACTTAAGATCATGGAACCAACGACCCCTCCGGTCACTGCGGAAGGACAAAATGCACCGGAAATGATGGATGCGAAAACGCCCGGTACTGCTTTATAATTCAACAGCACTACTCCAAGAGCAAGCACGATATACAGCAATGCCATAAACGGCACCAATTTCTCTGTTACTTTTCCAATTCGTTTAACACCGCCCAGAAGGACTGCTGCAACAACGACGGTAATGATGATCCCGATGATCAGGCTGACCATTCCTTTATTGGACGCATTGATCAAATGGTAATTTGTCAGTGCTGAATTAATGGCGGTTGTAATCGTATTGACCTGTGTCGCATTTCCTGTTCCAAACACGGTCAGCACACCAAACAGCGCATACAGTACTGCAAGAAAATGCCAGCGTTTGTTCAGACCATTTTTGATGTAGTACATTGGACCGCCTACATAATCCCCATGTTCATTTCTTTCACGGAAATGAACGGCCAGTGTTACTTCTGCAAATTTGGTACACATTCCCAGCAGGGAAGAAATCCACATCCAAAAAACAGCGCCCGGACCGCCGATGGCGATCGCTCCGGCAACTCCGGCAATATTACCGGTTCCAACGGTTGCGGCCAATGCAGTACAGACTGCCTGAAACGGCGTAATGGATCCATGTCCTGCATCTGTCTTTTGAAAAAGTTTTCCCAACGTTGCTTTCATTGCATATGGGAATTTTCTGAATTGAATGAATCCTGTTCTTACAGATAACAGAATTCCGACTCCAATGATGCATACCATAGCCGGTGCACCCCACACAAAGCCATTGATCACATCATTCACTTTTGTAATCATTTCTAACATCTCTAAACCTCTCCTAAAAGCATATATGTGCATTATTATACAAGATATTCAGAGAAAATAGAAGTATGAAATCTCTAAAATTTGTTACGATTTCCCGCAATTTGATTTTCCTGTCACACTTAAAATGGTTACTGTTCACTCATATCTCGTAAACAGCAACCATTTGAACACCTTTTTATTAACGACACGAAAAATTACTGAATCTCAAAATCCAGACACATTCTTGTTTTGGTATACGGGCGAACCTTGCCGTCAGCAACTGCTACATGTGCCGGATGTACCGCATATCCTTTCAATGCTTCTTCATCTGTCAGTGTGGTATCCAGCATCACTTCTGCATTTGATGAAGCCAGACCTTCAATCTGAACCTTCACTTCCAAAAGTCCCGGAACCTGCCCAACCAGGCCTTCCAGTCCTTCTTTCATTTCTGCTTTGATCACTTTCTTTTCTTCTTCAGAAAGCTCGTCCTTTAACTGCCATAAAATAATGTGTTTTACCATGGTTTTTCTCCTTTTCTTCCTATTTAAATAATATGAAAATGCTTTAACGCATTCCAAATCCCATCTGCATCAATATCTTCCGTCACATAATCCGCTGCTTTTTGCACTTCTGTCTCGGCATTTCCCATGGCCACACCAACCTGTGCAAATTTCAGCATCTCTATATCATTTTCTCCGTCACCAAATGCAATGGTCTCTTCCTTAGAAATTCCATAAACTTCCAGCATCTTCTGAATTCCCGTCATTTTTCCGCCGTTTTTCGAGATGACATCAACTCCATACGGACTCCAACGGGTTACTTTGCAATGAGGCAGCTTTTCGGAAAATTCTTCTTCCAGTTCTTTCCCTCCGTAACACATAAACTGGTACACAGGTGCGCCTTCATATTTCATGATCTGTGGAAGTTCTGATGAAATCCCTGCTTGTGCCCGAATCACAGCTTCATCGATCATGTTGATATACAGCCGATCCTTTTCTGCCAATGCCACCGGTCTTGTTTTTTTGCGAAATGCATCCAGCAGATATGATGCATCTGCGGCATCAATCGGTGAACTGAGAATGATATTCCGATCCTGATCGGTACACAGCTGCCCATTTAACATTACATAACCATTGAACCGAATCTTTCCCACCGGAAAGCGGTCAATGGCAGTAAAATCTCTTCCTGTCGCAAGAAATGTTTTGATTCCCCTCTGCTTCAGCAAATCCATCGCTTTTAAGGTACTCTGTGGAATCCCTTTGCTCTTATGAGAATAAATGGTGCCGTCTACATCAAAAAATGCTGCTTTGATCATCTGGTCTACCTCCAATTTATCAAGTTTCACTTCCTTGATATCCAACATATTACATGATATTTTGTCTCCGGAAAAGTCTATTTTCAAAATTTTAATAGGAAAGGCTTTCATACATAAATGTAACAAGGTCTTTCATAATTAAAATGAAAAAAGGACTTTGAGATGGGTTCTGTCTCAAGTCCTTTTCTTACAATTCTTATTTAAATAATGCGGTAGATAAATATCTGTCTCCGGAATCCGGAAGAAGCACTACAATATTTTTTCCGGCATTTTCCGGACGTTTTGCCAGTTCTGTTGCTGCTTTTAAAGCTGCACCGGAAGAAATTCCTACCAGAACTCCTTCTGTGACTGCAAATCTGGCACCTTCCCGGAAAGCATCTTCATTTTCTACGGTAATAATCTCGTCATAAATTTCTGTGTTTAACACTTTCGGCACAAATCCGGCACCGATCCCCTGAATCTTGTGAGGGCCTGCTTTTCCGCCGGATAACACCGGACTGGAAGAAGGCTCTACAGCGACTACTTTTAACTGTGGATTTTTAGATTTTAAATATTCGCCCACACCGGTAATGGTTCCGCCGGTTCCTACAGCAGATACAAAAATATCTACGCTTCCCTCTGTCTGATCCCAGATTTCCGGTCCTGTCGTTTTTCTGTGCGCATCCGCATTGGCAGGATTATCAAATTGACCTAAGATCACCGCACCCGGAATAGAATCCCGCAGCTCTTCCGCTTTTGCAATGGCTCCGGACATTCCTTTGGCTCCATCTGTTAATACCAGTTCTGCACCGTAAGCATGAAGCAGAGTTCTGCGTTCCTCACTCATGGTTTCCGGCAATGTCAGGATGGCTCTGTACCCTTTCACTGCTGCTACCATCGCCAGACCGATTCCCGTATTTCCGGAAGTTGGCTCAATGATCGTCGCTCCCGGTTTTAAAATACCCTCTCGTTCTGCATTTTCAATCAATTCTAATGCTGCCCGGTCTTTTACCGAACCGGCCGGATTTAAATATTCCAGTTTTGCAAACAGATTGGCATTTTCTGCCTCCACCTGCTGACTGTAACGGCTAATCTTTAATAATGGTGTGTTTCCAATCAGTTCTAATGCGTTTGTTGTTATCTTACTCATTTCTGTATTCTCCTTTATTTAAATCTCTGCGTTTTCTTTATTTGATTCTATTCTTTTTCCTATGTATCTTTACAGAACTTTATTTCTGTTTCTCGTTTTGTATCCTTTTTTGTAACATGCATTTTTTAATTTACGCCGTAGGATGAATGTCACTATGGCTGTAAGCTGTAAATTTTGCCATGCACCAGCATCTGTCCCCTGTTTTGCGATGCATTTGGCCAAAGGAGGCGGAAAATCCATCCTAGTACTTCTTCGCGAAGCAGGCTCTCCTGCGAGTGATTAGAAGTACTTGGATTAGTTGAAGCCGACGACGCCCTGCGGAGCACAAACAGGAGCATATGATGATGCTTGTAAAAAGCAGTTACAAAAAGGCTTCATTTCAAGGCTTTATCTTTGTACTTGGACAGCTCTTCCACATATTTTTGTCCAAGTTCACTGAGCGTAATGCCTTTTCTTTTTAAATATCCGATGGTCATGATCTCATCTGACTGTAATTTCACTGCACAATAATCAGAACCATTCAATTCCTCACATAAAATTCCGGAACAGAGCGTATATCCATTCAGACCAACCATCAGATTCAAAAGCGTGGCACGGTCATTGGCTTTGATCAGCTGTTTGTACTGATAATTACTCAGTACTTCTTCCGCATAATAAAAGGAATTGTAATTTCCCTGTTCAAAAGATAAACACGGATAGTCTTCCAGTTCTTTCAGGGTAATTTCCTGCTGCTTTGCCAGCGGATGTCCCTTCCATAAGTAAACATAAATGCTGCAGTGGAGCAATTCATGAAATTCCAGCTCATATTCGTCAAACAGCTTTTGGAGCACTTTCCGGTTAAATTCATTCACATAAAGAATTCCTATCTCACTTTTAAAATTCTTTACATCTTCAATGACCTCATGGGTTTTCGTTTCCCGGACAGCAAATTCATATTTTTCCATCCCAAACTGCTTTACCATCTCCACGAAAGCATTGACCGCAAACGTATAATGCTGCATCGAGACACCAAATTTGCGTTTTGCTTTCTCTCTGGTAATGTACTTGCTTTCAATCAGTTCACATTGCTCTGCTACCTGTCTTGCATATCCTACGAATTCTTCCCCTTCCGGCGTAATTACAATTCCCCGGCTGGTTCTTCTGAAAATCTCGATTCCGATTTCCTGTTCCAGTTCCCGGATTGCCGTCGAAAGACTTGGCTGAGAAATAAACAGCTTTTTCGCAGCCGCATTCATGGAATTTTCTCCTGCAACGGTTATCACATATCTTAATTGTGTCAGTGTCATAAATTTTGTCCTTTTTCACAGTGGGTCTGTCATCATGCGATTGCTTTAAAAGCCTCTTCAAGATCCTCGATGATGTCATCCACATTCTCTGTTCCAATGGAAAGACGAATGGTATTTGGTTTGATTCCCTGTTCTGCCAGTTCTTCTTCATTCAGCTGGGAATGGGTCGTAGATGCCGGATGAATCACTAATGATTTCACATCTGCCACATTTGCCAGAAGCGAGAACAATTCCAGCTGATCGATAAAGGCTTTTGCTTCTTCCGCACCGCCCTTAATCTCAAAAGTAAAGATCGATCCGCCGCCATTCGGGAAATATTTCTTGTAAAGTTCCTGCTGCACCGGATCTTTGGATACAGACGGATGGTTTACTTTTTCCACCTGTGGATGCTCACTTAAATATTCTACCACTTTTAATGCATTTTGAACATGACGTTCTACTCGTAAGGATAAAGTTTCCAGTCCCTGCAGGAAGAAAAATGCATGGAATGGGGAAAGTGTTGCTCCGGTATCACGCAGAAGGATTGCACGGATCTTCGTAACAAACGCTGCGGCACCCACTGCTTTGGTAAAGCTGATTCCATGATAGCTTGGATTCGGTTCTGTCAAAGATGGGAATTTACCGCTTGCCTCCCAGTCGAATTTTCCACTGTCAATGATCACTCCGCCAATGGTCGTTCCATGACCTCCAATAAATTTCGTAGCAGAATGCACCACAATGTCTGCACCATATTCAATCGGGCGAATCAGATAAGGAGTTGCAAACGTGTTGTCAATGACTAACGGAATCTGATGGGCATGGGCAATCTTTGCAATTTTTTCGATGTCTACGATATCGGAGTTTGGATTTCCTAAAGTTTCAATAAATACTGCCTTCGTATTTTCTTTGATGGCATGCTCAATTTCTTCATAATTAAAAGGATCTACAAAGGTTGCTGTTACACCATATTCCGGCAAAGTATGTGCTAACAGATTGTAAGTACCGCCGTAAATATTTTTTGCAGCTACAATGTGTTCCCCTGCCTTTGCAAGATTCTGGAACGTATAGGTGATCGCTGCTGCACCGGAAGCCACTGCCAATGCTGCCACGCCGCCTTCCAGCGCTGCAATTCTCTGTTCGAATACATCTTCGGTCGGATTGGTCAATCTTCCATAAATATTTCCGGCATCACTTAAACCAAATCTGGCCGCCGCATGTTCGCAATTTTTAAACACGTAGGAAGATGTCTGATAAATCGGAACTGCTCTTGCATCTGTTACCGGATCCGGCTGTTCCTGTCCTACATGTAACTGTAATGTTTCAAATTTTAAGTTTCTTTCAGATCTCGTTTTCTTTGCCATAATATCCTCTTTTCTGCGTTCCTTCGCGCTTTATTTTTTTGATGGGGAAATCATAACATCAGAATCTGTATTCGTCTAATACTTATGAACAATATCTTGTTATAGGATTATATTATAACCATTTATGTTCTGTCTGCTCTTGATCAATCAATGCAATCGCTTCTCATTTCCTTAACAACAAAAATACCGCCGCACCAATGATCCGATCATCCATACGACGGTATTTTCATATTAGTTATTTTTCTGCAGATTATTTATAATTTTTTGGATGGTTTCTTCCCTCTCTTCCAGCAGATCTGCAATTTCCGAAACAGAAAGCCCTTTTTTCTGCACAACCTCCCATTCTTCTGAAGACTTTACTTCAGTTACAATCTCATTCAATTCGAGAATCCTCGGATCTTTCACCTGAATTTCCGGATTATCCATCCTCGTTTTTTTCATATATTGTAACATACTCACCAACTCCGGGGAACCATTTTACCGGCCCTATTTCAAAACCTCTACGAAAAATGAGCAAATAAAAAAATTGTCTAATTTTAGAAAATTTTGCTTGTATCTTTGCAATAATGTATTATAATATAAAGTTGAATAAAAATGTGGAGGATTATGGATATGCCAAAAAGAACAGATATTAATAAGGTACTTATTATTGGTTCAGGTCCTATCATTATCGGACAGGCTTGTGAGTTTGACTACTCAGGTACACAGGCGTGTAAAGCGCTTCGTAAACTCGGTTATGAAATCGTACTGGTAAACTCAAACCCGGCTACTATTATGACAGACCCGGAAACAGCTGATGTTACTTACATCGAACCGCTGAACGTAGAAAGACTCGAACAGATTATTGCTAAGGAACGTCCGGACGCACTTCTTCCAAACCTTGGTGGACAGTCCGCTCTGAACTTAAGTTCTGAATTGTACAAAGCCGGTATTTTAGATAAATACAACGTAAAAGTAATCGGTGTTCAGGTAGATGCTATCGAACGTGGAGAAGACCGTATCGAATTCAAGAAAACAATGAATGAACTTGGAATCGAAATGGCACGAAGCGAAGTTGCTTATACCGTTGAGGAAGCACTTGCCATCGCTGATAAATTAAACTATCCTGTTGTTCTTCGTCCTGCTTATACCATGGGCGGTGAAGGCGGCGGTCTCGTTTATAATAAAGAAGAATTAAAAACAGTTTGTGCGCGTGGTCTTCAGGCCAGCTTAGTAGGTCAGGTTCTCGTTGAAGAATCTATTTTGGGTTGGGAAGAGCTTGAAGTAGAAGTTGTTCGTGACTCCGAAGGCAACATGATCACCGTATGTTTCATCGAAAATATTGACCCATTGGGCGTTCACACAGGAGATTCCTTCTGTTCCGCACCAATGTTGACTATTTCTCAGGAATGCCAGGATCGTTTAAAAGAACAGGCATTTAAGATTGTTGATAAAGTAGGCGTTATCGGCGGTACAAATGTACAGTTTGCCCATGACCCGGTATCAGACAGAATCATCGTTATCGAAATTAACCCTCGTACTTCCCGTTCATCAGCACTTGCTTCCAAAGCAACCGGTTTCCCGATCGCTTTAGTTTCTGCTATGCTGGCTGCAGGTCTTACATTAAAAGATATTCCTTGCGGTAAATACGGAACACTGGATAAATATGTTCCGGACGGCGATTATGTTGTAATCAAATTTGCAAGATGGGCATTCGAAAAATTCAAAGGCGTAGAAGATAAACTTGGTACTCAGATGAGAGCCGTAGGTGAAGTTATGAGTATCGGTAAAACTTACAAAGAAGCTTTCCAGAAAGCGATCCGCAGCTTAGAGACCGGACGTTACGGACTTGGTCATGCAAGAAACTTTGATTCCATGACAAAAGAACAGCTCTTAAAACTTCTGATCACTGCTTCCAGCGAACGTCACTTCATTATGTATGAAGCAATCCGTAAAGGTGCTACTAATGAAGAAATTCACGAACTGACCAAAGTAAAAGATTACTTTATTCAGCAGATGAGAGAACTGGTAGAAGAAGAAGAAGCTTTACTGGCATCCAAAGGAAGCCTTCCTTCTGATGAAGCATTGACTTCTGCGAAGAAAAATGGTTTCTCTGACAAATACTTAAGCCAGATTCTGGAAGTTCCGGAAGAAGACATCCGCAACAAACGTATTGCACTGGGTGTAGAAGAAGCTTGGGAAGGCGTTCATGTCAGCGGTACAGAAAACAATGCTTACTACTATTCAACTTACAATGCAGAAGACAAAAATCCAGTCAGCGAAGAAAAGCCAAAGGTTATGATCCTTGGCGGCGGTCCAAACCGTATCGGTCAGGGAATCGAATTCGACTACTGCTGTGTACATGCTGCATTAGCACTGAAAAAACTCGGATTTGAAACAATCATCGTAAACTGTAACCCGGAAACAGTTTCTACTGACTATGATACTTCTGATAAATTATACTTTGAACCACTGACTCTGGAAGATGTTCTTAGTATTTACAAAAAAGAAAAACCGGTTGGTGTTATCGCACAGTTCGGCGGACAGACTCCTCTGAATTTGGCAGCTGATCTTGAAAAGAACGGCGTGAAGATCTTAGGAACTTCTCCTGCAGTAATCGATCTTGCAGAAGACCGTGATCTTTTCCGTGAAATGATGGATAAACTGGAAATCCCAATGCCGGAATCAGGTATGGCTGTAAACGTAGAAGAAGCCATTGCCATCGCTAATAAGATCGGTTATCCGGTTATGGTTCGTCCTTCCTATGTATTGGGCGGCCGTGGTATGGAAGTCGTTTATGACGAAGAAGCATTGACACAGTATATGAACGCTGCAGTAGGTGTGACTCCGGACAGACCAATCCTCATTGACCGTTTCCTGAATCACGCATTAGAATGTGAAGCAGATGCTATCAGTGATGGTACCCATGCATTTGTACCGGCTGTTATGGAACATATCGAACTTGCCGGTGTACACTCCGGTGACTCCGCTTGTATCCTTCCATCCGTACATATTTCAGAAGAAAACGTAAAAACGATCAAAGAATATACACGTAAGATTGCAGAAGAAATGCATGTCAAAGGTCTGATGAATATGCAGTATGCCATCGAAAACGGTAAAGTATACGTACTGGAAGCAAATCCAAGAGCTTCCCGAACAGTACCTTTGGTATCTAAAGTATGTAATATCCGTATGGTTCCGCTGGCAACAGATATCATCACTTCAGAACTGACCGGAAGAACTTCACCGGTACCGGAATTAAAAGAACAGGTAATTCCAAACTATGGTGTAAAGGAAGCAGTCTTCCCATTCAACATGTTCCAGGAAGTAGATCCGATCCTTGGACCTGAAATGCGTTCTACCGGAGAAGTTTTAGGCTTATCTTCTTCTTACGGTGAAGCATTCTTCAAAGCTCAGGAAGCAACACAGTCCAAACTTCCACTGGAAGGAACCGTTCTGCTCTCTGTAAACAGAAAAGATAAAGCAGAGCTTCCGGAAATTGCAAGAAGCTTCCACGAAGCAGGATTTAAACTGATCGCTACAGGATCTACTTATGATAAGATCATTGCAGAAGGAATCCCGGCAGAAAAGATCAAAAAACTTTCCGAAGGACGTCCAAACACACTGGATATTATCACAAACAATCAGGTAGATCTGGTCGTAAACTCTCCTGCCGGAAAAGAAAGTGTATCTGATGACAGTTACCTGCGTAAAGCTGCAATCAAAGCAAAAGTTCCATATATTACAACAATGGCTGCTGCAAGAGCAACTGCAGAAGGTATCAAATACATCAAAGCTCATGGAAACAGCGAAGTAAAATCCTTACAGGAATTACACAGCGAAATCCACGACAAATAAAATAATGATAGTTAAAAAAAACATCAGGGGATATGATTTTTCAATCATATCCCCTGATGTCATTACAACTTCTGTTACACCCATTTTCTCGTGCACATGCTACAAATTTATTTTTCGATTTTGATTTTTTTCTGTCAACACAACGATTCAGATATTTTTCCGCATGATAGACCGGAATGATCACACTTAACTTTGGATTCATGTTACACCTTTAACCTACAAACAGATAAGCAAAATATACTGCGTATACAAGCAGCATCAGGATTCCTACCGGTTTTTTCAGTTTTCTTTCTTTCATCACACCAAACCATAAAATCAAACCTGCGGTCAGTGCTACTACACAGTCGATCACAAATCCGACTTTAAATTCTACCGGAATGATCAGTGCGGTAGTTCCTACTACAAATAAAATATTAAAGATATTGCTTCCGACGATATTTCCAATGGCGATATCTGCTTTTCCTTTTCTTGCAGCCGTTACAGAAGTTACCAACTCAGGAAGAGAGGTTCCGAACGCAATGATGGTCAGACCGATAATACGTTCAGATACACCGAAGATCTTTGCAATGACTGTTGCATGATCTACCGTCAGATCGCTGCCTGCAACGATCAAAACGATTCCTACTACCAGCATCAGCAGCTGTTTCCATAATGGTACCTGCTCTATTTCTTCCTCTTCTGCATTTCCGTTTTTGGACATCCAAAACAGATAACCTAAATAAACCAAAAACAATGCCCAGAGAATGACTCCTTCGCCTCGTCCGATCACACTTCCTGACATTCCAAGAAGTGCCAGCACGATGGTGATTCCATGCATAAACGGCATCTCCCAGCGAATGGTAGATTTCTGTACCGGAACTGACACGATCACCGCGGTGATTCCAAGTATCAAAAGAACATTTAAAATGTTGCTTCCGACTACGTTACCAATGGTGATTCCTGCATTGCCTGACATTGCCGCAGTAATGCTGACAGCGGCTTCCGGCGCACTGGTTCCCATGGCTACGATGGTCAGACCGATGACAAGCTGCGGAATTCCAAATCTTGCAGCAAGTCCTGCTGCACCGTCTACAAACCAGTCTGCCCCTTTTACCAGCATGACAAAACCGATTACTAAAAATAATAATGAAATGATAAGCTGCATTCTTAATCTCCTTTTTAAAATCCTAACATTTGTACGATAAAAACTGCTGCCGCCGCACCAACTGCAACGGTTAAAAGTCCCTTTTTAAAATATGCCAGAATGACCGCAACGGAACATCCGGCAACTGCACTTGGATAAGTTCCGGTACTGGAAAAAATAGCCGGAAATGTCATGGCAGATAATACCACACATGGTACATAAAATAAAAATGATCTGACTCTTATGTTGGTAATCTTTTTTCTGAAGATCACAAAGGGAAGCATTCGGATCAGATAAGTAACCACTGCCATCACTGCAATCCCTGCGATCATATATCCTGTTTTCATCATTCGCCCTCACTTTCTTCTACCGGAAACAGCCATGCTGCTACAGTACATACAACTAACGTAACGAGAATGATCGTCCATCCGCTGGACAAATTTTTCAATCCCGGAAGGTATTTGCAGGCAACGCTGGCTGCAATGGCCAAAGTCACTGCAAACAAAACATTTTTATGTTCCCTTGCCGGAGGCACGATGATGGCAATAAACATTCCGTATAATGCAATCCCCATAGCATTGGAAAGTGCCGGAGGCATGATCGAAGTGACTGCACCGCCTACAAAGGTACCTCCTGTCCATCCAAGAAGGGAGATCAGGATCAGTCCTGCCATATAAGCAGTCGTCAGCTCATGGTTTCTCTGAACGGAAACCGCAAAAATTTCATCGGTAATCCCAAAAGCAACTGCCATACGCTCTTTCATCGTCATCTTTTGCTCCACTTTCTGGGAAACGGAAATGGACATTAAAAAATATCGGATATTAATGATCAGTGTGGTCAGACCAATCTCCATCATAGCCCCGCCGGCTACGATCAGATTCATTCCTGCAAACTGCCCTGCACTGGTCAGATTGGTCAGAGAAATGACCACTGCCGCCCAAAGTGGGATTCCTGACAGCACTGCTGTCAGTCCAAATGCCATAGATACGGAAAAGTATCCCAGACAGATCGGAAGTCCGTCACGGACTCCCTCTAAAAATTCCTGTTTTTTCATAAGTATCTTCTTCCTCTATGATCGTATTTCTTCACATTAGTTCTTTTTTCCCGATGGAATCACAAAAATAAATAATAAAGAACTCAGCAGTAGCATATAAGGATAGGTCAGATTCGGTAAAATCTGAAACGCACTGACTTCGCATCCAAGTTCCACTGCCGCCGAAACTGCAACCAGCATCTGGGCTCCATAAGGAATGATTCCCTGAAAAATACAGGAAAATGTATCCAGGATCGATGCCGCTCTTCTCGGACTAATTCCATAGGTTTCTGCCATCTCTTTGGCAATCGGGTTTGCCATCACAATGGCCACTGTATTATTGGCAGTCGCCACATCCATGGCACCAACCAGCAGTCCCATGCCAAGCTCTCCACCTTTTTTTCCTTTGAAAACCCGTTTGATCAGATCCAGCAATGCTGCGAATCCGCCATATTCTGAAATCAGAGCACAAATGGCAGAAACAAGAATCGCAACCATCGTCGTTTCGAACATTCCGGCTGCTCCGGATCCCATATTGGATAAAAGATCCACCGGTGCCGTAGCTCCCGTTGCCAGCATGATTGCGGAACCGCATAAGATTCCTGCCAGCAAAACTACAAATACATTAATACCGATGATTCCTCCTGCCAGTACCAGTACATAAGGAATGATCTGGATCAGATGATAAGAACCTGTTACCGTTTCTCCTACCTCTGCTCCGGCAGAATTGATCAGCAGGATCACCAGCGTTGCCAGTGCTGCCGGACACGCAATCCAGAAATTTTCCCGGAATTTGTCTTTCATGGCACAGCCCTGACCATTGCATGCCGCAATGGTCGTATCTGAGATAAATGACAGATTATCGCCAAACATCGCACCGCCTACTACTGCACCGATGCATAAAGGCAGTTCAAAACTGGTACTGTTTGCCAGCGCAACTGCGATCGGCATGATCAAGGTGATCGTTCCTACCGATGTTCCCATCGCTACGGAAACAAAAGCACTGACCAGAAACAGAACCAGCACCGAAAATCTTGCCGGAATAATGGACAGCATAAAATATGCTACGCTTTCCGCACTGCTCCTTCCTACCACACCAACAAAAATCCCCGCTGCCATAAAGATCAGGATCATCGTGATAATATTTTTATCTCCGACTCCTTTTGCCATAACTTCCAGCTTATCATCAAATTTCAGCTTCGGATTCTGGATACATGCCACCAGCAATGCTGCTAAAAACGCTACCACGATCGGAATATTGTAAAATCCCATAGGAATTTTCATCACATATTCAAATACGATTCCCAGTCCCAGATAAATGACCAGAAAAACTCCGATGGGCAGCAATGCTTTTAAGTTTTTTTCTTTCATAAATTCAATTTTCTCCCTGGCACGAACCTTTTATTCTGCATTTTCCAAAGGATCCGCACCTCCGTGACTTTTTATGATATCTATCGTTTCTATTATAAGACCTGTTCCCGGTTTCAGGTCAATCTATTTTTAACGGATCTGTATATTTTTACAGACGTTCCAGTCGTGTGCATACATTCTGCAGCAGCGGCATACTGTGACTGACCGCCAGCAGACCGATTTCCCGCTCCTGCACTTCTTTAATGAGAAAACTCCATAACTGACTCTGGGTGATCAGATCCAACATGGTCGTGATCTCATCTGCCAGAATAAATTTGGTACGTTTTCCCAATGCTCTTGCAATACAGAATCTCTGCATTTCTCCGCCGGAAAGCTCTGTCGGATAACGATTCAGCCAATCATCCTCAATCCCCAGACCCCGAATGATCCGCTCTTCAATCTCGTCTCCTTCTTCCAGCACTGCTCTCATATGCAGTCTTGGATTCACTGCCTGCTCCGGATGCTGCCAGATCATCTGCACCGGACAGTATCCTTTGTAAGAAGACAGCGGTTTTCCGTCCAGCAGAATCTCTCCGGAATCTGCTTTTTCATAACCCGCCAGTATTTTACAAAATGTGGTTTTCCCAAATCCGCTGGGTGCAATGATTCCGACCCGCTCATGGCTCTCCACACTTAAGGAAAACTGATCTAATATTTGTTTGGTATCTTTTCCATATCGAAAAGAAATATTTTTTGCCTCCAGTAACATGGTTCCTCCTACTCTGCATCAATGCAGCGAACTCTTCCGTCTCTGACAGTACGGTACGGAATCCTGCATTTACATTCTTCCCTATACTTTTCACATCTTGGCCCAAACGGACATCCTTCCGGAAGATCTTTTACATAAGGCTGTACGCCCTGAATAAACTGGAATCCATTCTGGGGCAATGCTTTCCAGAGTGCTTTCGAATAAGGATGACGAAGCGTTTCTTCTTTTTCAAAATCCTTCACATCCGCATCTTCCACCGTAGTCCCTGCATAAAACACAACTACCCTGTCTGCAACTTCCAACGCCTGTTCCAGGTCATGGGTGATCAGAAGCACTCCTGCCCCCTGATCTGCCAATTCCCGAAAATGGCTCATCACTCTGCGCACCATATCCATATGAAGTCCCGGTGTAGGCTCATCTGCAATGACCAGTCTCGGATTCCCCATCATGGCGGTTGAGACCAACACACGGCGGTTCATCCCGCCGGACATTTCAAAAGGATACATTTCCTGTACTTCCTGCTTTAAATGATAACCTTCAAAAATTTTGTTTAATTTTTCTTTCGATGCCGGGTCTTTCTTTCCTTTGCGGATCTGAGGCCCGATCTTCATCAGCGGATCCAGATAGGAAATGCTTTGAGGAACCAGTACGATCTCATTCCCCCGAAGTGCTTTTTTTCTCTCTTCGGTCAGAAGTTCTCCGTCATAATAAATTTCTCCGCCCAAAGCTGCATTATACGACAGAATTCCAAGAATCCCATGTGCCAGCAGACTTTTTCCGGAACCGCTGGAACCGACCACCGCGACCATTTCGCCTTCATGGATCGTTACGTCCAGTTCCCGGATCGTAGGCAGGGACGTCTTTTTAAACCCTTTTTCATATTGCTCAAACGCAACTGAAAAATTATGTATGTCCAGAATCACCTTTTTTTCCATGTCTGCCTCCTATTTATGTGCACTTGCCGGATCGATCAATTTTCTAAGACTTTCCCCTGCAAGATCAAATAATACGACTGTCATTACGAGCAAAAGTCCCGGAAACAGTGCAAGCCACCATCTTCCCATCGCCAAATGAGCCATACTCTCTTCCAGAATAATCCCGATGGCCGGCTGCTCCGGTGAAAGTCCAAATCCTAAAAATGTAATGCTGGCCTCATGAAGGATCGCATGCGGGAATAAAAGGATCAGACCTACCAGATACTGGGGAAGTAAATGAGGAACCATATGTTTCCATGCAATCTTTAATTTACTCATTCCCAGCTTTTCTGCTGCTTTGATATAGGTTGCCTCTCTTAACTGCAGTACTTCGCTGCGGATCAATCTCGCCAACGATGTCCAATGTGTCAGAGCGACTCCGATCACGACCCCGTGAAATCCTTTTCCACAGGCATAAGAAATCAGGATCAGCAGTAAAATATGAGGGATTCCCATCACCAGATCAATGATCCACGTAATCACAGAATCTGCCTTTGGTCCCAAAGTTGCTGCCATAATTCCAAGAACCAGCGCAACAATCGAGCTGACGCCCGCTGCCAGCAGACCAATCTTAATACTCATCGATAAACCGGTCAGTGTTCTAAGAAACATATCTCTTCCCAGCCAGTCTGTTCCAAAAAGATATTGTCCACACGGTGCCAGATTTTTTCTGGAGAAATCCACAACAGTCGCTTCTTCTGCACAAAGACTGCCGGAAATCGTGATCACTGCCAAAAAGAGAACCGCTGTCACAAACAAAGTCAATGTCAGAGCTCTTCCGTTCATTTTTTTCATGAGCCTTTTCCTCCTCTTCTGATTCTCGGATCTACCACACCATAAAGGAGATTTGCCAGCAGATTTCCTCCAAAGACGATTGCTGCACTGATGACTGTAATTCCTAACAGCAGCGGCACATCACTTCCTGTCCCTGCAGTTACCGCAGCCTGTCCCAGACCCGGATAAGAGAAGATCTGCTCTACCAGAACCGAGCCGCCAAAGATCTCGCTGATCGAACCAAACTGCAGTGTGATCGCCGGAAGAAGAACATTACGAAGCGCATGATTTTTTACGATGCTCCAGCTGCTTTCTCCTCTCGCCTTTGCAAAAAGTACATAATCACTTTCCATAACATCGATCATTTTTTCTCTGGTATGCAGGGTCATATTGGAAATCCCTGTAATGCTCAAAGTCATTGCCGGCAGGATCGCATGACGGATCTTATCTGCCAGCGTCACTCCTGCAGCTTCTACACCGATCGGCACACTCAATCCAATTGGAAGCACCTGCAGCCATACGGCAAATACCATCAAAAGCACCAGTGCCAGCCAGAAGGCAGGGGTACTGGCGATTAAAAGGGAATATCCTTTGATCAGCTTATCGATCCAGGTATCTTTTTTCAGTCCGGCAATCATTCCAAGTACAAATCCGACCGCACCGGAAATCAGCCATGCAATCGACATCAGCCACAGGGAATTCTGCAGTTTGACCGCAATCACCTGTGTTACCGGCTGACGATACAAAAGAGAAATTCCCATATCTCCTCTGAAAAAGTCGGAAGCCCAAGAGAGAAATCTTTGAAACGGCGGCACACCGACTCCCCAGTATTCTTCTAATTTTGCGATCTGTTCCGCACTCATGGAACCCAGCGCAATCTGTCCTACATTGGCCTGCAGCGGATCGATCGGTGATACACTGACCAGAAAAAAAGCTGCGATACTGACTGCGACCAGCAACAGCAGAATCCTTATACAATTTTTGCCTATAAATTTCAAATGATCTTTCACGAATCATTTCCTCCCGTAACGGGCAAATGGAGCCATTAAAAATGGCTCCGCCCAAAACTTCTTAACTTTTCTATTTTACACAAATTTTAGTCCCATGTCCACTGGTCTACGTTATTTACTACCGACCATCCATGTCCATGAGGATGAATCTTCTGCTCTGCCACATTTAAATTGGTTTTTGACCAGTATAAATGATCGATATTGGCAAGCCAGATCCATGGAATATCTCCCTCCTGTGTAACGCCGGTCTGTCCGTCCCACTGTGCCAGTTTCCACAAAGCATAAGACTCTTCCAGCGTTCCGGCTGCCAGTGCTTCATCCATATACCGATCTACGGTTTCATTGGCATACGGAGAATATTCCGCATATTGTTCTGTTGTATGATAAATATTATAAAATTCCATCGGTGTATGTGCACCCCAGCCCCACATTAGCGGTGTGGATAAGGCTCTTGTATACGCCACATCCCAGCCAACGCCTTCCAGCGTCACATCGATGCCCAGTGTCTTTAACTGATTGGACGTATCTGCTGCCATTGCCTGACGAACAGAATCACTTGCCGGATACATCAAAGTAAATGCCGCTTTGACTCCGTCTTTTTCACGAATGCCGTCTGCACCCATCTTCCAGCCTGCTTCTTCCAAAAGGGCTGCTGCACCATCCGGATCATACGCAACTTCTGCCTCTTCATTATACCATGGCATTCCATCGCAAACACTGTAAGCCGGTGTTCCATATCCATACATGACATTTTCGATCATCTGCTCCCGGTCAATCCCAAGATTGATCGCTCTTCTCACCAATACATCTGCAGTAAAATCATTTCCAATGACTGTTCCGTCTGCCGTTGTAGTCTGAGAAACTGCCGGAAGATTAAAACCACGATTATCTACCGATGCAAATTCCAGAAGCTCATATCCATTTACCTGCTGCTCGGAATAAGAAGCCGCTGTATATGCCAGATCTACCTGACCGGATCTAACTGCAGCAAAGGCTGCATCTTCTTCCATAAAAACGACGGTCACTTTCTTCATCAGGATTTCATCACCGTAATAATCCGGATTGGCTTCAAAAATAATCTGCTGTCCTTTATCCCACTGCTTCATCACATAACGGCCGGAACCGATCGGATGAGAACCATAATCCGACCCATACGCATGTTCCGGAACGATTCCTACATTGGCCATTGTATACGGCCAGATCGAATACGGTGTTTCCATCTGAAATTCTACGGTTGTATCATCTAATGCCACTGCCTCTTTCAGCATAGTAAAATCATTGACGGAACTGGTTTCTTTTACGGTATTATAAGTAAATGCCACATCTTCTGCAGTCAATGGTTCCCCGTCGGTAAATTGCACATCATCCCGAATCGTTACCGTCCAGGTCATTCCATCTTCACTGACAGCCAGATCCGTTGCCAGATCATAAACGATCTCCAGATCTGTTGTGGTCGTTGTTAACGTACTCTGAATCAAAGGTTCATGGACATGTTCCCCTGCACCCCAGCCATAGGCCGGATCAAATCCTGCTTCCGGTTCAGACGTCGGTCCCATAGCGATTACCACAGAATCCTTTTCTCCCTGTTCTTCGATGGCCGTCATCCCATCGGATCCCTCTTCCTTTCCACAGCCTGTCAACAGCACTGCTGTCATGGCTGCTGCCAAAATCAGATTCTGCATTTTTCTTTTCATGTCTCAATCTCCTGTTTCTGCTCTTTTTTGCCCATTGGCTTCGTTCTAATTCACTGACTCTACTTTATCAAATGGTTATTTTTTTCACAAGCCACCCAGGGGGATATTTCGGACAGACAAAGGGCTGCCTGTGAAATTAAATTTCACAGACAGCCCTGTTCTCTTTCCTTGAAGAAATCTATTATTTATTTTTATTTTCCAAATAATCTTTTCTTCCAAGTTCATATAAGTTATTGCCTTCGCTGTCAATGATTACAACTAACGGCATATCTTCTACATATAATTTTCTTAACGCTTCTGCTCCAAGATCTTCGTATGCGATCAGCTCACATTCTTTGATACATTTTGCAAGAAGTGCACCGGCACCGCCGATGGCTCCGAAATAAACACCGGAATATTGTTTCATGGCGTCTACGACTTCCGGAAGTCTGGCACCTTTCCCAATCATTCCTCTGGCTCCCACGCTCATCATCGTCGGCGCATAAGCATCCATACGGCCGCTGGTAGTTGGTCCTGCAGAACCGATGACCTGACCTGGTTTTGCCGGAGTTGGTCCTACATAATAGATGGTTGCATCTGTCGGATCAAATGGAAGTTCTTCTCCTCTTGCCAGTGCTTCACACATTCTCTTGTGTCCTGCATCTCTGGAAGTATAGATGGTTCCTGTCAGATAAACGGAATCTCCTGCATGAAGTGTTTTTGCCAGTTCTTCTGTTAAAGGTAAGGTAATATGTCTTTCCATTTAGATCACCTCCGATTTATGACGGGTTACATGGCAGTTGATGTTGATCGCACATGGCATTCCCGCAATATGAGTTGGTAATGTTTCGATGTTCAGACCGATGGCTGTGGTTTTTCCGCCGAATCCCTGTGGTCCGATTCCAAGCTCGTTGATCTTTTCCAGCATTTCTTTTTCCAGATCTGCATAGAATGGATCCGGATGAGAAGAATCTAAAGGTCTCATCAGTGCTTTTTTCGCAAGCAGTGCTGCTTTATCGAAAGTACCGCCGATTCCTACGCCCACTACCATTGGCGGACATGGGTTTGGTCCTGCAGTTTCTACAGTTTCAATGATAAAATCTTTGATTCCCTGTAATCCTGCAGATGGTTTGAACATACGGATCGCACTCATATTTTCGCTTCCAAATCCTTTTGGTCCTACAGTTACTTTGATTTCTTCGCCCGGAACGATTTCTGTATAGAGCATTGCCGGAGTATTGTCCCCTGTATTTCCACGACGAACCGGATCTCCTACTACTGATTTACGAAGATATCCTTTGTCATAACCTCTTCTGACACCTTCATCCACCGCTTCTGCAAGATTGCCGCCTACGATGTGAACATCCTGTCCGATTTCTAAGAATACACATGCCATACCTGTATCCTGGCAGATTGGTACGTTGTTTGTATCTGCAATTTCAAAGTTTTCAATGATCTTATCCAGAACACCCTGAGCAACTGCACCATCTTCGCATGCTCTGCAGTTTTTGATGGCACATTTTACATCTTCCGGTAAATGTTCGTTTGCCGCAATACAGAGTCTTTCTACTACGTCTGTAATCTGGCTTACATTGATCTCACGCATTTGTATTTCCTCCATTGATCATTCCGGAATGCAGCTTTTTCCGGCTGCATTCCAAAATTTATTTTTCTTAAACTAATCTGTTTACGCCTTCCGGTCTGTAATCCGGTAATAATTTCGGAGATACTACCTTCGGTTCGATACCTGCATCACTTAACATCTTAGAAAATTCATCTACATGAGAAAGTGTTAATTCTTTTAATTCTACTTCTTTGCATTTTGCACCGGCTTCTTTTCCTGCATTACGTCCGAATACGATAATGTCTAATAAAGAGTTGCCCATCAGTCGGTTTCTTCCGTGGATACCGCCAACTGCTTCCCCTGCTACATACAGGTTTTCTATTTCAGACATACCGTTGACACCGATTTTAATACCGCCGTTCTGATAATGCAGTGTCGGATAGATTACGATTGGTACTTTTCTCATGTCAATACCGCATCTTAAATACATACGGAGCATTCCAGGAAGTCTCTTTTCCAGAGTTCCTTCTCCGTGGATCATATCGATCATCGGAGTATCCAGCCAGATACCGTCTGCAACCGGAGTATGTACACCTTTTCCGCGTTCTTTACATTCTCTGATGATGCCGGATGCAGCAACATCACGAGTTTCCAGCGGATGCATGAATACTTCACCTTCTGCATTAACAAACATTGCACCCATAGAACGTACTTTTTCTGTTACCAGCGCACCGTAGATCTGAGATGGGAATGCAACCCCTGTCGGATGATACTGAAGTGTATCCTGATATAATAACGGAGCACCTGCACGGTATGCAAGAACCAGACCGTCTGCAGTCGCACCATAGTGATTAGAGGTTGGGAATCCCTGATAATGCATACGTCCTGCACCGCCGGTTGCAATGATCACGGTTTTTGCTCTTGCAACCAGAAGTTCATTGGTTTCCATATTTAAGAGAACTGCACCTGCTGCTTTTCCTTCCGTATCTTTGATGATTTCAATCGCTGCTGTAAAATCTACGACCGGAATCTGACGGTTCATTACTTCGTCACGCAGTGTTCTCATGATCTCAGCTCCGGAATAATCTGCTGCAGCATGCATTCTCTTACGGGAAGTACCGCCGCCGTGAGTTGTAATCATGTTTCCGTTTTCATCTTTATCAAATAATACGCCTAATTTGTCCAGCCAGTTAATCGCACTTGGTCCGTCGCAAACCAGTTTTTCTACCAGTTCCGGAACATTTGCGAAATGACCGCCGCCCATAACATCTAAATAATGCTGTGCCGGAGAGTCATTTTCTTTATCCGCAGCCTGAATACCGCCTTCTGCCATCATAGTATTTGCATCACCAATACGAAGTTTGGTAACGATCATAACATTAGCACCAGCTTCATCTGCTTCGATGGCTGCAGAAGAACCTGCGCCGCCGCCGCCGATAACCAGAACGTCAACATCGTAATCCGGATGGTTCAGATCGATCTGAACATCTTTGATTCTGCTTTCTCCCTGAAGGATCTCAACCAGTTCCTTCGGTGCTTTCTGTCCTGCGTTTGGTCCTACTTTGATTTCAGCAAAGCTATCGAGATTATAATCCGGATGGAAAGCTTCCAGAAGTGCTGTCTTCTCATCAGCTGTCATACGTCTTGGTTCAAAACCGATACGGTCAGCTCTACCTGCTTCAACCTTTTTAATGGATTCCATCATCTCGGCTGTATATGGTAAACTCATTGTTTCTTCCTCCTTATTTCTCGATTTCTCTTGTATTGTAAAGTTCTTTTAATTCTTCCAGTGGTTTCTGCATGATCGCTTCGATCATTGCCTTGCAGTCTCCTCTTTCAATCTCTTCTACTCTTGCAGTCAGATGTTTTGCTTCCGGTCTGATATATTTTCCTGTCAGTCTTCTTGCAAGCAGTGCAACCTGCGGATGAGAGATTCCTGCCGGACAGCGTGAAGAACATACGCCGCACATTACACAGTCAAAAGATAATTCTGCACATTTTTCGAATTCGCCTCTCTGAGCGTGTGCAATATACTGCATAACGTTCAGATCCTGTGTACATGCGTTTGTACATGCGTTACATCCGATACATGCATAGATTTCCGGATAAAGCTGCATCATTACCTGTTCTGTCGGTTTGATCTCAGTAATATCATAAACTTTCTTTTCCAGTGGGAAGAATGGTAAGGTTGCTACACACATGTTGTCTTCTACTTTGGTAGAACATGCAAGACAGCCTGTTAATTCATTTTTTCCTTTGATTCTGTAGATCGTAGCACATGCACCGCAGAATCCGTTTCTGCAGCCGCAGCCGCGAACCAGCTGATAGCCGGCATATTCAAAGGCTTCCATAATTGTTAAATTCGCTGGAACTTCGTATTTTTTACCGTATAAATATACGTTAATCATATCTGCCATTTTTCTATTTCCTTTCTCGCTTTAGTACTCAGGTGGTAATTCACCGATCTCATCATAACGGAATACCGGTCCGTCTTTACATACATATTTTGATCCGATATTGCATCGTCCGCATTTACCTACACCACATTTCATACGAAGCTCGAATGTTGTGTATACCTGTTCATCTGTAAATCCTAATTCTTTTAAGCCCGCCAGTACGAACTTGATCATGATTGGCGGTCCGCAGATCAGTGCAACTTTATTGGTATCCAGATTTAATTCTTTTACATAATTCGGAACAAAACCAACGTGTCCGTCCCAGCCTTCCTGTTCTCTGTCGATGGTCAGATGAACATTGATGCCTTCTGTTTTCATCCAGACTTCCTGGATTTCTTTTAACTGCACCAGGTCGTCTGCGGAACGGGAACCGTATACGATGTCAACCGTTCCATAATCTGCACGGTTATCGATCACGTAATTGATTACGGAACGAAGCGGCGCAAGACCGATACCACCAGCGATAAACAGCAGGTTTTTGCCCTTTAATTCTGTTTCTACCGGGAAATGATTTCCGTATGGTCCACGGACAGTGATCTCATCGCCTACTTCCAGGCTATGAAGATAATCTGTTAATTCTCCGCACTTTTTAATACTAAATTCCTGATATTCTTTGTTGGTCGGTGAAGATGTAATGGAGAACATCGCTTCACTGACACCCGGTGCACAGAGCATTGCGCACTGTCCCGGCATATGTTCGAAAAGTTTTCCGCCTTCCGGAGCATTCACACGGAATGTTTTTACGTCCGGTGTTTCCTGGCGGATATCTGTAATGATCCCTACCTTTGGAATTAATGTATCTAAAGTATAATTATCATGACAATGACATTCACACATTAGTTTGCACCTCCCTGTTTCTGAAACGCTTTGACTACTTTTACGATGTTTAAAGAGGATGGGCATTTTTCAACGCAGCGTCCGCATCCTACACAGGAATACATTCCGTCATTGTTTGCCGGGAAATAAACCAGCTTATGCATAAATCTCTGACGGAATCTCTGCATCTGGCTTGTACGGTTATTTCCGTGAGCCATCATCGTAAAGTCGGAATACATACAGGAATCCCAGCAGCGGTAACGCTGAACACCGTGACCTGTATCATAATCCTTAATGTCATAGCACTGGCAGGTTGGGCATACGAACGTACAGGTTCCGCAGGCCAGACATGGTTTATATAAGTCTTCCCATACCGGAGAATCAAATTTTTCCATTAAGTGATCTCCATCCCAGTCTTCTAAAGAAAGATCAGAATATGGAAGTTTTTCTACAATGTTGCGAATCGTTTCTTTTTCAGTTTCTACGACTGCTTCCTCACCGTCTGTCAGAAGATCTTCCACTGCTTTTGTCAGTGCTTCTCCCTTTTCAGTCAGTGCTTTCCAGTGCAGTTCTCCTTCGATCATCCATACAGCTACATCTGCTGCAGGTTCTGCACAATCGATTCCAAACACTTTACAGAAACAGGTTTCTTCCGGTTCATGGCATGCCATTGCAACGATAGTTCCGTGAGCACGTCTTGCAGCATAAAAGCTGTCTACCGGATTGGCAAGAAAGACTTTATCCAGAACTTCCACACCTCTGATATCACATGCTTTCATACCAAATACAACAAAGTTCTGTTCCTTTAATGTTTCCGGCTGAATCTTAATACTTTTTCCGTCTTTATAACAGGTATATAAATTTTCACTCTGTGGAAAGAATGCATCTTTTGGAGATTTCACGGTTTTTAATGTGTCTAAATCTACTTCTGCATCTTCTTTCCATACTGCAAAATTAGTCTGTCCGCTGATCTTTACCGGCAGATATAATTCCTGTTCTGCAGCAATTCTCTGGAATAATGCCGGCAGATTTTCTTTTGCGATCTTATACATACATTATCCCCTTTCTGCCACGATACTCGGCTCTGCATCATCAAATGTAAAGTTCGTAAGCGGTCCTTTCGAATCTGTATCCGCACCTGCCTGATATTCTCCGTATAATTCATTGATATCTTTGATGAATTTACGATTGAACAGATGAAGCGGAATTCCCTGTGGACATACTCTGCTGCATTCTCCGCAGTCAGTACATCTTCCTGCTACATGGAATGCACGGATCACATGGAACATCTTTTCTTCGAAGGAATCTACATTTGCCTTCTGAGCACTGTCAAACTTGTTGCTGTCGAATACACATTTACGGCAGCTGCATGCCGGACATACGTTACGGCAGGCATTACAGCGGATACATTTGCTCAGCTCGTTCTGGAAAAATGCGAATTTTTCTTCCGGACTCATGGCTTCGATCTTTTCTACTTCTGCAAAACGTTCTGCATCTTTGGTATCTTTCGATTCCCCAAGAAGTTCATCATAGATCATATGCTCTTTGCCCTTGCATACGTGACATCTTTCCAGCATCACTTCTTTGTATGTACAGGATTTTTCACCATAGATGGTCTGGAATGTCAGTGTTTCACAGTCGTCTGTCATTTCTGCGCCGGAAACCGCTGTAATTCCTTTGATTCCTGCTTTTTTTGCTTTTTCGATATCCAGCTTGCCTTTGCATCCAACACCGATGATATAGGCTTTTTCTCTGTCTACACGGTGTTCTTTGATCAGCTGGTTAAAACTATAAGTATCACATGGTTTTAAGCAAACCAGTGTCTTTCCTTCCAGTTTGGAAGCTTCGATCATATATTTGCTTAAGTTTGCTCCGCAAAAACCATTGTATACGAAATTATCCAATTCTTCTGCACTCTGAAAGTAAGCCGGTTCCGGATTGTATGGAAGATCTCCTGCTCTCCAACCAAGAACACGTGCGACTGTTCCGTTTTCCAGAAGCTCTTTTGCACGATTTACTAATTCTTGCATCTCAAATCCCCCAATCTTACATTCTTGCCAAGAGAGTGGATCTTTTCAACAAACTCATTCATGGTCTGTGAAAATTTCACACCTTCTGCTGCTGATACCCATTCTACACGGGTACGTCCGTTTTCTACGCCAAGATAATCCAGCATAGAGAACAGAAGTGTCATACGTCTTCTTGCATAATAGTTTCCTGTACTATAATGACAGTCTCCCGGATGACATCCGCAGAGGATTACACCATCTGCTCCTTTTTCAAATGCTCTTAAGATAAACATCGGGTTGACACGGCATGAACATGGAACACGGATGATCTTTACATCTGCAGGATATGCCAGACGGCTGCTTCCTGCAAGGTCAGCACCTGCATAGCTGCACCAGTTACAGCAGAATGCTACAATTTTCGGTTTAAATTCTTCATTAGTTCCTAACGGCATATTGCATCCACCTCCGCGATAATCTGTCTGTTAGAGAAGCCCTGTAAATCCATAGAACCGGATGGGCAGGCAACGGTACAAGCACCGCATCCCTGACACAGTGCACTGTTGACAACAGCAACACGGCGTGTTTCACGGATACCATGGTCATTCACTTCTTTATTTTCATAACTGATTGCTCCATATGGGCATACATTTGCACAGGTAGAACATCCGTTACACATCAGTTCATCTGCTTTTGCTGTACATGGGTTTGTCAGCAGCTTATCTTTTGCCAGTAAACCAATGGCTTTGACTGCTGCAGCACCAGCCTGTGCAACCGTTTCCGGAATATCTTTCGGTCCCTGACATACACCGGATAAGAATACACCGGCTGTTGGTGATTCTACCGGACGCAGTTTTGCATGGGATTCTGTAAGGAAGTTGTTGGTATCAATGCTTGCTGTCAGCATGGTCGCAATCTTTCTTACATCCGGATTTGGTTCGATCGCTGTTGCAAGAACGACCATATCCGCTTCTTTTAAGATCTGTTTATTGTCTAAAAGGTCAACACCCTGAACCAGCAGCTTGCCGTCCGGCTGAGGAATGACTTTTCCTACCTGACCTTTGATATAATTTACACCATAATCTTCTACGGCTCTTCTGTAGAACTCATCGAAGTTCTTACCCGGAGTACGAACATCAATATAGAATACAGTTACATTTACATCCGGATATTTATCACGGATGAGCATTGCATGTTTTGCAGTATACATACAGCAGATCTTAGAACAATAGCTCTTTCCTCTGCCATCTGCACAACGGCTTCCCACGCACTGGATAAATACCATTTCCTTTGGATGTTTTCCGTCAGAAAGACGTTCCAGATGACCTTTGGTAGGACCTGCTGCATTCATGACACGTTCTAATTCCAGAGAAGTGATTACGTCTTTGCTCTGGTTATAAGCATATTCATCATAGTTATCCAGTTTGATCGTATCAAAACCGGTTGCTACAACGATTGCACCGTATTTTTCTGTAATGATCTCATCCTTCTGTGTATAATCGATGGCTCCTGCCTGACATACTTTTGAGCAGACACCGCATTTTCCTGTTTTCATCTTAATACATGCATCGGTATCGATGACAGGTACGTTTGGAATTGCCTGCGCAAACGGAGTGTAGATCGCACTTCTTGTATTTAAACCGCGGTTGAATTCGCTTAATGTCTTCTTAGAAGGACATTTTTCCTGACAAACGCCGCAGCCGGTACATTTGGTTTCATCTACAAATCTTGCTTTTTTCTTAATATCTACGGTAAAGTCTCCCACGAATCCGGATACTTTTTCTACTTCACTGTATGTATAGATCTTAATCTTTTCATGGGCTGCTGCTTCTACCATTTTTGGTGTCAGGATACATGCAGAACAGTCCAGTGTCGGGAATGTCTTATCTAACTGGGACATTCTTCCGCCGATACTTGGTGTTTTTTCTACGATATCTACTTCATATCCTGCATCTGCGATATCCAGCGCTGTCTGAATACCTGCAATACCGCCGCCGATGACTAAGGCACGTTTTGTTACACGGCTTTCGCCCGGTTTTAACGGTGTATTTAAATTTACTTTTGCAATCGCAGCTCTTGCAAGGATCACAGCTTTCTTTGTCGCTTCTTCCATATCCTTGTGGATCCATGAACAATGTTCACGAATGTTTGCGATCTCTACCATATATGGATTCAGTCCGGCTCTCTCTGCGGCTCCTCTGAATGTTGTTTCATGCATACGCGGTGAACATGAACATACCACGATTCCTGTCAGATTTTTTTCTTTGATCGCTGCTGCAATCTTCGCCTGACCTGCTTCGGAACACATATACTGATAGTCTTCTGCATGAACCACCCCCGGTTCCATTGCAGCCATTTCTACTACCTTTTTCACGTCTACAGTTGCAGCAATATTACTGCCGCAATGACAGACAAATACGCCTATTCTCTGCATGGGGCTTACCTCCTGTATCTTCTGAATGCACTAACCAAAAGCTGCTGTGGAAGTTCCGGATCTAATAATTCAGGAATTTCGTCCGGAGAAAGATAAGTCTGACCTTTCTGACGAACCACCAGCTGTCTTGCGGCATCGATTAATTTTCCAGGTTTTACATCACGCGGACATCTTTCCACGCAGGCAAAACAGGAAAGACATTTCCAAAGGGATTTGGATTCCACTAAACTTTCAATATCCCCATTCTGTACATAGGATACAAACTGATGTGGTTTGATATCCATTTCATTAAAAGAAGGACAGGAAGCTGAACATTTACCGCATTTCATGCATTTTAACGGATTGACACCGCTGATCTCTTTGATCATTTCCGCCTGATTTTTTGCGCTGCTCATACGTTTTCTACCTCCTCTTTTACTCCGAGTGCTTCTGCAAGCAGTTCTGTGAAATAACGAACCGGAAGTTTTCCTTCTGCACTCTTATTTAAGTTATACATACATAATGGACAGGCTGTGATCAGCATTTCAGCTCCAAAACCTGCTGCACTTTCTGTAATCTTGTCACACATATTTTTTGCCATATCTTTTTCTTTTAAAGATATGTAACCGCCGCAGCATTCGTTGCGGTACGGATATACAACCGGTTCTGCACCGATGGCACGAATAAAATCTTCAATGATCGTCGGATTTTCAGGATTATCAAATCCTAAAACTTTTCCCGGACGAAGCAGAAGACATCCGTAATATGCCCCGATCTTTCTTCCGGTCAGCGGATTAACCACTTTTTCCTTCAGCTGATCAAAACCAACTCTGTCACGCAGTACTTCCAAGAAATGCAGTACTTCTGTTTCTCCTGCATATGGCTCTTCCAGCTGCATATAATTGTTTGCTCTGGTTCGAATATCGTCTACATTCTTCATATCATCATTGACACGTTTGATCACGTGATGACATGCGGAACAGAGGGTTACCAGATCCTGACCTTTTTCTTTGGCCGCATTGAGTGCACGAACGGAAGAAAGTTTACTTGCGATCTCGTCAGAACCCAGCGGATAAACTCCGCCGCAGCACTGCCAGTCTTCAAGTTCTTCCAGTTCAAATCCCAGTGCACGGGCAGAAGCTCTGGCATATGCATCCAGATCTTTTGCTTTCGTTTTCAGGGTGCATCCCGGATAATAACTGTACTTCATATCGAATCATTCTCCTCTTTCTAATTCTGATTAGATCTCAACCTGTGAAATAACAGCTTTCAATGCATCTGCACTGCGTCTTAATGCTGCAACCTCATCTTCTGTTAAATCTACATGTACTTTTCCACGGTGTCCGTTTGGTCCCACCAAAGATAAAGTACTTAAACATACATCATCAATACCGTATTCGCCGTGCATCATTGTAGAAACAGTTGCCATAGAATCTGAAGCGGCAACCAGCTTGCTGCATAACTGACAAACAGACGCTGAAACGGCATAGAAAGTTGCTCCTTTATTTGCAATGATCTTACCGCCGGATTTCTGAACATATTCCAACATTCCTTCTTTATCCACCGGTTTGACATCTCTTCCGAGAGCCTGCATTGCTTCCGGATATTTATCGATCGGCACTGCTGAAATGCTCGCACAGCTCCATGGGATAAATGAAGTATCGCCATGTTCGCCAAATACATAAGCGTGAACGTTTTTCTGAGCAATTTCGAAATGTTCTGAAATACCACAGCGAAGTCTGGCAGAATCAAGGATCGTACCGGATCCGATGATCTGGTTTTCAGGAATTCCGGAAACTTTTGTAAATACATAAGTCATAACGTCTACCGGATTGCTTACGATAATATAAAGCGCATTTGGTGCTACTGCTGCGATCTTTGGCGCAAGATCTTTCATAATATTCACGTTTGTCTGTGCAAGTTCAAGTCTTGACTGACCCGGCTTACGTCCAATTCCAGAAGTGATGATTACAATGTCAGAATCTTTTGCATCTTCATATTCGCCTGCAACAATTGAGATTGGATCTCTGAAAGAAGTTCCCTGGATGATATCCATAACTTCTCCTTCTACTTTTTCTTTTTTGATATCGATCATTACGATTTCTGATGCAATATCATCATTTGCTAAAGTATACGCAATCGTTGCACCTACATTTCCGGCACCAATAACTGTAATTTTGCTGCTCATAATTTCTACCTTCCTTCGTTATTTTTTTAACAATCTCTTTTAAAAAAAACCACACAAAGCAACGATTCTTCATTTTCTGCAACTGAAGAATCTGTATTTGTGTTTCCCTTCAAACAGCGCCTCTATATAATAAAACTGTTTGTTCTTAAAAGTTATCATATTGACATTTATTTGACAAGCCCTAATTCGTGTTATTTCTCTTTTTTTCGCAAATTCAAGTTGACTGATAAAAAAACAAAGGGTAACATTTGATTAAATGTTACATTCCTTCAGACCGTGTAACATTCAGCAATTCATTTCAGGAGATTTCGTATGAATTTAGATACATTTTTTAAAGAACATCCAAAAGCGGCTCTCGCCTTTTCCGGAGGTGTCGATTCTGCTTACCTGCTGTATGCAGGTCTCCTTGCAGGCTGTGATCTTCATGCCTACTATGTCAAATCTGCCTTTCAGCCACAATTCGAACTGGAAGATGCCAAAAGACTGGCAAAAGAACTGAACGCTTCCATGACCATTTTAGAGCTTGATGTTCTTTCTTACCCTGAGATTACGGAAAATCCAAAAAACCGCTGTTATTTCTGCAAACAGAAAATCTTTGGAAAAATTCTGGAAGCAGCCCGCAATGACGGATACGACCTTTTGATCGACGGAACCAACGCTTCCGACGATGCCGGCGATCGCCCCGGTATGAAAGCGCTTCGTGAACTGTCCGTTTGTTCTCCCCTTCGGGAATGCGGTCTGACCAAAGAGGAAATCCGCAGACGTTCCAGAGACGCCGGACTTTTTACATGGGACAAACCGGCTTATGCATGCCTTGCCACCAGAATTCCTGCCGGAACAGCGATCACTCCGGAAAAACTATCTGCCACCGAACAGGCAGAATCTTATCTGGCAGGTCTTGGTTTTACCGATTTTCGTGTCCGCCTTTCCGGAACCGATGCCAAAATCCAGGTGAAAGAAGATCAGTTAGAAAAACTCCTTATATATAGGAAAGAAATCCTACAGCACTTAAAACCATACTATCCATCGATTACTGTAGATTTAGAGGTACGCTCATGAGTGAAATAAAAACAATTTTAGAACAAGTACAAAAGAACGAACTGTCCGTAGAGGACGCACTTCTGAAAATCAAAAAAGAACCCTTTGAAGATATTGGTTATGCCAAAGTGGATCTTCACCGGAAAATCCGACAGGGTGCTGCGGAAGTCATTTACGGGGAAGGAAAAACACCGGAGCAGATCATCGGGATCTGCAGTGCCATGCTGGAACATGGTCAGAAAACCATTCTGATCACCCGGTTATCCGAAACCTCCGCCCGGCAGATCCAGACCATACATCCGATGACCTATCATGCTCAGGCAAGGATCGGCATCATCGGAGAACTGCCGGAACCGGACGGAATCGGAACCATTGTTGTCGCTACCGGAGGCACCAGCGATATTCCTGTCGCAGAGGAAGCAGCACTGACTGCTGAAATTTTAGGCAATCAGGTACTGCGCCTTTACGATGTGGGTGTTGCCGGTGTTCACAGACTGCTGGCTCATATGGACGATCTGATGAACGCCAGCGTGATCATTGCCGTTGCCGGAATGGAAGGCGCTCTGGCAAGCGTGATCGGCGGTCTTGCAGACTGCCCTGTCATCGCAGTTCCTACCAGTGTCGGCTACGGAGCTTCCTTCGGAGGAATTTCTTCACTGCTGTCCATGTTAAATTCCTGTGCCAGCGGTGTAACGGTTGTCAACATCGACAACGGCTTTGGCGCCGGTTTTTCCGCCAGCCGAATTAATCATATGGAGAAAAAATCATGAAAACATTATATATTGACTGCGGAATGGGAGCTGCCGGCGATATGCTCACGGCCGGTCTTTTAGAATTATTTCCCAATCCAGACCACCAAATGGAGAGATTAAATGCCATTGGGATCCCTCATGTACGCTTTGAAAAAGAAACTTCCGTAAAATGCGGGATTCAGGGAACCCATGTTTCTGTAAAAATCCACGGAAAAGAAGAACATTGCCACGAACACGAACCTTCCGGCCACACGCATGAACACAATACCCTTCATGGTATCGAACATATCGTAGAACATCTGAATCTTTCTGAAACAGTAAAAAAACAGGTACTTGCCGTCTATCGGATCATTGCAGAAGCAGAAAGCCATGTCCACCAAACACCGGTATCGGAAATCCATTTCCATGAAGTAGGAACTTTGGATGCCATTGCAGATGTAACTGCCGTTTGTTTCCTTTTAGATCAGCTGGCACCGGAAAAGATTCTCGTTTCCCCTGTCCATGTAGGTTCCGGACAGGTACGCTGTGCCCACGGACTCCTTCCGGTTCCGGCACCCGCCACTGCCTATATTTTACAACACTGTCCGATCTACGGCGGAAAGATCCAGGGAGAATTATGTACACCGACCGGAGCAGCTCTCTTAAAATATTTTGCAGATGGTTTTGAAGAAATGCCTGTCATGAGCGTTTCTTCCATTGGCTATGGCATGGGCCAAAAAGATTTCGAAGCTGCCAACTGTGTCCGCCTCCTGCTGGGAGAAACTGAAGCTTCCAGAGATCTTATGTATGAACTGCAATGCAATGTAGACGATATGACCGGAGAACAGATGGGATTCGCCTTAGAACGCTTTTTGGAATTAGGCGCCGCCGATGCTTTTACCGTTCCGATCCACATGAAAAAATCAAGACCGGGAACCATGATCTGTGTGATCTGTACCCCGGAATCTAAAGAAACGCTTACCAAAGCAATGTTTCAGTACACTTCCACCGCCGGAATCCGGGAACGTAAAACAGAGCGGAGTATTTTAAAACGGTACAGCACGGAAACAGAGACCCCTTACGGAAGTGTCCGCAGAAAAGATTATTCCGGATACGGTGTAAAACGGAGTAAATATGAATACGAAGATCTGGCACGGATTGCCAAACAAGAAAATCTCAGCATCGAAGAAGTTTTAAGTGTAATAAAAAACACTTTTTAACACCATAAGAAGACCACGGTATCAACAACTATTTTCCAAAACAGCAGTTTTATCACTCTGAATTTCTGCAGCAGACATGAAATTTAGTGCAAGTTAGAAATTCCTAACTTATTGCTTTTATCTTCAACTTCCTTTATAGTTATTAATAGAATGAATATTTACGTGAAGTGTTTGGCAGAGATCATTTCACAAGTTCCCGTTGAGGTAGTTCTCAACATTTAAATATTTCACTAAAAAGTAACGAAAGAGGTATTTCCATGAAAAAATTAACAGTAAAAAAAGGCAGCACATGTATGGCATGTCTTCAGTGTGTTCAGGCTTGTTCTGAAGCATTTTACAAAACATTTGATCCAGACAAATCCTGCATCCAGATCGTAGAAAAGAAAGCAGTTCGCCCTATGGCATGTCCACAGTGCGGAAAATGTGCAGAAGTCTGTCCAAACGGTGCGATCAAACAGAACGCAAAAGGTGTTTACATGGTAAACAAAAAACTTTGCACCGGCTGTGGTTTATGTGTAGATGCATGTCCATTCGGCTTAATGGTAAAAGCAGAAGATTCCGAAACAGCATCTAAATGTATCGCATGCGGCATCTGTGCAAAAGCATGTCCAATGGATGTTCTGGAAGTCGTAGAAAGCTAAGCGCTGCTCTGATCCGTTTCAGAACGATCTTATGATCTGCATCAGCAGATGAATTAAAAAATCAAAAAAAAAGACCGGTATCCAACGGCGTAAGAACTACGCTGCTGCATACCGGTTTTATTTCGGTTATTTTTTCAATTTTAATAAAAATTCATCCTGCTGTTCTTCTACCGTAACCTGATATCCCTGCCCATTGGCATAACGGGTAATATTCTCTACTGCTACTTTATTATCTACCATAACTTCCAAAGATGCAGGTGCATTCTTTTTCACTGCATTCTGAACCTGAATGACAGGCATCGGACAACTAAGACCTCTTGCATCGATCATCTTATTTTCCCTCCTTTTTGAATGTGTTTACTACGGACACTGCGAGAAGAATTGCAAAACAAATAAATACTGCAATCTTTCCATTCACAGCGATACCGCCGGCACTGTAAACACCATCGGTTACAGATGCAGCAGAACCTGCCAGAGAGAAATTATGAGCAACGGCTGCTCCGGCGATCATACCAAATACAGTCACCGCAGAATCTCCATTTCCTTCCCCACTGAGGATCAGCTGACGAAGCGGACAGCCTCCCAGAAGAACACAGCCCCATCCGGCAACTGTCATTCCCAAAAGGTTCCATAACTGATCAGCGTGAGCAATCGGCTGTAAATAAGCAGAAAAACCTTTGAAATTACCAAGAATGATATTTCCAAGGAGAATCGTTACAAAGATTACTGCAAATCCTGACAACAGGTTAAAATCCTGAAACATAAATGCATCTCTCATTCCGCCTACCATACAGATACGGGATTTCTGAGCCAGTACACCTACAACCAATGCAATGAGCAAAGCCACAAGGAATGGTGCATGCATCGAACCTGGTCCTTTTTCAGAAAATGCGAAAATCGTCGGAACCAGAAGCATTCCTGCAAGCAGAAGTACCATAACAGTCGGAAGCACAAATCCTTCTCCTTTGCTGACAACATAGCTTCGTTTTAAAGAGAACCCTTTTTTCAGGAAGAAAATGCCGATCAGAATACCGATGGCAAATCCTGCAAGACCTACAAATGCATTCAAGTCTCCGCCGCCCATACGAATAACCATTCTTAACGGGCATCCTAAAAATACCAGACTGCCGATCATTACAACCATTCCCAATAAGAAACGGGTTGCTGGTGAAGATCCCGCACGTGCTTTAAATTCTCCGGTTACCAGTGCCATGATCATTGAACCTAATACAAGACCAATGATTTCCGGTCTGACATACTGAACAACGGCTGCACTGTGAAGCTTGGTCGCTCCGGCAATGTCTCTTAAAAAGCAGGCAATACAAAAGCCCATGTTGGCAGGGTTACCCAGCTTTGTTAAAGTCAGGGCTGCCAGACCGATCACAAAACCTGTGATGACCACCCAAAGATTGATTTTTTTTGTCATAATCATCTCTCTCCTTTTTATTTTTATCTGAAAGTTACTTCAGATAGATTCGTTTCTTGCCGCGGTACGCTTTCACCGTACCGATACGCTGTGCAGACGGAACATTTCCCTGCAGTTCTTCCAGTAATCTGTCTGCATCTTCCGGTGCTGCCGCGATCAACAATCCTCCGGAAGTCTGCGGATCATACAGCATATCCTGTTTTGCCAGTTCCACGTTTCCTTCCTCTACCTGTTCCTGTGCAAATTTGCGGTTTCGATACATGCCTTCCGGAAGGATTCCCATTCTGGCAAATTCTAACGACTGACTGATCAGATCGATCTGATCCACCTGAATATGTAATTCCGTATCACTTCCCTGTGCCATTTCTAGACCATGTCCCAGAAGTCCAAAACCGGTAACGTCTGTACAGCTGTGTACCTTGTATTTCACCATAATATCTCTGGCATTTTTATTCAGCGTTGTCATCAGACCATACGCCCAATCCATTACTTCTTTTTCCACAAGTCCGTCTACTTTTGCTGCTGTAGTCAGAATCCCGATCCCGATCGGTTTAGTCAGAATCAGAACATCTCCCGGTTTGGCTCCGCTGTTGGTCAGCAGTTTATCCGGATGCACAAATCCGGTGACAGACAATCCGTATTTCGGTTCCGGATCTAAAATACTGTGTCCTCCTGTAATCAATGCTCCGGCTTCATAAACTTTATCATAACCGCCTTTTAACATGGCATGAACCACTTCTGAAGGCATATCCGCCGGCACCGCCATAATATTCATGGCAAGCTTCGGTTCTCCGCCCATGGCATAAACATCACTTAATGCATTGGTCGCTGCAATCTGCCCAAAGGTATAAGCATCATCTGCGATCGGCGGAAAAAAATCCAGCGTCTGCACCAGTGCCAGTTCCTCACTGATCTTATAAACACTGGCATCGTCGCTTTTATCAAATCCTACCAAAAGGTTCGGATCCGTATGGACTTTGATCCCTTCCAGCAGTTTGCTCAAGGTTCCTGCCCCTACTTTTGCTCCGCATCCGGCACAATGTGCCAGCTTTGTCAGTTTTACATCATTTTCCATCTTTTCCTCACATTTCCAGGCTGTGAATTGCCTCAATCTCTAAATCTTTTCTGTGAATCATTGTTTTTAGTGCTTCTTCGTATTCCAGCTCTGTACGGAATGCGATTCCGCAGTCGCTGCTGAGATTTCGCGGTGCAGAGATCAGTTTTCCGGCAATGCCTGCTTTCCCAGCCTGTTGTTCCATTGCCATGGCTCCTGCCGTCGTAAAAAACGTCACCACCAAATATTTCTTTTTTTCTATCATTCTACGATCCTCTTTAATGCTGCAACGGCAGTTTCCACTTCTTCCATGGTATTAAACCAGCCAAAGCTGAAACGAACTGCTCCCTGTTCCTCCGTTCCTAACGCCCGATGCATCCGCGGCGCACAGTGGGCACCTGCCCGAACTGCAATTTCGTACTCTTCCCACAAAAGATCTGCCAGTCTTCCGGATTCAATCTCTTCATAATTCAGAGAAACGATGGGACAGCGAACTTCCTGCTGCCAATCCCCATACACCGTAATTCCCGGAATCTTACTTACCTCTTCCGCAAAATAAGCTGCCAGTTTTATTTCATGAGCATGGATCTTTTCCAGTCCGGTTTCCTTAATATAATCAATGGCTGCTCCTAAGCCTGCAATTCCATGACCGTTCAGTGTTCCTGCTTCCAGACGGGTGGGATATTCTTCCGGCTGCTGCGGCAGATACGTCTGAACTCCGGTACCTCCGGTTTTCAAAGGACGGATCTGAACATTTTCTCCCAGACACAGTCCTCCCGTTCCTTGAGGACCCATCAATGCCTTATGACCGGTAAAACACAGCACATCTATATTCATTTTTTTCATAGAAATAGGCAGACTGCCTCCGGTTTGAGAAACATCTGCCATAAAAAGCAGTCCATGATCCTTACAAAATCTTCCGATCCTTTCCAGATCCAGCACGTTTCCCGTCAGATTCGATCCGTGGGTGCATACGACTGCCTTTGTATTTGATTTTCTGAATCGTTCCAGATCTTTTTCGTCAATCCTGCCGAACGCATCTGCAGGACAAAAGCTGACTTCAATTCCCGTTTTTTCCAATGCGTACAGCGGACGCAGCACAGAATTGTGTTCCAAATCCGTAGAAATCACATGGTCTCCCGGAGAAAACATTCCAAACAGCGCAATATTCAGTGCTTCCGTCGCATTCGAAGTAAAGATTACATTTCTTGGAGAAGGACACTCGAAAAATTCTGCTATTTTACAACGCACCTGATAGATCTGTCTTGAAGTATCCAGTGTACTTCCATGAGCACCTCTGCCGCTGTTGCCAAAATTCTGCATTGCCCTGCAGACTGCCTCTACAACCTGATCCGGTCGTTTTAAAGATGTGGCTGCATTGTCCAAATAGATCATTCTGATTCCTCCTCGTTATCGTTTTTAAAACATAACGCTACTTTCATTTTAAGTACAGAATATTCTATTGTCAATCTTTTCTATCTCCGGATCAGTAAAATAGTCTCAGCCAATGCCGCCAAAAAAGATTCCCAACACGTAAACTATCAGTGTAATTCCTACAAAAACATATTTGGTCAAAGGCTCAAACCAGCTTCCCAGCTTCTTCGCACAGCCTTTTTCTGCTTCTTTTTTCGCAAATCCTTTCGGGCATACCCAGAAAAACATAATTCCTGCAAGAAGTGCACCTAACGGAATGACATAAATCGAAATCACATCCATCCATGCACTGACAGCATCACCATTTTCAATAAAAATACTGATGAGTGCACCTGCGGCTGCTACGATCAGAATCGCCGGAATTCTGGATAATCCAAATTGTTCCTGCAGTGCTTCTACCGGTGTTTCAAACAGATTCATCAGAGAAGTCAATGCTGCAAACAGCACTGCTGCGAAAAAGATTACTGCAAATACAGTACCTAACGGCATCTGCTGAAAGACTGCCGGCAGCGTAATAAACATCAGAGGAGGTCCGCTGGCAACATCCATTCCAAAAGCGAACACCGCCGGAATGACTACCATACCTGCCAGCAACGCTGCAAGTGTATCAAATACAGCTACATTTTTTGCACTGCTGACTACATCTACGTCTTCTTTTAAATAACTTCCGTAAACGACCGTTCCGGAACCTGCCAAAGACAGGGAGAAAAATGCCTGTCCCAACGCATAGACCCAGGTTTTTACATTGGTCAGCTGTTCCCATTCCGGAACGAACAGATAACGATATCCTGCCCCTGCTCCCGGAAGTGTCATCACACGAAACATCAGGATCACGAAAAAGAGGAAAAATACAGGCATCATTACCTTATTTACCTTTTCAATCCCTTTGGAAACACCCATCCCCATGATCAGGAATGTAATAGCCAGTGCCAACAAATGCCAGCTGACATTTCCAAAGTTTCCTGCGATCGTTCCAAAGAATGCACCCATATTTTCCACATGGATCAATTCTCCCTTCAGTGCGCTGAACAAATATTTTAATACCCAGCCAACAACAACCGAATATCCGATGGCAATTCCCATCGAACCGATCACCGGGATCACACCAATCCATCTTCCCCATGCTTCCGCTTTTTTTCCAAAACGCAGTTTCATAGCCTTCCCAAATGCTCCGATGGGACCGGTCTGCATGCTTCTTCCAAATGCCATTTCTCCGATCACTCCGGAAAATCCTAACAAAATGACAAAAATAAAATAGGGAATTAAAAATGCTGCACCTCCGAATTTTCCTGTTCGGTAAGGAAACATCCAGATATTCGCCATTCCTACTGCAGAACCGATGCATGCAATGATAAACCCAAATTTTGTGCCAAACTGGCCTCGTTGTGTTTCATTTTTCTTTTTCATAACTTCTCTCCACTTTCTTTATTGCATTAAAGTAATGCATTTGTAAAGTATTTCATCTATCATCGCACATTTCACCGGATTTTACAATACATTTTTTAAATTCTATGTTGCACCGGCTTCCCCGATCGTTTCCCCTTCATTTGCTTCCTCTTCTACAATCTCCTGCTGAGGTGCCTGTTCCGAAAAACGTACCTGCAAAATTGCCTGTGCATGGTTCAGGGAAAGATATGCATACTTTCCCTTTTTCGCTGCTTCTTCCTGAAAAATTTCAAACAGTTCTTTTAAAACCTCTTTCGTCAGATAACTGCCTCTCCACTGAAAGATCAACAGTTTTCCCTTTTTCACTGCCTGGGCAGTCCGCTTCCGTACTTCCTCGTACTTTGTCCAGGACAGCTTTTTCTCTTTATAGTAAGAACCATTTCCATCGGTACATGCCGGCAGAGGATAGATCAGCGGTTCATGATCCTTAAACACTGCAGAATCATTTACATTAAAATAGTCATAGCGAATGGTTCCGTCTTTTCCCAAAGAATTATCAAAGGTAACGTCCAGATGATAATAGCTTCCTCCGATGCGCACCACATTCCACATATGACGATATTTGATCCCTTTTTCCGGATTGTTGCCGCACAGTGCAATGACACACCAGATTCCCAGCGCATCACACAGCACCTTCACTGTTTTTGCGATTCCTTCACAGACACCGACTCCTTGTCCCAGCGGTCCGATAATCTCATGGGAATATGCTTTTTTTAATTTATCATAACGGACATTCTGACAGATAAAATCATGAATAAACAGCTCTTTTTCCTTTTCATTCATTTTCTCTGCCTGTCTCGCCAGTTTTTTGATTCTGGAATCCATCGCTTTCTGATGCTCCACAATCTGATTTTTCTTAAATAAATACTCCGGAATGATTTCCGCATTTGGAGAATCTTTATAATATCTGTAACTGAATTTCACAGACCAGAAAATTTCCGGATGATCCATACGCACCATAAAATAAATATCCGATAACCGTTTCCCGTCGATTAAAGGAACCGAAAAAGAAGGAGCCAGTGCTTCCAGCCCCTCTTTGATTCCGTAATATACTTTTTGTTCTGTTTTCGATAACTGATCATAATAATATGCCATAAAAACCTCTTTACTTTCCATGATATCAGTTCACATTGTATTCAGATTTTCTTCACTCGTCAATCGCCGGTACTTTCTTTAAATTCCAAGATCAGTTTCAACCGTACTTCCATGATTGGTCTTTTTAACGATCAGTTTCTTCGGAAGAACTTCTTTTAATTCTTCCCTGTGACTGATGATACCGATCAGCTTATTGCTGTTTGACAGCTCATGCAGCATGTTGAGTGCATCATTCAATGCCTTTTCATCTAAAGTTCCAAATCCTTCATCGATAAACAATGTACCCATCTGAATTCCTCCGGCATTGGCCGATACACGGTCCGAAAGTCCCAGGGCCAGACTTAATGAAGCAAGAAAACTTTCTCCGCCGGACAGCGTACTTACCGGCCGTTTTTTTCCGGTATACTGATCCAGAATATCCAGCTTCAATGCCTCATCTTTCTTTGAATCCAGATCCTCATGCCGATACAGCTGATATTGTCCGCCGCTCATCGGCTGCAGTCTTTTATTTGCAGCATGAATGATTCCATCAAACCCTGCAATCTGTACATAGGTTTCCAGCGAAGTTTTACTTGCCCCTGCTGTTTTTCCTCTCAGCAGAGAAGAAAGATTTCCAAGCAGATTTACTTTTTCCATCTGAACAGCTGCTTTTTCATACTGATTCCTGATTCTGACCAACAGCTCCTGATTCGCCTCTTTCCTGTGGATTGTTTTTTGCAGCAGCTTATGTGTGTTTTCACGTAATTCTCTGCTCGCATCTCGTTCCTCTTTTACTTTTTTCTCGTCTCTGCGCTGCTTTCCCTGAATCTCTTTTTCTGCATTTTGGAATTCTGCCGCATTGACTGCCACCTTTTCTTTATGACTTTGCAGCAGTTTTTCCTGACGTTCAAGCTCTTCCTTCGGTACCAAAACTTCCAAAAATGCTTTCTCAGTTACAAAACCGGACGCTGTTCTCTGGATTTCATAACATTTTTCTTTTTTCTCCAGTTCCGAACAATGATCTTCATACAGTTCTCTGCTTCTTTCTAAAGCCGCTTCTGCACCGGAACTTCGCAGTTTTGCGTTTTCCAGTTCTTTCTGTCTTTCTTCGATTTCATTCAGACATTTTTCTGCCTCCTGTTCCAGCTCCGTACGCTTTTCTCTGGCTTCTTTCAAAGTTCCGTACGGAAGAGGCTTCATTCCCTGCAGTTGCCCCTGTAACGCCGAAAGACTCTTTTCCTGCTCTCCCAATTCTTTCTTTAACACATCCAAATTCTCGGTCTGTTCTCTTTGCTCTTTTGCAGCTTTTTCAAGCTTAATTTCTAATTCATGTAGTTCTTTCTGCGCTTTTTTCTGGCATTCCAATTGTTCTGACACTTTGTTCTCTTCTTTTTTCGCTGATTCCCGCAGTTCTTTTAATTCTTTTACAAAAAATTCCAGATCCACTTCGATGCCGACATTTTGCTCAGCCTTATCCACGTCCAGTTCTTTCCACGCCTGTTCCTGAAACGTCCTTGTCTCCGTTTCATAAGCAGCTTTCGCAGAAACCGCTGTACTATGGGCATTATTTTTTTTCTGTTCCAGCTGATCACGAGCTTCTTTTGCCTTTTCCAGCATTTCCTGCGTCACACTTTCTGCGGTCAATACTGCCGGATGAGGATGGGAACGTGATCCGCACACCGGACACGCTTCTCCTTCTGTCAGTTTTGCAGCAAGAATCCCTGCCTGGGATTTTTCAAATGCATTTTCCATGCGATCATAGCTATCTTTGCACTGATCGTAATCTTGTCTTCTTTCTTCATATTCCTTTTGTGCTTCCCGAAGTTCCTCTTCCTTTTTCTGAAGCTTCGGATATTCCTCATCGATCAGCTCCCTACATCTGTCTATTTTTTCTGACCATTCTTTCTTTTTCTGTTCATAGATCAGAACTTTTTGCGGTGCCTCTGCCCGCTCTTTTTTTCCTTCCTCCCAGTTTTCTATCTGCTCTTTTCTATGATTCAGTTCTGTTTCTGCCCGATCGATCGTTTTCTGAACAGCGGCTTCTTTCTGCTGACTCTTCAAAATCTCCTGCTGCAGGCGATCTCTCTGTTCGTATTGAGCTTCTTCCTCTTTCATCAGTGCCGCTTTTTCTTTCCACTCCTGTGCCTGACCTTTTTGAGACACTGCCGTTTCATAGTCTTTTTTCGCTCGTTCTTCATTTTCTTCAGCAAGTCTTCGATTTTCCTTCGCAGCTGTCCACGCCGCTTCTGCCGCCTGCTGCTTCTTTTTCCATTCCTGATAACTGTCATAACACGGTTTTACATCATACACCGCTTTTTTCTCTTCCTGAAGCCAATGCTCCAGCCGATCTATTTCCGGCTGTTTCTGTTCCAATGCTGCCTTTTCAGCACAAAGCTTATCATAGTTTAAAAATAATTTTTGTTCATTGGAAACCTGGATATATTCCTTTTCTTTTTCCGTGGCAGCAGCATCCGCCTGCCTGTATTTTTCCTGCTGTTCCTCTTCCGCCATCTGATCTTCTGCAATCAGCTGCTCCAGAAGTGTGAAGCGTTCTTCCGACTGATATCGGATCTTATTCTCCACCGCAAGCTGCTTTTGCCGTTCTAATGCTTCCTGATAAGCACTTCCTTCGCCGCATACAACACTGTCAAAATACTGGGCAATACTCCTGTAAATATTTTCGGTTTCTTCTTTTACCTTCTGATACCGTTCCTCCATCCGATTTCCCATCCTTTGATAACCGGCTGTGGAAAACAATTTCTGCAGGATTTCTCCCCGCGCTTTCGGATCCGCATTCAGAACTTTTCGAAATTCCCCCTGTGCAATCATGGAAATCTGTTTAAACTGTTCATAATTGATCCTTAACAGCTGTACTACTGCTTCATCCACCTGTGTAACTCCCGAGATCGGCGGCTCCGGGAATCGATAAAACTCTGCTTTCGCTGCTCTCTCCGTTACTCCCGTTCCTCTCAGTTTCTCTGCGGTATAGGACGGATAACGTTTGATCCTGTATTCTCTGTCCAGATGGGAAAACATAAATTCCACATAAGTTTCTTCCTGTTTCTCTGCGAAATCACTGCGTAAACTTTTAACGTCCCTGTCCATTCCGCTGGTTTTATGAAACAATGCAAATGTAATCGCATCAAAGATCGTAGTTTTTCCTGCGCCGGTATCACCAGTGATCAAAAAGATTCCCTGATCACCAAACGCTTCAAAATCCACTTCCGCTTTGGATGCATATGGTCCAAAAGCATTCATCACCAATTTGATCGGTTTCATTCAATCACCCCCGCTTCTCTGGCTACTTCCATCAATACTTCCCATTCTTCTCTGCTCGGCTCAGTTCCCCGATAAGTATTAAAAAATCCATTGATCAGCTCTTCAAAACTTTTTCCTTCGGTTTCAAACTCTGCATTCTCTTCCATCAATGCCCGTGTCTCCTGATTATCATAATCCATCTTCATTACCCTTGGATACACTTCCCGCAGCCTGGCCATTGCATCAAACTGAGACCTTTCGTCTGTCAGCGTTGCATAAATATAATCTTCGGTATCTTCTGCATGACAGAGCAGTTCCTGTAATTGTCCCCGGATATGTCGGATCTCTCTTTTGGGTTTGATCGAAACCAGATCCACCGTTACATTTCCTTTTTCTTTCAGTGTAATGATCGGAATCGTCTTCTGTCTGTTGAGCTCCCGCTCATTTAAGGAATATTTCAAAAGAGAACCGGAATATCGGCAGGTTTCCCTTCCCACCGCCTGACTGCTGTGAATATGTCCCATGGCAACATAGTCAAAATCATCAAAACAATCTGCACTGATTCGATCTACCGTTCCTACATTCAACAGGATTGTTTCCGAACCGGCAAGTTCCGGCTCTGTTTCCACACTGCTTCCGGTTACAAATTGGTGAACTACAATGACATTTCGTTCCTCTTTCTGTAAGTTGCAATGCTTCAATGCCGTTTGAAATGCATCATCATAGGTATTCATCTTTTCTTCCGGAAAATAATGCGCAACTCTGGACGCTTTCACATACGGCATCAGCCAGATATGAAGCGGCCCATAAGCATCTTCGATATCAATGCAGCGAACCGTTCCATCATATCTTCCTGCAATATAAATATTGTTTTTTTCAAATAAGCGGCTTCCATAGTTCAATCGCTCATCTGAATCATGATTTCCGCTAACCGCAAAAACCTGTTTTCCCATTTCAGCCATCTTCGTCAAAAATTCATCCAAAACTTTAACCGCTTCTTCGCTTGGAACCGAACGGTCAAAAATATCGCCTGCCAAAAGCACCGCATCGATTGCTTCCTGTTTTATCAAATCTATGATCTGCTCCAGCATATATTTCTGATCTTCGATCATATGAAACTCATTCACATGCTTTCCTAAATGAAGATCACCCAAATGAATCAATTTCATAAATGACACCTCCGTATTCTGTTCATTTTCTGTCTCTATCTTATCGTATCTGCGTAGGAAACACAAACCTTGGACAATGTAATTTAAAATAAGCAATTCCCCAAAAATGCAAAAAAGGAGCATTACTCCATAACTGAAAAATCAGCTATTTTGTAACACTCCATCCAAATCCGATCAAGTAATATTTTCTACTTAGTCATTATTGAGCAGAAATACAATTTACAAAATCTTCAGCGGTTTTAAATACTGATTATGATACCAAACTACGAAGTTCTTTCATACTTTTCTCCGTAATGATCATGCCGCAATCTAATTTGTATTGGATCCTGGTAATACCGTTATTTTCAAAAGACTCTCGCCGTCACACAATTGGAACAGAAATTTTTCATCCGTTATGCGATTTCCATTTTTAACATTTCGTTGGCAATGTTCAGCGCATGATCGCCGATACGCTCGAAATCTGTCAGCATTTCAGAAAATAAGATGCTTCCTTCGTCGCTGCATTTTCCTGCATGGATTCTTGCATACATATTGTTTCTATACAATGCAGTCATATCATCGATTTTCTGTTCCATACAGGCAACTTTTTCATGCCATTCCACATAATCAGAAGGTCTTTCCAAAAGTACCTTAAAAACTTCCATACAGACCTTTTTCATCTGTACAAGTTCTTCGTTGGCTGCCTGAGAGAAAGTGATCTTTTTCTCTGAAAGCATTTTGGAATATCCTGCAATATTAATCGCATGATCACTCAGTCGTTCGATGTTGCTGCTGATGGAGAACAGACTGTTAAAGATCTGACTGCCGGAAGTTGTGGTTTCGTGAGAGATTGCTGCTGTAATATAGGTAGAAATTTCTTTATTCAGGAAATCCACATATTCTTCTCGTTCTTCTACCACTGCCAGTTTACTTTTATTTTTTTCGATGACTACTTCAAATGCTTCTGCTACATTTTCTTTTGCCATGTCCATCATTCGCATCAGTTCCTGCTTAATTCCTTCGCCACAGATCATGACACCACCCAGCATATCATTATTAATATGTTTCATATCCAGCAAATGTTTCACATGCATTTCTTCGGTTTCCGGTTCTCCGGCTTTTTCACGCAGAATCACGGTTGCGATCTTACCTAAATAAGTACCTACCGGAAGCAGCAGCAGTGTTGTTACGATATTAAACATCGTATGTAAATTTGCAATCTGTGCCGGAGCATTTCCCGGTGTCCATCCTTCTACCAGTGCAATGATCGGTGTTGCCAGACAAAGAGTGGTAAATACGAGGGTTCCGAACACGTTAAACATAATGTGGATCACTGTGGTTCGTTTTGCATTGGTATTGGTTCCGATCGAAGCTAAGAAAGCGGTGATACAGGTACCGATATTCTGCCCGAATAATACGAATGCCGCACTCTTTAAGCCGATCACGCCGCTGCCTGCCAGCGCCTGCAAAATACCGACCGATGCAGAAGAAGACTGGATCAATGCAGTAAATACGGTTCCTGCCAGAATTCCCAGCAATGGATTTTCGAATTTGGTAAGCAGACCTACAAATGCTTCCGAAGCTGCCAGCGGTTTCATCGCTGCGCCCATCATATCCATACCGATAAAGAGAACCCCAAGACCTGCCATGATCTCTCCGATATGTTTGATCTTTTCATTCTTTAAAAATACAATGGCTGCTACCCCAATAAATGCGATCAGCGGTGCGATCGCTCCCACATCCAATGCGATCAGCTGTCCGGTAATGGTTGTACCGATATTGGCACCCATAATGATCCAGATTGCCTGATTTAAGGTCATCATACCTGAATTTACAAAACCAACCACCATAACTGTCGTTGCAGAAGAAGACTGAATGACAGCTGTGATCAGTGCACCTACTAAAACTCCCAGAAATCTGTTTGCTGTCAGTTTTTCCAGAATTGTTTTCATCTTGTTGCCGGCAGCAGATTCAAGACCCGTGCTCATCATCTGCATTCCGTAAAGGAATAATGCCAGGCCTCCTAACAGCCCCATAAAATTTGTAACATCCATATTTAATATCCTTTCAAACGTTTCCATAGAATGGCTGATTTTTTCGCCAGCCAAACCCCATACTAACAAATGGTTTTTTCTTTTTCAATTCGCCTAAGCTCTTTTTAACCATTCCTTAGCCATTCTTCCCATCTGGATCACGACTGTCGGAATCACTGCCAACAGAAAGATCCAAAGTATCTGTGTCATTTCCAAAGACTCTGCCATAAACAGTCCCTGCAGACCCGGAACAAAGAGAACTGCAGCCAGTAATACGACTCCTACCGCAAATGCTGCAACACTCCACTGATTGCTCATGATCCCGATCTTTTTCAGTGAAAATTCACTTCTGCAGCTAAATCCGTGGAACAGTCTTGCCAATGTTAAAGTGGCAAATGCCATGGTACTTGCAGTCATTGGATTTCTTTCCAATCCCAGATAATACGCCGTCTGTGTGACTGCGGCGATCAGCACACCGTAACCTGCCAGGTTTGCCATGAAATTTTTCGTTAAAATTCCTGTTTTTGGATCTCTCGGCTGATCTTTCAGCAATTCCCGATCTGACGGCTCCATACCAATGGCCAATGCAGGCAGGGAATCGGTCAAAAGATTGATGAACAGAAGATGCACCGATTCAAACGGTGTATCCAGTACCATTACGGAACAGAACAGCACCACCAGAATTGCCGCCATATTTCCGGAAAGTAAAAACTGAATCGCATTTCTGATATTTCTATATACATTTCTTCCGTTCAGTACCGCTTTCATAATGGTTGCAAAATTATCATCTGCCAGAATCATCGCTGATGCATCTTTGGACACTTCTGTTCCTGTGATTCCCATCGCCACACCAATATCCGCTTTTTTCAGTGCCGGAGCATCATTGACACCGTCCCCTGTCATGGCTACGATTCTTCCTTTTTTCTGCCATGCATCTACGATCCGGATCTTATTTTCCGGCGACACTCTGGCATAGACAGAAATGTGTTCCAGCTTCTGATCCAACTCTCCCTCTGACATCTTATCCAGTTCCTGTCCGGTAACTGCCAGATCCCCGTCTTGATAGATTCCGATCTGTTTGGCAATGGCAGTTGCTGTTACCTTATGATCTCCTGTGATCATGACCGGACGAATTCCTGCGCCAATGGCATCTTTTACTGCTCCTTTGGACTCTTCCCTTGGCGGATCCATCATGGAAACCAGTCCGATAAAGGTCAGATCAGATTCATCTTCCATCGACAGACAATTGGTTTCTTCGCATTCTTTATAAGCAAAGGCCAGGACACGCAGCCCGTTTTCTGAAAATGTCTGATTCTGCTCTAAGATCTTCTGTTTTTCTTCTTCTGTAATCCGGTGGATTCCGTCAGAAGATATGATATTTTTCACTCTGTCTAAGAGTACGTCCACAGCCCCTTTGGTCAGGATCGTCGGTACACCATGAACCCGATATTTGCTGCTCATCAGTTTACGGTCAGAGTCAAATGGAAGTTCTTCCATACGAGGCATCATGCTTCGAAGATCTTCTTCGTTAATACCAGCACTGTCCAAACCGGCTTTTCTTGCCATATTCAACAGACAAGTTTCCGTCGGATCTCCGATGTCTTTTCCGCTATGAATGGTGGAATCATTATTTAAGATCGCTGCATACAGCAAATACCGATGAACAGTGGAAGTCAGCTGCAGTTCCTCCGGCTGCACACAGGTTCCATCAATGTAAACTTCCTGAACCGTCATCTTATTCTGGGTCAATGTTCCTGTTTTATCGGAACAGATCACCGATACACAGCCCAGACTTTCCACGGCTTTCAGATCTTTGATAATGGTATGATCTGCAGCCATTTTTCTCGTTCCCATTGCCTGCACGATCGTAACGATAGAGCTTAATGCTTCCGGAATTGCTGCAACTGCCAGCGCAACTGCAAACATCAAAGAATCCAACACCGGTTCGCCCTGCCAGATTCTCATTCCAAATACGATCCCACTGATGACCATGATGACCATGGCAAGTTTTTTGCTGAAATCATCTAAACTGACTTGTAACGGTGTCTTTTTCTCTTTTGTATCATTCATCAGGGCTGCAATCTTGCCCATTTCCGTATTCATACCGGTAGCTGTAACCAGAACATTGGCTCTTCCGTAAGTAACCAGACTTCCGGAAAAGACCATATTATAACGATCTCCTAAGGCAGCCTCTGTTTCGATGGTTTCCTCTTTTTTGTCTACATTGGCTGATTCTCCCGTCAGAGAACTTTCATTGACCTGAAGAGAAAAATTTTCCATGATCCTGCCATCCGCCGCGATCATATCTCCAGCTTCCAACATCAAAAGATCACCCGGAACTACTTCTTTCGATGGAATCTCTTTTCGGATTCCATCTCTGAAAACCTTTGCTTTCGGTGCGGACAGTTCTTTCAAAGAGTCCAGCGACTTTTCTGCTTTTACATACTGAACGGTTCCCAACACTGCATTTAATATGATCACTGCAAAAATAACGATGGTACTTTCCACATTTCCGGACACCATAGAGATTAATGCTGCTATGATCAGAATAACGACCAGCAGATCCGCGAACTGTTCCAGAAAGACCTGCATCACTCCTTTCTTTCCCTTTTCCTCCAAAGCATTTTCCCCATACTTCTCCAGCAATTGTGTCGCTTCCTTTTCCGAAATTCCGGAAGCACTGCCGAAGGATTCCAATAATTCTTCCTTCGTTTTCTGATAAATTTCTTTCACGCTGATTCTCCTTTCAATTCTATGATCAAGCAATTCTGCGCAAAAGAAAAAGACCTTTTGCGCACAAAAATGTACACAAAAAGTCTTGTTTAACAATCGTCACCTAACCTCCGGTCCTTTCGGACGTCCTGACGAAGATTAGGACATGCAAAAAAAGCATGCAACTACTCCCTTTTCGATAAACCGATTCTATGATAAGTATTTTCAAAAGTCAATCGGGTTTCTTGAAAATTTACTGAAATTTAACCGGACGTAGTCCCCCAGCATTCGCATGATAGAAAGTTCTCCCGAAGGATTTTTATTCTTCCTTCGCCCAGCCATAGGCATATTTAACTGCTTTGTTCCAGCCTTTGATCTTTCTTTCCCGTTCTTCCTCTTCGATAGATGACAAAAAGACCGCATCCATCGACCAGTTTTTCAGAACTTCTTCTTTGTTTTTCCAATATCCCACTGCCAGTCCGGCCAGATAGGCTGCTCCCATCGCAGTCGTTTCCACACAGACCGGACGATGCACCGGCGCATGAATGATGTCTGCCTGTGTCTGCATCAGAAAATCGTTGGCACTGGCACCGCCGTCTACTTTTAACGCTGACAGTGCAATTCCGGAATCTGCTTTCATGGCTTCCAGGACATCATTGACCTGGTACGCAATCGATTCCAGCGTTGCCCGAATGATATGATATTTATTCACTCCACGGGTAATACCTACGATCGTTCCTCTGGCATACTGATCCCAATGAGGTGCACCCAGTCCGGTAAATGCCGGAACTACATAGCAGCCGTTGGTATCTTTTACTTTCTTCGCCATATATTCCGAATCTGCGGAGGAATCGATCAGGCGCATCTCATCCCTCAGCCACTGAATTGCCGCACCGCCGACAAAGATCGAACCTTCCAGTGCATAATTTACCTTACCATCCAATCCCCACGCAATGGTGGTTACCAGACCATTGTCCGAAAATACCGGCTGTTCTCCGGTATTCATCAAAAGGAAGCATCCGGTACCGTAGGTATTTTTTGCTTCTCCCGGCTGAAAACAGGTCTGACCAAATAAGGCTGCCTGCTGATCTCCTGCCGCTCCTGCAATCGGGATCGAACCTCCTAAATAGGAAGGATCTGCCATTCCGTAAACACAGCTGGACGGTTTCACTTCCGGCAGCATGGTTCTTGGAATTCCCAGTTCTGCCAGAATCTCTTCATCCCATTCTAATGTATTGATATTAAAGAGCATGGTTCTTGATGCATTCGAATAATCTGTTACATGAACTGCACCTTTGGTCAGTTTCCAGATCAGCCACGTTTCCACCGTACCGAAAAGAAGTTCTCCTGCCTCTGCTTTTTCCCTTGCTCCCGGTACATGATCCAGAATCCATTTGATCTTTGTGCCGGAAAAGTACGCATCAATGACCAGACCTGTTTTTTTCCGAAACTTTTCTGTCAGTCCCTTCGCTTTCAGGGAATCACAATATTCTGAAGTTCTGCGGCACTGCCATACGATGGCATGATAGACCGGAATCCCGGTATTTTTATCCCATACAATGGCCGTTTCTCTCTGATTGGTAATTCCGATGGCTGCAATATCTTCCGCAGAAGCACCGATCATATTCATCGCTTCCACTGCCACTCCCAGCTGGCTTGCCCAGATCTCATCTGCATCATGCTCTACCCAGCCCGGCTGCGGAAAATACTGGGTAAATTCCCGCTGTGCCACACTGCACATTTTTCCTGTTTTATCAAATAAGATACACCGGTTGCTGGTCGTTCCTGCATCCAGTGCCATCACATATTTTCCCATAAGATTCTCCTTCTCCCTGTTTATTTTTCTATTCTTTCCCCATCCCTTACAGTTTTATGATCAATACCGGTATGGGTGGGTGATTCGGCCGATTGGCATATTCTGATACGATCACCAGATACTTTTTCGGATCCAATGCTTTTAGATAAGAAAGAACGGTCTCTTTTTCTTCAAATCCGGTATCACCGCCACTGTAAATACAGACTGTCATCAACCCTTTTTTCTTCAAAAGAGTGAATCCGGTTTCGATTGCCCGAACACTGCTGTCACTTTTCGTCGCTTTTTCATGATCCCCTCCGGGAAGATAACCGAGATTAAAGGTAATGCAGGAAACACTTTCCGGTTCTGCATACTCTGCCATCTGTTCATGTGACACCAGATATAACTGATAATTGTCAGGACATGCCTCTGCTTCCAACTTTTCTCTTGTATGTTCCAATGCCTGTTCCTGAATATCAAATGCCAGCACCTTTCCGGCTTCTCCAACCAGCCGGCTGAGCAGTGCAGTATCATTCCCATTTCCCATGGTCGCATCAATACAGAAATCTCCCGGCTGTACATGATCTTCTATAAAATGCTGTACCCAGCTTGTGATCTGATAATTTTTCATTCCTACCTTCCTCTCTCGCATTCATTGGTTTTCATTATATCAAAAATTCTTCCGCTGCACTAGTAAAATAAAGCAAGCACCCTCTGTACTTTCATACCACAATGCACCAATCTCTTTCCCTGGAAATGGAAAAGGACTCCGGTAAATCCGGAGCCCCTTTCGTATCGTCTCAACGACGAATAAGTTCACTATTTTGTTTCACCAAAGCTGTCTAAGCTGAATACTGTTTTTACAGTGTCATTGCTGAGAACA